>NZ_CP047029.1:2830000-2985000 GCF_009796805.1 Algibacter sp. L1A34 | reverse complement strand
CATTTGGATTGTTTTATAGTGTGTTTGTGAGTGTGATTTTTATTAAACTGTTCTTTATTTTAGGGATACGATAAAAATTCATATTTAATAATACGCTAGACATATTAATAATGCCTTTTATTCATCTCTTTTTTCAATTCTAACCTTTTACCTTAATTATAATATTGTTAGTACTCCTTATATAGATATTAAATTTCTTTCTATAATTAACCAGTTAGCCTACCTCCTAACCTTATTTATATATCTAATTATTTTACTATCCATATATATGTATATCTTTCTATTTGTAGAATACCTTTAACTCAATAATTAAAGACAAATTTCACGGGTTACCTCTCGCGTTAGGGATTGAACGGCTTGTTTGAGCTCTTTTTGTGTTGTTGCACCTATGCAACACAAAAAAGCGAGTAGTGAAAGCCCGACTCTGGCTGCAACACTAAAAGTGCAGCTAGAGTAACGCTCAAATTATTCTATTTAAATTATTACATACATATATATTGTGTGGGTTTGTTTATACTATTATCTTTGCAAGAGATTTAAATTATTTTATGATACATATTACATTACCTGACGGCAGCGTGAAAACGTTTGATGAGAACGTGACACCTATGGATGTTGCGAAAAGTATTAGCGAAGGGTTTGCTAGAAACGTGATTTCGGCAAATTTTAATGGTACAACTATTGAAACTGTTACGCCTTTGACGACGGATGGTTCGCTGGTTTTATATACTTGGAAGGACGATGCAGGGAAAACTGCATTTTGGCATAGTTCGGCTCACGTTTTAGCTCAAGCTATTGAAGAGTTATATACTGATGCAAAGTTAACGATTGGACCTGCTATTGATAATGGGTTTTATTATGATGTAGATTTTGGCGAGCATACAGTTTCGGAAAAGGACTTTAAGGCTATTGAAACCAAGATGTTGGAGATTGCTCGTGGAAAACATGAATTTAAAATGCGTTCGGCTAGCAAAGCGGAGGCTTTAGAGTTATATAAAGGAAACGAATTTAAAACGGAACTTATTGAAAACTTAGAGGATGGCACCATTACATTTTGCGATCACTCAACGTTTACAGATCTATGCCGTGGCGGACATATACCAAATACCGGGATTATAAAAGCTGTTAAAATTTTAAGTGTTGCTGGTGCTTATTGGAGAGGTGATGAAAATAAACCACAATTAACTCGTGTTTACGCAACATCGTTCCCGAAACAAAAGGACCTTACTGAATATTTAGCTTTACTTGAAGAGGCTAAAAAACGCGATCATAGAAAACTTGGTAAAGAATTAGAGTTGTTTACGTTTTCGCAAAAAGTTGGCCAAGGTTTACCGCTTTGGTTACCAAAAGGTGCTGCTTTACGTGAACGCTTAGAAAACTTTTTGAAAGCTGCACAAAAGAAAGCGGGTTACGAAATGGTAATTACACCACATATTGGACAAAAGGAACTTTATGTTACTTCTGGGCATTATGAAAAATATGGAGCTGATAGTTTCCAACCGATAACTACCCCTAAAGAAGGTGAAGAGTTTTTACTTAAACCCATGAACTGCCCACACCACTGTGAGATTTACAACAGCTTTCAATGGAGTTATAAAGATTTACCAAAGCGTTATGCTGAATTTGGTACCGTTTATAGATATGAACAAAGTGGTGAACTGCATGGTTTAACCCGTGTTAGAGGTTTTACTCAAGATGATGCACACATATTTTGTATGCCAGAACAATTGGATAAAGAATTTAAAGATGTTATTGATTTAGTTCTTTATGTTTTTGGTTCTTTAGGTTTTGAAAATTTTACGGCTCAAGTTTCTGTAAGAGATCCTGAAAATCCCGACAAATATATTGGTGATGTTGCCAATTGGGAAAAAGCAGAGCAAGCAATTATTAATGCAGCTACTGATAAAGGATTAGATTTTGTTATTGAAACTGGTGAGGCTGCTTTTTACGGCCCAAAGCTAGATTTTATGGTTAAAGATGCCTTAGGAAGAAAGTGGCAATTAGGTACTATTCAGGTAGATTACAACCTTCCCGAACGGTTTGATTTATCGTATAAAGGCAGTGATAACGAGCTTCACCGCCCTGTTATGATACACCGAGCTCCCTTTGGTAGTTTAGAGCGTTTTGTGGCATTATTATTGGAACATACAGGAGGAAACTTCCCGCTTTGGCTTATGCCTGTGCAGGTAATTATTTTGTCTATTAGTGAGAAATATGAAAAATACTCCGAAAAAGTTTTAAATCTCCTAGAAAATGACGAAATTCGCGCCCTTGTAGACCATAGAAATGAAACTATTGGGAAGAAGATTAGAGAATCTGAAATGCAAAAACACCCGTATATGATTATTATAGGGGAACAAGAAGAGCAAGAAGGCAAAATATCTGTACGCCAACACGGCGGAGCAGATTTAGGAATGATTTCCGTTGAAGACTTCTCTCAGATAATAAAAGAAGATATTAAAAAGACGTTAAAAACGTTTTAAGAATAACATACAATTAAGTTTAATTTAAAATTTTAAGGCCATAGCAATTAGAAGAAGACATCAACCGAGAAGGGTTTCACAAGAGGATAAACACAAGATAAACTCTAAAATTACAGCACAAAAACTGCGTCTTGTAGGAGACAACGTGGAAATTGGTATTTATACCAAAGGTGACGCTATGCGAATAGCTGACACACAAGGACTAGATCTTGTAGAAATATCACCAAATGCTGAGCCCCCTGTTTGTAAGGTTATGGACTATAAAAAGTTTCTTTACGAACAAAAGAAGCGTGATAAAGCTTTAAAATCTAAAGCTACAAAAGTGACTATCAAAGAGATTCGTTTTGGACCTCAAACTGATGATCATGATTACGCATTTAAAAGGAAGCATGCCGAAAAATTCCTTAAAGAAGGCGCAAAACTAAAAGCTTTTGTGTTTTTTAAAGGACGTTCTATTATATTTAAAGAACAAGGCCAAATCCTGTTACTACGTTTAGCTCAAGATCTTGAAGAACTTGGAAAAGTAGAACAAATGCCAAGATTGGAAGGTAAACGTATGACAATGTTTATTGCACCCAAAAAGTAAATTACCCTAATTTATTAGGATAAAGATAAGATGCCGAATCAAATTCGGCAGTACAATAATTAAGCGAAATAATTAAAATCTAGGAGAAAAAAATGCCTAAAATGAAAACAAAATCTAGTGCTAAAAAGCGTTTCAAGCTTACAGGTACTGGTAAATTAAAAAGAAAGCACGCTTTTAAGAGTCACATCTTAACAAAGAAATCTAAAAAGCGTAAGCTAGCTCTGCGACATGATACATTAGTACATAAAGCAGACGAAAGTAACATTAAAACCATGTTGCGTTTAAAATAAGCACAACAAGTTTTAACGTTGGTTAAATAAATTATAAACCCTGGAGTTAGGCTCAAATTTAAGAAGTGTCAATTTATTGGCCGCCTACTACAAAAAAACAATTAAAATTATGCCAAGATCAGTAAATTCTGTAGCAAAAAGAGCCCGTAGAAAAAAGGTTCTAAAACAAGCAAAAGGTTACTTTGGACGTCGTAAAAACGTTTGGACAGTAGCAAAAAATGCGGTTGACAAAGCGATGCAATATTCGTACAGAGACCGTAGAGTAAAAAAGAGAACATTCCGTGCATTATGGATCACGCGTATTAACGCAGGAGCCCGTTTACATGGTTTATCTTATTCTCAATTTATGGGAAAAGTAAAAGCTAACAACATCGAATTAAACCGTAAGGTTTTAGCCGATTTAGCAATGAACAACCCTGAAGCTTTTAAAGCTGTTATCGAGAAAGTAAAATAAGGCGTTTCGCCTATTGTAAAACATATTATTCGCTTAATAAAAAAAAATCCGATTCTTAATTGAATCGGATTTTTTTATACCTGTAATTTAATATCGTTTAAGGTTTCTAAATACCGTTTCTTTATAATATTATAGATAAATTAATTTAGTTATTTGAAAAATAGAAATACAAAGTAATAAGACTCCTATAACTCTATTTATACGTGTTGTTAAATTCTTCACTCTCACCTTTAGTACATCACTAAATTTACCATAACCATATAATACAATAAGTTTACCGAAGTACGCCCCTATTAAAAACAATAGCACCAGTTGATACTCTACTGCAATATTTAAATCGATTATATTTTTATTTAAATACGACATTATGAATATCCAGTAAAATAGAACTGTTGGATTAACTAAACCTAAAAAGAAACCAAGCATTTCTTTTGATATCGGCGTTCTTCTTTTTTTAATAATTATACACTCGTCATTTTCATCTTTAACGCATTCTGTTCTACCTGATAAAAGAACAATACCTACAACTAACAAAATGACCACAATTGTATATTGTAACCAAATATTCATTTTAATAAATACTTCTATTTGGCTATTAAATATAATAGCAAAAACAATTAAAATTAGTTCTGCTAATGCCGCTGTATATATAATTTTTAGTGCATTCTGTACGTTTTCTTTAATAGTTGTATTTATTACCGCAACATTTGTTGTGCCCAAAGGTAACGCTCCAATTACGGCAGCTGTAAAACCAATAAGAAAATAAATTAGTAAATTCATCTATTTAATTTTAATCGAGATGTTTCCAATTATTATCGGCTTTTATTTTTAAACTATTTGGAGACTCATCTAACCAAGAATTAAGTGTATTAATACCCCAAGAATTATAAAAAAGATATAATTTGCCATCCCTTATTTCAAAAGTTTCTGGGTCTATTGAAACCTTTTCTCCTTTTACAGCAACTGCATAAGCGCAGTATCCACCATATTGTGGTATATACATTTCTGGATTATTATTAAAAGTGTTTAAATTCTTCTGTGAATAAAACTTAAACTTTGCTCCTTTATAAGAACTCACATATTTATCACTTCCCTTTTGGGGTGTGCTCTCAAAATATGAAACAACATCAAATCCTTCAATTACGAAACCTTTTTTAGTATTGAAATGAGTTTGTTGGGCATAAATTGAATATCCAAAAACTACGAATAATAAGATAAATATATTTTTCATTTATAAAATGTATTTAATGAAATTTGAAACTTTACGATGGATGTAACCTTGTTTTAATAGTTCTATCCTTTTTTTAATACTTTTAAATAAGTCGATACTAATAGAATTACCTTTCAAGAAATTGAAATAACAAGCATTATTGTTAAGTTTAAACAAGTACAATAATCAATATTTAAAGCTAGTAACAAAAAAACAGCCTATCTAAATTAGATAAGCTGTTTTTTTGTACTTATAATAATGGCTTGTTTGTTAAGATTTATTTAAGCGTTCTATAATAGCGCAACGTAACTAATCTCATAAATTAAATGTAATAATCTACAAACCGAAAGCACTTATAACTATTTCTCTAGAGCCACCATAATCTCGGTGTTCGCATAAATAAATACCTTGCCAAATACCTAAATTCAATTTTCCATTAGTGATGGGTATTTGTACTGAAGCTCCTAATAAAGATGCCTTAATGTGAGCAGGCATATCATCACTTCCCTCATAAGTATGTTTATAATACGGTGCGTTTTCAGGAACCATTTTATTAAAATGACTTTCAAAGTCTGTTCTTACCGTGCTATCTGCATTTTCGTTAATAGACAAACTCGCAGATGTATGCTTTATGAAAACTTGTAGCTGTCCAAAATTAATTTGACTAATTTCTGGAATCGTTCCTAAAATGGTATCCGTTATTAAATGAAAACCTCGTGGATATGGTTTTAATTTAATCTCTTTTTGAAAAATTTTCATTTAAAAGAAAATATATTGAGATTACTTAACATCTTTCGCAATTTCAGCTATAGCCTTTTTAAACTCTTTCCAATCTATTTTTCCGTCGCCATCCTTATCATAACCGTCTATAAGTTTAGATGATACTAATCCGCGGATAAATCCATTAATTTCGGCTTCTTTTAATAATACTACAATTTCACTTTTCGATAATTTACCATCCCCACTTTTATCAAAAAAATTGAAAGCGTCTTCGGGAGTTTTAAAATGATTGGTAAGTACTATTTGTATTTTATTAAGTATTGCTTTTTTTGATGCCATGATTTTAGTTTTTTGAAGTTTATTTATTTGAAATATAATATATTCAGCTATCATCAGGTTTTCTGCTTCTTCTTTCTAGCCGCAGGAAATAAGACATTATTCAAAATTAACCTATAACCAGGAGATGTTGGGTGTAAATCAAGTTCGGTTTTTGGATCGCCAACTCGATGCTGATAATCTTCAGGGTCATGACCACCATAAAAGGTAAAAAATCCTTTTCCTTTAATGCCATGAATGTATTTTGCTTCACCATTGGTTTTGTTTTCACCCAAGACCAAAACATTAGATTTTATTTCATCTCTAGTGAACGATGTAGTTTGCCCCATAAAACCTTTAACTAAAGCTGTATGGTTTTGGCACAACATGGTTGGAATTGGATCCCATTTTGCCGAAAACTCCATGAGTGAAAAATAATCTGTAGTTTTTGTAATCCTCCGTTTTGGAGTCATATCAATAGAAGAAAACTCGTAGGTTGTTGGACTTCTTTCCAATTGATAATTAGTAAATGCAAACGTTTTATTGAAGTCTATTTTGTTTTGATAGCCTGCTTCGCTCCCATCACCATCAAACATTGGCTCACAGATATCTATTCCTTCAGCCGATAAGGCAATATCAAAACTATCCGTAGCACTACACATGGCAAACATAAAACCACCACCAACAACATAATCTCTAATTTTTAATGCCACAGCTAATTTCTCTTCGGAAACTTTATTGTAACCTAATTTTGAAGCTCGACCCTCAGTTAGCTTCTTTTCTTCTATATACCAAGGTGCGGCACGATAAGCTCCGTAAAACTTACCATATTGTCCCGTGAAATCTTCATGATGTAAGTGCAACCAATCGAATAATAAAAGCCCATCATTTAAAACCTCTTCATCGTAAACGGTTTCATATGGAATTTCAGCATAGTTTAAAACCATAGTTACAGCATCATCCCATGGTAATTTTCCTTCTGGCGTGTATACAGCAATCTTAGGTGCTTTTTCTAAAACTACGGCTTCCATATTTTGGCTTGGACTACTTATATCTTCCAAAATACTTTCCGCTTTATCGTTAGAGATAACATTGAAAGAAACGCCTCGAATTTGACATTCTCTTTGAATATCTTCCGTATCTGGCAATAAAAAAGAACCTCCTTGATAATTGAGAAGCCATTTTACTTTAAGTTCTTTATTTAGAACCCAATACGTTATTCCGTAAGCTTTTAAATGATTTTTTTGATTATCGACCCCCATTGGTATAAGAATGTAGGATGCGTAAGTTTTACATGCCAAGCATATAAATAATAATGTGAGGATTATTTTTTTCAATTTGAGATTGCCTAAAAATAATTTCTCAGTTAATTTTAAGAAAAACAACTGAGAAATTTAATTATATAAGCGAAAGATACTTAATTTTTGCGGAGATAAAAAACAGTATTAACGATTCTAGATGATGAGATAATAATCTTATTCTAATAATTATCATGAACAAACTTATTCAAATTAATTGAACAAAACCTTATAGTTTAAAACGGTACATCGTTATCATCATCATTAAACGAACTTCCAAAAGCTTGATCTGGACTGGCCTTAAAATTATCGGCTTGGAAGGTATCATCGTTTGCGGCTGCATTCATTTTAGAATGAAACTCAAATGGAGAATCAAAATCATCTAAATTATCGAACTTACCTAAGTTTCCGATAAACTTTAATCTAATATTTTCTAAACCACCATTACGGTGTTTTGCTATAATGAATTCAGCTTGACCTTCAGTTGGAGAGCGTTCATCATCATCCCATTCATCAATTTTATAATATTCTGGACGGTAAATAAAACTTACAATATCGGCATCCTGCTCAATCGCACCAGATTCACGTAAATCGGATAGCAACGGACGCTTACTTCCACCACGCGTTTCCACGGCACGTGATAATTGCGAAAGCGCAATTACAGGCACCATTAATTCTTTTGCTAAAGCTTTAAGGTTTCGAGAAATCATTGAAATTTCTTGTTCACGGTTTCCACCATGGTTAGATCCACCCGTCATTAACTGTAAATAATCAATCATGATAAGCTTTATACCATGCTGCGACGATAAACGACGCGCTTTTGCACGTAAATCAAAAATGGAAAGCGACGGTGTGTCATCAATAAACAACGGTGCTTTTTCTAAACCTTTAACCTTTACATTAAGTTGTTCCCATTCGTGTTTTTCAAGTTTTCCTGTCCTTAATTTCTCTGAAGATAAGCCGGTTTCACTAGAAATTAAACGCATAATTAACTGTACAGAAGCCATCTCTAAAGAGAAAAAAGCCACCGGTACATTTTGATCTACCGCAATATTTCGTGCCATAGATAACGTCAAGGCCGTTTTTCCCATACCAGGACGTGCAGCTACGATAATTAAATCTGAAGGTTGCCATCCCGATGTTAATTTATCAAGTTTGGTAAATCCTGTTGGAATACCACTTAAACCTTCTTTATTCGAGATTTCTTCAATTTTCTTTTTCGCCTGGATTACTAAATCTTGAGCTGTTTCACTCGATTTTTTAATATTTCCTTGGGTTACTTCATATAATTTAGATTCTGCTGTATCTAATAAATCGAAAACATCTTTAGTTTCATCGTAAGCATCTTCAATAATTTCATTCGAGATTTTTATTAAACTACGCTGAATAAATTTCTGTAAAATAATACGTGCGTGAAACTCGATATGCGCCGAAGATGACACTTTTTGAGTTAACGAAATGAGGTAAAAATCACCTCCTGCTTGTTCTAACTTCGAGTTCTTCTTTAACTGCGTTGAAACGGTTAATAAATCGACCGGCTCACTGTTTTCAAACAACGTAAAAATAGCTTCAAATATATGTTGGTGGGCCTCTTTATAAAATGCATCAGGTGCTAAAATATCGATTACTTCATCAACACCTTTTTTATCAATCATCATGGCCCCTAAAACAACTTCCTCTAAATCAATAGCTTGCGGAGGTATTTTTCCTTTTTCAAGGCTAATAATGGTGCTTTTATCGACTTTATATCCCTGAACGGGGTTTGGTTGTTTCATGACTGCGAAAGTAATTAAAATTGAAGTAGGTTTAAAGATTTTGAGGTCTTCGATTGTTAACCGTTCGTTAACAATTTAACTGTTAATAACTTAAAAAAATTGTGAATAAGCATAAAAAAAATCTGAAGTAAGTAACTTCAGATTTTTTCTTAAGTATGTTTTAGGGTGTTTAGTCTTTATAAACTCCCATTTGCAAATATTTATCCATTCGTTGAGCAACTAAATCTTTCTGTGATAACTTTTTTAGCACCTCATAATGTTTTGTAATGGCATTACTAACGGATGTAAATGTTTTTGTACGATCACGATGTGCACCACCAAGAGGTTCTTTTATAATCTCGTCAACCAATTTAAGCTTTTTCATGTCGGGAGGTGTAAGTTTTAAAGCTTCTGCAGCTTGTTCCTTATATTCCCAACTACGCCATAAAATAGACGAACACGATTCTGGAGAAATCACAGAATACCAAGTGTTTTCTAACATCATAACTACATCTCCAACGCCTATGCCTAAGGCTCCTCCAGAGGCACCTTCACCAACAACTATAGTTATAATTGGCACTTTAAGGCGCGTCATCTCTAAAATATTTCTAGCGATAGCTTCACCTTGTCCACGTTCTTCAGCCTCTAAACCAGGATATGCACCAGGTGTATCTAAAAGTGTTACTACAGGAATTCCAAATTTTTCGGCAGATTTCATTAAGCGTAAAGCTTTACGATATCCTTCCGGATTTGCCATTCCAAAGTTTCTATATTGTCTCGTTTTAGTATTGTAACCTTTTTGCTGACCGATAAACATAAAACTCTGATCACCAATTTTCCCTAAGCCGCCAATCATTGCTTTATCATCTTTAAAGCTTCTATCTCCATGTAATTCTAAAAAAGAATTACCACAAATAGCTCTAATATAATCTAAAGTATATGGGCGTTCTGGGTGACGAGACATTTGTACACGTTGCCAAGCCGTTAGGTTCTTATAAATATCTTTTTGAGCTTCTTTAAGCTTTTTTTCTATCTGCGTACATGTTTCTGTTACATCTACTTCGCTTTCTTCACCAATAATTCTACATTTCTGTAATTGATCTTCAAGCTCTTTTATTGGGAGTTCAAATTCTAAATATTCCATAGGAAATTTGTTTTGACTGATTATTAGAGTTAGTCTGCAAATATAAAAACTTTAATTTTGTAAAAACATTATGAGCGAATTCTTTTTAACTTTCTGCTATTTTTAGCAACTACATTTAATATTACGACAACAATAATAACTAGAGCTCCATAATAAAATGTTGGACTCATTTTTTCTTTTTCAGGAAATAATATTAAAGCTAAAACAATACCATAAACAGGTTCTAAATTATAGGTAAGCATCACCGTATAAGGGCTTATTGTTTTCATAATGTAAATAGAAGCTATAAATGCATATGTTGTACAGACGGATGCCAATATGAAAAGATACCAAAAATCGGAAGTGCTTAAACTGAAAAACTCTTTTGAAAACCCTCCACCAAAAAAAACAATATAAATTGTGATGAATAGTACACCACTAATAAATTCGTAAAATGAAATAACAGTTGCAGAATGTTTTTTAAGAAAACTACCGTTAAGTACTGCGAACAAAGACGAAAAGAAAGCAGACAAAATCCCTAAAAGAATACCTGTAAGATACTCTATTTCACTTTGTGTAATGATACAAACTCCAACAACTACGAGCATTCCGAATAGAATTTCGTACCATAATACTTTACGTTTATAAATAATAGGCTCTATAATCGATGCAAAAAAGGTTCCTGTTGAAACCACTGCTAAAGTTGTAGACACATTTGATGCATCTATGGATGCAAAAAAAGTAATCCAATGTAATGCTATAATAACACCTGCAAATGAAAGCCTTAAAATAGATTTGGGACTAATCTTTAAATTTACTTTAGTAAACTTGACGTAAACTATCATTAAAATAAAAGCCATTAACATGCGAAACCAAACTAACGGAATTGCAGTTATAGTAATTAACTCCCCTAAAATTGCAGTAAAACCAGCAATAAAAACAAGGATATGTAGATGAAAATAATCTTTAAGATTAGCGTTTGGCATTGTACAAAAGATAAGCAGCTAAAATTCCAAAAATAATATTTGGAAACCAAACCGCAATAAGTGGATTAAAATCTGATTGCTCTGCCATAACTCCAAATATTTTGTCGAAAAACACAAATATCATTGCTATACAAATACCAACGGCTAGGTTAACGCCCATACCACCTCGTCGTTTTTTTGAAGATACCGCAACGGCTATAATTGTTAAAATGAATACTGAAACTGGCAAACTCCATTTTCTATATAAAACTAATTTAAATCGCCCAACATTTGATGAACCTCTAGCTTCCTCTTTGTCAATAAATTGTTTTAAATCGCCATACATTTTGGTTTCTGCTGCGTATATTTCTGGAATTAAATCGCCTACATCGAAAGCAAACAGGGTGTCTTTTTGCTTTAATATTCCTAATTCATCTTCGTTTTGACCAATAATGCGCTTGGTGTAGTTGGTTAATTCGTAAGTTGAAGATGAATCGTTTTCAACATATTTAATCTTATCTGCAGAAATTTTATAAACAAGCTTATTCTTTTCAAAATGTTCTAACGTAAAATTTCGACCTATACTATTTTTAACGTCAAAACTACTAACGTATATAATATCGTTATCATTAATTTGTCTAAAAACATTGGTGTTTTCAACCGCACTTCTCCCCTTTTTAAGGTATTTATAACTAAAATCGTTAAAACCTTTACTTGCATTTGGCGCTAAATATAAACCTAAAAGAATAGACAAAGCTCCAACAATTGTAGCTCCAATCATGTAAGGACGTAAAAATCTGGAAAACGAAACACCCGAACTTAAAAAAGCAATAACTTCTGTATTATTAGCCAATTTTGAAGTAAACCAAATTACAGATAAGAATAAAAATAAAGGAAAAAGTAAATGCGCAAAATAAATAGTAAAATCTAAAAGATAGATAAGTACTTCTCCAAAAGGCACTTCGTTTTCTAAAATTTTACCAATTTTTTCAGCTAAATGCACAGTTATTCCGATAGGAATAAACAGTAGCAACATCATAAGAAATGTGAACAAATAGCGCTTTAATATGTACCAATCTAATATTTTCATCCTTTTACAGCTTCAATAAATAAGCGATGTTTCAATATTTTTACCCGTTTAAAGTCGATTATCCATTTGCTTAACCATTTGGTTTTTCCAAACATTGAAATCGCCTGCTAATATATGTTTTCTAGCTTCACGAACCAACCACATATAAAAACCTAAATTATGTATGGTTGCTATTTGCTTACCCAACAACTCGTTAACAGTAAATAAATGACGTAAATAAGCTTTACTATATTCCGTATCAACAAAAGTTATTCCCATCTCATCGATTGCAGAAAAATCTTCTGCCCATTTTAAATTTTTAATATTTATAGAGCCATGTGCTGTAAACAGCATACCATTTCTTGCATTTCGAGTTGGCATAACGCAGTCAAACATATCTACACCTAACGCAATATTTTCTAAAATATTGATTGGTGTTCCAACTCCCATTAAATATCTTGGCTTTTCTTCCGGTAAAATAGAACAAACTACATCTGTCATGGCATACATTTCTTCGGCTGGTTCACCAACGGATAAACCTCCTATTGCATTTCCAACAGCTCCCGAATTAGCAATATATTCAGCCGATTGTTTTCTAAGGTCTTTATAAGTACTTCCTTGTACAATAGGGAAAAAGGCTTGATTATAATCGTATTTTAATGGTGTTTTTTCTAGGTGATTAATACAACGATCTAACCAACGATGCGTCATATGCATAGAACGTTTCGCATAATTATAATCACAAGGGTATGGTGTACATTCATCGAAAGCCATAATAATATCGGCTCCAATAGTACGTTGAATTTCCATAACACTCTCTGGCGTAAATGTGTGATAACTACCATCAATATGCGATTTAAACTTCACACCTTCTTCTTTTATCTTTCTATTTGCCGAAAGCGAATACACTTGATACCCACCAGAATCGGTTAAAATATTTCGATCCCAATTCATAAATTTATGAAGCCCACCTGCTTTCTCTAGCACATGTGTTTGTGGTCTTAAATATAAATGATAAGTATTTCCTAAAATAATATCGGGATTAATATCATTCTTTAACTCCCTTTGATGTACTCCTTTAACCGTACCAACAGTTCCCACAGGCATAAAAATTGGTGTTTCAATTACACCATGATCTGTAGTTAATTTTCCTGCTCTAGCTTTGCTTTGTGGGTCTTTTGCGTTTAATTCGAATTTCATCTATATATTTGTATCAGTTGGCAAAGATAATTAACTAAAATCCGAAAGCAATATTTAAAAAAAGGAAATAATTTAACTTTGGCAACGTTTTTGTAATAATAAACGAAATCTTAAAACGAACATTATGAAAAATTTATTTTTAATTTTAGTAGTTGCAATTGTTGTCCCATCAGCAGCTTTTGCCCAAACAGCAAGTGGTATAGGTATTAAAGGAGGTTTAAATTACAATGCCAATGGTAAGTATGTAGAATCTATAACCGAAAACTCTAAAAACCCAGATAGAAATGTTGGTTACCATATTGGTCTATTTGGGAAAATTGGTGACAAATTATATTTAAGACCAGAAATTGTTTATACCAAAACAAAAAGTGATTACGACGATGATAGTTTTGAAATGCAAAAACTTGATGCTCCAATTTTAGTTGGCTTAAAAATTTTAGGTCCTGTTAGCGTATTTGCTGGTCCATCATTTCAATATATTTTAGATACCGAATTCGAAGGTGTTACTATTGAGGATATTAAAGAGGATTTTTCAGTAGGGCTTAACTTTGGAGTTGGTCTTAACTTTAAAAAAGTTGGTATCGATTTAAGATACGAACGTGGATTTAGCAAAAATGAAGGTACATTTATTGGTAATAATGGTATAAATAGTGGTCGCTTAGATACAAGGCCAGATCAACTTATTTTAAGTTTAGCAATCATTTTATAATAGAAAACACATAAAAAAAAAGTCCTAGTAAATTAATTTACTAGGACTTTTTTTTGTGATAATTTATTTTATTTATCTCGTAGCTGTACCAGACAAACTAACCACAGGACCGGCTCCCATACTAATTACCGTGTGGTTCATAGCATCTGCAGGAACTTCATGAGCCAAAGGCTTTAATGTGAAAGGTGCAGCGCTATTATCAGGACTTGGTTCTACAGAAATTACAACTGTTTTTCCTTTTAAATCTGTTGGAAAAGTTAATCCCGAAGGTGCATTTTGAAGAAAATCTTCTCCTGGATAACCAGGACCATCACCTACATCTCCCTTAAAAACTGTAGTTGCAGCATTATCATCTGCAGCATTTGGATCTGTAAACGTACCTGTACTTACTGGAGTACCATCGAATACAACCCAACCTTCATATACCCATCCGTCAGATAATGTTGGTAAATCTAAACCTTTTATTGCAGGATCAACAGAATTATCTAAAAACCAAATTCCACTAGCTTCGTTAGTATCATCGTTATCCGTTGGTGTAGCCAAAATATACTCTCCAGTAGAAGAAGATAAATCTGCAACAATATTATTTGAATTTACACTTGCTGAGCTACCAGAAAAATCTCCTGCTAAAATTTTTGTTGCAGCTGGAGCTGGATCAGAATCTACTGCTGGTTCAATAGATAATACAAATGTTGATGCACTTGCCAATTGATCTGCATCTACAGAAAAAGATTGTGGAAAATCTACTGATGAAAATGTTCCTGTTGAAACAGGTGAGCCATCTACAATTACCCATCCTTCGTAAACAAAATCGTTACCAAGAGCCTCTAAGCCGGTAAGATCAATTGTTAAATCTGCTGTTTTTGGTGCGCTGTCATCATCGCTATCACATGAAGTTGTTAAAACTCCTATTGCTAGCATTGCTAAAATTGTGTTCTTAATCATTTTATTTTTTTTTAGTGATTGTTTTATACTTCAAAGGTATCTCACTAAAAACATATAAAATGTTAGCCAACTAACATTAGGCACTTTTTTTATAAATTCTTATTTCTTTTCGCTTAAATTCTAATATTTTTTCTTCTCTTAATTCATTCAAAAGAATATTTAAAGTTGGTCTAGACGTACCAATTAAAGATGCAATATCTTTTTGAGTATATGGATGGTTTACCACGCGATCACCAGTTTGATCACAATCGTACCCATAATCGGTGCACAATTCGTGTAAAAACTCTAGAAGCCTTGTTTTTGCATCTTTAAAAAGAAGTAACTGTAAACGACGTTCAAGTTTTTTTAATTTAAAACCTATTACTTTATAAACTTTAAAACTAAATGTTTGATTATCTCTCATTAAATCGTGCATCGTGTCTACACCAACGGGACAAATACTAGTACTGTTATCAACAGATTGCGCAAACTCCTCTCGCGTTTCATCTCCTAATATTGCTGTCTCTCCAAATAGTTCTCCTTTAGTTAAAATAGCTTTAACTACTTCTACTCCATCTTCATTATAATAACCAATCTTTACTTTTCCTTTTTCTATTAAATAGATTTTATTCGCAAAGTCTTTTTCAAAATAAATATAATCCTGTTTTTTATATGCATCAAAACTGTGATCCTTTTTGTAATTTTTAAACTTATGCGGACAAAGTACTTTAAAAAGATTTACGTCGTCGAAAAACCAAAGTGAATTCATATAATAACAAATTAATTAACTAATTAATAGACGCAAAAGCGCCATAATCCTTACAATATAATCAAAAAAAGCCTCCAAAATTGGAGGCTTTAATATCTATTTTAAATATGCGAGTATTTATTCTTCTTCATCTGCAGCTTTGCTTTCTGCAACTTCGGCTTCTAAATCATCAAGAAAATTATTTTTCACTAACAAATTATACCATTGTAATACTTTTTTTATATCGCTTGGGTATACTCGATCTTCATCATAATCTGGCAAAACATCAAAAAAGTACTCTTCTAGTTTATCTTTATCATCTTTTGGCTTAACTGAGCTTTCTTGTCCGTTTTCCTTATTTTTTATATTTAACAAAACTTGTTTCAAAGGAACTTCTTCTGTTAAGGTATAAATAGCTATTTCACTTAAAACGCTAACATTTTGACGCACATTAACAGTAATTCGCTTTTTATCGATTAACGATTCTGCAATAAAACCACCTCTGGTTTGCGTTACTAAATTGTACAAACCTGGTTTCCCTGCTATTGATAGAACTTTATCTAAACTCATAAATTATTTTTTGAAAGTGGCAAATATCAAATGTTTATTGATGTCTTGCAAATATTATCGTTTCTTTTTTTGATCTGGGAAGCTCATTCTGTAATCTACTTTTATCTTCCCTTTTGAAATGTTTGAAAGTCTTCCTTTTATTAAACGTTTTTTTAAGCTAGATAGTTTATCTGTAAATAAAACACCTTGAATATGATCGTATTCGTGTTGAATTACTCTAGCAACTAAACCATCAAACGTTTCGGTATGTGATTTAAAGTTTTCATCTAAATACTCAATAGTAATCGTTGGTTTTCTAAAAACATCTTCACGAACATCTGGAATACTCAAACAACCTTCGTTAAAAGCCCACTCTTCCCCTTCTTCATTAGTAATTTCCGCATTTATAAAAACACGTTTAAATCCATCTAAACTTTTTTGCTCCTCTTCTGTTAATTCTTCATCTTCAGAAAATGGCGTAGTATCTACTAAAAACATACGGATTGGCAAACCTATTTGCGGCGCTGCAAGACCAACTCCATAGGCATTGTACATGGTTTCGAACATATTATCTACAAGAGCATCCAGTTTTGGATAATCTTCAGTAATTTCGGTGGCTTTTCTTTTTAAAACGGGGTCGCCGTATGCTACAATAGGTAAAATCATTCTATATTCTTTGTTAATATTTGCAAAAGTACAATTCTATAAATTTATTGCGAACTTTTTGCTTAGAAATAACATTTTTTAACACTGATAAAACCTATTTAAAGGTGAATATTTAGCTTTAAATTAAACTATAATTACGCATTACTGAGAATACAGATAACTTTGTAAAATAAGAGTAGCACTAATTTCATCTACCAAAGCTTTATTTTTTCTTTGGTTCTTTTTCAATCCACTATCAATCATGGTTTGAAAAGCCATTTTAGAAGTAAAGCGCTCATCGACACGTTTTATAGGAATATTAGGAAATTGCTTTTCTAATTTTTTTAAAAACGGAAGAATAAAAGCTTCACTTTCTGAAGCCGTATTATCCATTTGCTTAGGTTCGCCCACCAAAAATAATTCAACCTTCTCTTTAGATAAATACGTTTTTAAAAAATTAAGAATATCTTTAGTATTAACGGTGGTGAGCCCAGAGGCTATTATCTGTAATTCATCGGTAATTGCAACTCCCGTGCGTTTCGTGCCATAATCTATTGCTAAAATGCGTGCCATAAATAAATTTTGTACAAAAATAACTTATTAAACTTATTGAAACTGTTTAAAAACAAAAAAGGCTATCTTTTCAGATAACCTTTTTTAATATAAAAAATTTATGTTTTGATTTAAGCTTTTACTCTTTTTTCCATAGAAGGAAACATTAAACCAATATTACTAATATTTCTTTCTCTATTTAAATAACTTCTAATATCACTAGTAGTTCTTGCCATGATAGCTTGAAACTCTTCATTATCAATTAATAAATTATCTTCTTCAACAGTCTCAACTGTATCTTGCTTAGTATTGTTTTCAACAGAACTTATTTCACTAGTTTCTATAACTAATTTCTCGTTTTTTTCGCTTTGTGCGTTTCCAAGAGAAACTGTAAGTAATAAAATTAAAAGTATTATAAAATTTGTTTTCATATCTGTTGTAATCGTTTGATGGTGCAAATATATAGTGCAACACAACATTGAAAACAATAAATTAGTTGAATCAACCTAGATCATCGATAAGCCGAAAATGTGTACATTTTCAACGACGAAACGTCTAAGTGCGAAATATTGACGATTAAAAACATTGTAACGAGTGCTTTTTCGACAATAAGTCAATTCAAAAAGATAAAATACATGATTAAACGATGAAACTGAACTAATTCTAATCGATGAATAGCATTTAAACATGAATATTATATTTTAATACTTACTCTATTTTAATCGATACCTATTATATTTGCGAAAATAAAAATACACAATGACACAATTACAAGAGATAATAGAACAAGCTTGGGAAAATAGAGACCTATTAAATGAAGAGGCAACTACAACAGCCATTAGAAAAGTTGTTGATTTATTAGATGCCGGTGAATTGCGAGTTGCAGAGCCTGTTGAAGGTGGGTGGCAAGTTAACGAATGGGTTAAAAAAGCCGTGGTTTTATATTTCCCAATTCAAAAAATGGAAACTATAGAATGTGGACCATTAGAATTTCATGATAAAATCCCTTTAAAAACAGGATATGCTGCAAAAGGCATTCGTGTAGTACCTCATGCTGTTGCTCGTCATGGTGCTTATATTTCTGCTGGAACTATATTAATGCCAAGTTACGTAAATATTGGCGCATATGTAGATGAAGGAACTATGGTAGATACTTGGGCAACTGTTGGCAGCTGTGCGCAAATTGGTAAAAATGTTCATCTTTCTGGTGGTGTTGGTATTGGTGGTGTTTTAGAGCCTTTACAAGCTGCTCCAGTAATTATTGAAGATAACGCCTTTATTGGAAGTCGTTGTATTGTGGTTGAAGGTGTTCGTGTAGAAACCGAAGCTGTTTTAGGAGCTGGAGTTATTTTAACTATGAGCACAAAAATTATTGATGTAACGGGAGATAAACCTGTTGAATATAAAGGTCGCGTTCCTGCTCGTTCGGTAGTAATACCAGGTAGTTATGCAAAAGAATTCCCTGCTGGAACTTACAATGTACCATGTGCTATTATTATTGGTAAACGTAAAGAAAGTACTAACAAGAAAACATCTCTTAACGATGCTCTACGTGAACATAGTGTGGCAGTTTAATTTTTTATATTATTCTCTAAATATCACAATATAGACTCTTATTAAATCTAAAGTCTTATTTTATGAAAGAACAAACTGAAAATATTAAACTTGATGCAATAATTCCATGGGTTAATGGCAATGATAAAAAATGGCAAAAAAAAATCAATGAGCATTTAAAAGTTAAAATAGATTTCAGTATAAAGAAAGAAAGTGCTAGATACAATTCTATTGGAGAAATAGATATTTGTATTAAGTCTATCATAAAATATGCACCTTGTTTTAAAAATATATATTTAATTACCGATGATCAAATACCCGATACTTTTGAAAATTTAAAAGCATTGGGTAAATCATCTGGTATCAATTTGGAAATAATTGATCATACAATTCTATTTCGAGGTTATGAAGAATTTTTACCTTGTTTCAATTCAACTTCAATTATTTCACTCTTACATCGAATTCCTAACCTTTCGGAGCATTACGTCCTTTTTAACGATGATTTTTTCATTATGAAAAAGGCTTCTTTACAAGATTTTTTTATTGATGGTATTCCCATTTTAAGAGGAAGGTGGGAAAAATATTATGAAAACTTAAAAATAAAAGCGTTTTATTATCGTTATCTCTGTTCGGAAAAAGACAAAAAAAGAAGAAAAAAAGGTACTTTAAGGAAATCAATGCAAATTGGTGCTAAATTAGCAAATGATAGCAAAAAAACGTTCTTAAAAAGGTATCACACTCCAGTTTCTATGAGAAAATCTACCCTCACTAATTTTTTCAAAAACAAGAACGAGCTACTTAAAAACAACATTGCCTATAAATTTAGGGACAACAATAACCAATTTATTACCGAAACCCTTGCAAATCATTTAGAGATAAAAAACAACACTTATCACTATGACAAAAAAACTAAATTAACTTATTTTAGATCTTATAAAAACTACTGGGTAGTTAAGTTTAAACTATATGTGTATGATATTAGCAATAATAAATTATTTCTAACATTTCAAAGCTTAGAAATGGCAAATACGAAAACGCAAACATATATTTTAAATTGGTTAAATAAGAAGATAGAATAAGCAAAACCTCAAAAGCAATTACCCTAAAAAAAAGATAAACAACACTTTAAAGCAGAAAACTTAAGCTTTACAAATCTTTTAAAAAATATAACGACGTGGATGTTAGGTAAAACATCTCTTAACAAGAGAAAACTATTTCGCCCTATATTTACCAAAACTATTTCATAAATGATAAAAAAAATACGCAAATTCTATTTAAGAACACTACGAAAGATGCGCTTTTTACCACCAAAATTATACGCGAAATCTCATTATGAATATTTTACTGGTAAAAAATTAAATTTAGAAAATCCAATAGAATTTAATGAAAAAATAGCATGGTATAAAGTATTTTATCGGCCAACTATTTTAACCCAACTAGTAGATAAATATGCTGTAAGAGATTATGTTGAAGAAAAAATAGGAAAGCAATATCTAAACGAACTTTACGCTGTTTACGATAGCCCCGAAGAAATTAAATATAATGAATTGCCTCAACAATTTGTTTTAAAAGCTACACATGCTAGTGGATATAATTTGATTGTCAAAAATAAAAACAAACTTGATAAAGCACTTTCAAATAAATTACTAAAAAAATGGCTTAATATAAACCAGTATTATCGTACTGGGCAAGAATGGGCATATAAAGACGTAAAACCAAGGATAATAGCTGAGAAATTTATCAAAGATGAAAAAAGGGAATCACTAACGGATTATAAATTCTATTGTTTCGATGGTATTGTAAAATTTATGGAAGTACATATTGACAGAGAAGAAAACCTAAAATTAGCTTCATATGACTTAGAATTCAATAAACTTCCATTTAATAAAATGCCTCTTAAAAATAGAATCGAAGGGCCTATTGAAAAACCCGCGACTTTAAATAAAATGATTGAGTTATCTGAAAAATTAGCAAAAAATATTCCTTTTGTGCGTGTAGATTTTTACTCGATACATGACAAGATAATTTTTGGTGAATTGACATTTTATCCATCAGATGCAAGAAGAGACTACGATCCAGAAGAATACAACAAAATTATAGGCGATTACTTTAAATTACCACAACTTAAAAACGGACAAAAGGTTATCACTGAATTTAACTAGCAAATGAAACTTAATATCTCCGCTTTACAAACAAAATATGACAGAAAACAGTTTTAATGATGCCCCTATAGATGCTGTAATTCTTTGGGTTGATGGTAATGATGAAAATCATAAAGAAAAAATTCTCCCATATCTAGAGGATACAAAAAAAGTTAAATCCAAAAAATTTAGAACAAGATTCGATCAAGTTAATGAAATTCAATATACAATTGATTCTATTTTAAAGTACGCTACATATATTAGAAACATACATATAATAACAGATAACCAAACTCCTTATTTTTTAAAAAATAAAGATAGCAATAGTAAATACAACAAAGTTAATATCGTTGACCACAGCATTATATTTAAAGACTTTGAAGAGTATTTACCTGTTTTTAATTGCCGACCTATTGAAACCTGCATGTATAGGATACCTAACTTGGCCGAACATTTTATATATTTGAATGATGATTTCTTTTTAATTAATGAAACAAAACCGAGTGATTTTTTTATAAACGGCAACCCCGTTTTAAGAGGAAAGTGGCTTAAATTTGACAAAGATATTATTTATAAAAAATTTAAAAAACCAAGAACTGGACATAAAAGCATTCAACAAAATGCAGCAAAACTTATAGGTTTTAATAAATATTATAACTTTAAGCATACCCCACATCCGCTTAAAAAATCAACTTTTGAAAATTATTTTAAAGCAAACGAATCTATATTTATAAATAACATAAAGTATAAATTTAGAGATACAAGCCAATTTACTCCTCAAGGATTAGGAAACCACCTAGAGATAAAAAACAATACTTGTATTTTAAAAAACGATCTACAATTAATGTATTTTAGATCGTACAAAAAACATCTAAGGTGGTATAAATTCAAATTAAATAAAAAAAGAAATAATATTTTATTTCTAGGATTACAAAGCCTAGATCTTTGTCCTCCAAAAAAATTAGAATATATCTTGCAATGGTTAGAAAACCGAATGAGATAAAAACAATCTTCCAAAAGCGAAATAAAACCGTTATTTTGGCATAATATATAAAGCAAATAATTAATGCAGTACAAGTTTTTAATATACATATCCTATAGCTACGCTATACCTATAGGTAATCCTTTAGAAGAAGAAATTATTAAAAAAGGCTATACTGTAAAATGGTTTAGCGATTTGGAAGATGGAAAAGTAGCACTACAAAAAAAGCAAAATGTAATTGATACTATTAAAGATGTTGTAAGCTATGAACCTCATATTGTTTTAGCCGCGACTAATGATATTCCTGATTTTATTTCGGGGATTAAAGTTCAGATTTTTCATGGTTTTAATGCACAAAAAAGACCTGAAGCAAAAAACAGTTTTTCTCATTTTAGAATTCGTGGTTTCTTTGATTTATACTGTACACAAGGTCCAACTACAACTATTGGCTTTAAAAAACAGCAAGAACTTTACCCCCATTTTGAAGTTATTGAAACAGGCTGGAGTAAAGTAGACCCATTATTTCCTATTGAAGACAAGAAAAAAGAAAGTATTCCAACTATTATGATTGCTTCTACTTTTACAGAACGTTTAAGTTTAGCACACAATGATTCTGTTTTTAATAAAATAAAATCACTTTCAACTTCTGGGAAATATAATTTTAAGTTGGTTTTACATCCTAAAATGACAAAAGAAATTGTTACGAAATGGAAAACACTAACAGGACCACATTTTACGTTTTACGACACTACAGATTTGGTCCCTTTATTTAAACAAGCCGATATTTTATTTGCAGATACTACATCGGCAATACAAGAATTTTTACTTCAAAAAAAAACTGTGGTGACTTTTAATCACACCTTTAAACACAATTATTTAATTGATATAAACGATGCTAATCTTATTGAAGCGTCTTTCAAAAGAGCTTTAACTTATCCTGCTGATTTAATAAAAAACATTGATACATTTATTAAAGACCTACATCCCTATTTTGATGGAAAATCATCACAACGTGTAATTTCTGCAACAATAGACTTTTTACATAAAGACAAAAAACATCTTAAAAGAAAACCTTTAAATCTTATAAGAAAATATAAAATTAGAAAACGACTAAACTTTTTTACTCTAAAAAGTTATAACAAACCTTTTACTAAATAATTTTAGTAACATTTATTTTGAAAAATCAACAAAAAATATCGGCTCTTATTATCACTTTCAATGAAATAAAACATATTGAAAATGTGATTAAAAACATCGATTTTGTAGATGAAATTATTGTCGTAGATTCTTTTAGTAATGATGGTACTTTTGAAAAACTTAAACAGTTAAACCATGTAAAAACAATTCAACGAGAATTTAAAAATTTTGCAGATCAGCGTAATTTTGCGTTACAACAAGCTTCCAGTAATTGGATTCTATTTATTGATGCAGATGAGCGCATTCCTAAGAAATTAAAAAAGGAAATTCTTAAAGAAATAAAAAATCCAGACGAAACTGTAGGTTTCATGATGAAGCGCCTCTACTTTTTCAAACAAAAAAGAATTCGTTTTAGTGGTTTTCAAACTGATACTACCTATAGGTTGTTTAAAAACGGAAAAGTAAAATATCTTGAAGATAAAATTGTACACGAAATGCCAGAAATTAATGGCAAAAGCAAACTGCTAAAAAACAATATGCTTCATTATTGCTTTAACAGTTCTGCACATTACAAATCCAAAATGGAACGTTATGCAAAGCTGAAAGCATTGGAATGTTTTAATAAAGGAAAAAAAACAAATGCTTATCATTTATATTTAAGGCCTGCTTTTAAGTTTATAACTAATTATATTATTAGGTTAGGTATTTTAGATGGCAAAGAAGGTTTTAAAATCTGTTATTTAAGCGCGTATGGTGTAAACTACCGTTATCGCGAACTTAAAAAACTTTGGAAAAACTCAAAACTTTAACTTCTTTTTCAACTCTTTTTTTCGTTCTAATTTTGCACGAAAATTTTGAACTTCTATCCACATAGCAGTAAAAACCTTATCATAATCTTCATTACTACATTTAGCATATTCATCACTCATTACTTCAACCATTTCTTTGTATTTAGAAAGTCTTGCAAAGTTTTGCATACGTGTATCAAAATCTAAAGTCCCAAAATTCATTCGATTTAAATCTACCAAATAAAAGTCATAATTATCACCATTTTTCTTAATTAAAGTATTTCCTGGAGAATGATCTAAAAACTGAATACCTTTTTCATGTAAACTATATGTAAACCTCGTAAATGCTCTAAGAATGTTATCGTAATCGGGGTAGTTAAAATCATGGAGAAGCTCTCGATAAGTTAAATCACAATCCAATTGCTCACTGATATAAAAACTTTTATTAAATAATAAAGATTTTTTAAATTCGAAGTAAGCTAACGGTTTTGGCGTACCAACATTCATTTCTGTTAACTTCTTAGCATATTCGAATGAGCGTTGCGCCTTACTTTTTCTAAAAAAATTATAAACTATTTGATTTATTACATTAGGAATTTTAAAAGCTTTAATATTCAAATTAACCCCATCAACTTCAACAATTTTAATTATGTTTCTTTTGCCTACGCCGTCTTTTAAATTATCAAAATCATGAACGAGTTTAGTGAGCTTTGTATTGAACTCACTTTCTGAACTTTTAGTAAATACTTTTATTTCCTTCATTTTATAAAATAAACCAACTTGATATCAATTTGAATTTCTGTTGTAAATTTGCACGACTGCAAATATAAGGTTCAAAATATGAATGAAGAAATAAATAAGGCGATACAAGTATTAAAACAAGGTGGCCTTATACTCTACCCTACCGATACCGTTTGGGGAATTGGCTGCGATGCCACAAACCCAGAAGCGGTAAAAAAAATATATAAATTAAAGCAACGCGAAGATAGTAAAGCTCTAATTTGCTTGGTTACCGATGATAGAATGCTAAAAAAATACGTTAAAAATATTCCAGAAGCAGCTTTAAGCATAATGGATGTTACAGATAAACCAACCACTATTATTTACGACGACGCACAAAATTTAGCTCCTAATTTAATTGCCGAAGATGGCTCGATTGCTATTAGAATTCCTGACGATGAATTCTGTTATCAACTAAGCCGAAGGTTAAATGGCGCATTAGTTTCTACTTCTGCAAACATTACCGGCTTTCCGACGCCCAAATCCTTTAAAGAAATAGCTCCTGAGGTTTTAAAAGGTGTGGACTATGTTGTAAATTTGCAACGCGAAAAAATATGCGCAAACCCATCGTCTATTATAAAACTGAGTAACAGTGGTGTGGTGAAAATTATACGGAAATAAATTTCAATCACAAGCTCATTAATTATTTAAACAAATTGATTGTTTACAATACAAAACTATTGGTTTTCGGAAAATTAGAATAAAAGCCATTCGCAAATTAGTGGTCACAATATAGTATGAATTATAAAGAAGCATTAACAAACCCAATTTTCAAAATCATCTCACAATCTGCCAAAGAATTAAATTTGGATAGTTACGTGATTGGTGGCTTTGTACGCGATTTTATTTTAAAACGTGGCTCCGCCAAAGATATCGATGTGGTTGCCATTGGAGATGGTATAAAACTAGCTAAACAGGTTGCTAAAAACTTACCAAACAAACCTAAAGTACAGGTGTTTAAAACATACGGAACAGCCATGCTTCGTTATGAAGATATTGAGATTGAATTTGTTGGAGCTCGTAAGGAATCATACACTGAAGACAGCAGAAATCCATCGGTTGAAAATGGTACTTTACAAGACGATCAAAATCGTCGTGATTTCACCATTAACGCCCTTGCTTTAAATTTAAACGACACCAGTTTTGGAGATTTATTAGATCCGTTTGGAGGTGTTGATGATTTGAAAAAACAAATAATCCGTACGCCTTTAAATCCAGACATTACTTACAGTGACGATCCTCTAAGGATGATGCGTGCTATTAGGTTTGCAACACAATTAAATTTTACTATTGAAGAAGAATCTCTTCAATCTATAACTAAAAACAGTGATAGAATAAAAATAATTACCAAAGAACGCATTGTTACCGAATTGAATAAAATTTTAGAAAGCAAAACACCATCTATTGGTTTTTTATTACTCGAAAAAACAAAATTATTACAATATATATTACCAGAAATAACTGCTCTAAAAGGGATTGATGAAGTTGAAGGACAACGCCATAAAGACAACTTTTATCATACTTTAGAAGTTGTAGATAATATAGCGAAACATACCAATAATGTTTGGTTACGTTGGGCTGCCCTTTTACACGATATAGGTAAAGCGCCAACCAAACGCTTTAGTAAAAAAGTGGGGTGGACTTTTCATGCCCATGAATTTGAGGGATCAAAAATGGTTTACCATTTATTTAAAAGGTTAAAAATGCCATTGAATGATAAAATGAAGTTTGTCCAGAAAATGGTGTTTATGAGCTCTCGCCCAATTGTGTTAGCACAAGAAGTTACAGATTCTGCTGTGCGCCGTTTGGTTTTTGATGCCGGAGATTATGTAGAAGATTTAATGACCCTTTGCGAAGCCGACATTACTACAAAAAACCCTAAAAAATTCAATAAATATCATAACAACTTTAAAATTGTTAGAGATAAAATTGTTGAAGTTGAAGAACGAGATCAAGTACGTAATTTTCAACCACCAGTTTCTGGTGAAGAAATTATGAAAGCTTTCAACATGAAACCATCCCGCGAAATTGGAGTTATAAAAGATTTTATAAAAGAAGCTATTCTTGAAGGTGAAATTCCTAATGAATACGATGCTGCTTATCAACTCATGCTAAAAAAAGGTAAAGATTTAGGTTTGAAAAACTAATATTCTCTCCTTTCATAAAAAAATAATAGATATTCAATAAAATAGGACGCGTAATTTTAGGAGTATAAAAATGAAAAAAGACAACAAAGCAGTAATTTATTGGTTATTAACAGGAGGCTTCCTTATTTTTATAATGGTTGTTATTGGCGGCATTACTAGGCTAACCGATTCTGGTTTATCAATTTCTAACTACCGATTAATCACTGGAACCATTCCGCCAATTGGAGATCTAGAATGGCAAGAAGCTTTCGATTTATACAAAAAACACCCCGAATTTAACGCGTATAACAATCATTTCAACATTGAAGATTTTAAAAGCATTTACTTTTGGGAATGGTTGCATCGCGTTATTGGTCGCTCGATTGGAATGGTTTTTATAATTCCGTTTTTCTATTTTTTAATACGCAAACAACTCACAAAAAGTACTATAAAAAAATGCTTAGTTTTATTAAGTCTTGGCGCTTTTCAAGGTTTTTTAGGTTGGTACATGGTTAAAAGTGGTTTAATAGATATGCCAGACGTTAGTCATTACAGACTTGCAGCCCATTTAGTTACCGCATTTATAACCTTTGCAGCAACGCTCTGGGTGGCTTTAGATCTCATTTACCCAAATAGAAAACCTGCTAATAAACCCATGCGAAATCTAATTTTTGGAAGCTATGTGGTTATTATTATTCAAATTATATATGGCGCGTTTATCGCAGGTTTAAAAGCAGGTTTACTACACAACCATTGGCCTTTAATGAATGAAGGAGCCTTTATGCATCATACTGTTTATGTTTTAGACCCCTTTTATAAAAACCTTATTGAAAACCCAAGCGGTATTCAATTTGTACATCGCATTTTAGCTTATATTGTCGTGTTTCTAATATTTATCATATGGAAAAAATCTAAAAAAAGCACTTTAACAATACTTCAAAAACAAGGTATTAATTCATTACTAATTTTAGTATTATTACAATTTTTATTGGGTGTCTTAACGTTAATTTATCAAGTTCCGTTATGGTTAGGTGTTGCACATCAAGTGGGTGCATTTTTCTTGCTAACAAGCATAACTTTTACATTACATCGTTTTACCAAATAGTTTAAATAGTATACCTTTACGCATTAAATTTTTCATTGATGATTTACAGATTTAGAGTAATTTTAGATAACGATAAAAAAGACGAAGATGTTTTTCGCGATTTAGAAATTCAAGAGGATGACACCCTAGAGGATTTACATAACATTATTACGCAATCTTTTGGTTTTGATGGTAGTGAAATGGCATCTTTTTACAGAAGCGATGACCAATGGAATCAAGGTGAAGAAATATCTCTTTTCGATTTAAGCGACGATGAATCTGCCCGTTTAATGAACGAAACAGCTATTAACGACGTTGCTTTCGAAATGCAAACGAAGCTTATTTATGTTTATGATTTTTTAAGCATGTGGACTTTTTATGTTGAATTAGCTGAAATTGTAGAAGAGACCGAAGGTTTCGATTACCCAAACTTAATGTTTGTGCAAGGGCAAGTTCCTGATACCGCTCCAGATAAAGTTTTTGAAGCTGATAAAGAAGACGGTTTTGGTGAATTTGATGATGAGTTAGATATTGATGATTATGAAGATCTAGACTTTGATGAACATTGGAATTAATTCAGTAATCAAAAATAAAAATAGAGTTATTGCAAGAAAACCACACTTACGCAAGTTCTATAATTAAATCAATGAATACGCTTCTTAAAGGAGAGGTTAAGTTTGTTGAACAGAATAATTTTTGGACTATTAAAGTTGAAGCTCAATGGGGGCGAAAATGGTTATTAACTACCATTAAATCACAGAAATCGGATTTAAAACCCAATTTCAATTCTTGCTCATTAACTCAAGCTTCTTTTTTAAGTTTCCTTACTAGGAGTGATTCTTTTAATTTTTATGGAGAAAAAAGTAAATACTCCAAATTACTTTTAGAAAGTCCCGAAACAGGGAAATTAATGGCAAGTAAAAACAGTTCTATTGCACTTAATGGAAGCACTTTAATTTTCACTGGGTCTGTCCGTAAAAAAGATGCGACCAGCTTATCTAATATCTTCATATTAATTCAACGTTTACAAGCCAAGATTGATCAATTAAATTTCTAAAATTATAATTCTATAAATAAATTAACAGTACTTGCCCCCCTATTTCTTTTTTTAATCTTTAATTTAGAGTTCTTCAAAATACATCGACTAATAAGTCTCACCTATTAACTGTACGAATTCAATTTATTTACTAATAAATACTCCATTTTAAACTCCATTATAAACAACTAATAAACAACAGTAATAGCTATAATATTTTTTGTTAAAACAAATAAAATATTTCGTTGTTTTTATTAATAAAAAACTAATTTTGTCAGGTCTTATTAAGACATAAAAATAATGAATCTAACCATTGAAAACATACTATTAGTTGGCTCTCTATTACTTTTTATAAGTATTATTGTGGGTAAAACCTCTTATAAATTTGGAGTTCCAACTTTAATCCTTTTTTTAACTATCGGAATGCTTGCGGGTTCTGATGGTATTGGAGGTATACGTTTTGACGATTCTAAAATGGCTCAGTTCGTCGGTATCGTTTCACTTAACTTTATTTTGTTTTCTGGTGGTCTCGATACTAACTGGAAAGCCGTAAAACCCATTCTAAAAGAAGGTCTCGTTTTATCTACCCTTGGTGTTTTACTTACAGCAGTTTCTTTAGGTACATTTGTTTGGTTTGTTACAGACTTTACCATCTTTGAAAGTATGCTTTTAGGTTCCATTGTTTCGTCTACAGATGCAGCTGCTGTGTTTTCTATTTTACGCTCAAAAAACCTAGCCTTAAAAACCAATCTAAGACCTACTTTGGAGTTAGAAAGCGGAAGTAACGACCCTATGGCTTATGTGCTAACACTTACTTTTTTAACATTAGTTATTAATCAAGACCAAAGTATTACGAAAATTATTTTAATGTTTTTGCAACAAATGATTTTAGGAGCCGTAGCTGGTTTCGTTTTTGGAAAGTTGAGCAAAGTAATTATTAATAAAATTAAACTTGGGTTCGAAGGCCTTTACCCCGTTCTAGTTATAGCTTTAATGTTTATAACTTTTTCGGCAACAGATCTTTTTGGAGGAAATGGATTCCTTGCCATTTACATTTGCTCCGTTTATTTAGGCAATCAAGATTTAATACATAAATCTACCATTTTAAAAATGTTCGATGGTATTGCATGGCTCATGCAAATTGTACTATTCCTAACTTTAGGTTTACTTGTTTTTCCTTCGCAAATTATCCCTTATATGGGTATTGGTCTACTTATTTCTGTATTCCTAATTCTCGTGGCGCGACCAATAGGTGTATTTATAAGTTTAATATTTTTTAAAATGAAACTTAGAAGACGCTTTTATATTTCATGGGTTGGCTTGCGTGGTGCAGCTCCTATTGTATTTGCAACCTATCCGCTTTTAGCAGGTATTGACAAAGCAAATATGATTTTTAATATTGTATTCTTTATTTCGGTAACATCCATTTTAATCCAAGGTACAACCTTATCTATTATTGCTAAATGGCTAAATGTTGCATTACCAGAAGAGGTTAAACCTATTGCTGAAAATGATAGGTATATTCTGAATTTACCAAAATCGGAAATGGAAGAAATAACAATAGCACCAGGAAGTTATGCTGTTAAAAAACGAATTATAGACTTACATTTTCCACGTTCGGCTTTTATCGTAATGATTAAGCGAAATAAAAAATTTGTACGCCCAGGAGGTGCTACAATAATTGAGGCCAACGATACATTGGTTCTTTTGTTAGACAATGAAGATAGTTTAAAAGAAGTTAATGAAATACTTTCTAAAACGTCAATAGCTTAGAATGAAAAATTGGAATAACATATTAAAAGTTCTTCTCCTCGTTGCCGTTTATTGTTTTGGCATTTATGTTCCGACAAACACATTACCGAGTTCTAACACACAGACAATTGAACAAAGTAATAATAAAAAAGAACGTTTAACAACTAGCACGAAGGTTCTCTATGCCCATACGCAACAATTTGAAAATTTATTTTCTGATTTAGCTAACTATTCTTTTCCTAATTTTAAACTACCTTATTTCAGTTTTTGGGCGCTTATTTGCTCTAACGATTTACTATTTAATGCCAAGTTTAAACAATATAAAGATCTCTTAAAAACCATACTGATTAGGCACAGAAAGTCTGATCTAATCTTTCCTTTCCATAATTTTTGGTAATCCTTTTTAATTAGAAACTACGCCATGCGTAGTTAAAATTAAGTTATTGATATGTTGCGGGTTACCGTTTCATACAGAAATTAGTATATCAAATTTTTAAAATTTATAAAATGGAATTAGGAACAACCCTTATAGGAATTATATGCGTTGCAATATGTGCAATGCCATTTGTATTAACAAACAGAAGTAGAAAAAAAATAGTAAAACACCAATTAATTGCGCTTAAAGATTTAGCTAAACAGCATAACTGCGAAATAACCCAACATGATATTTACAGCTATTATGCCATTGGCATAGATGAATTTAATAACTCCATATCCTTTATATCTAAAGATGAAGAGGCGGTTAAGGAGCAATTTATTAACCTCTCTACTATTAGTCGTTGTAAAATAGTTAACATTAGTAAATCAAGAGGTAAAAGTGGAAAACAAATTGATGAACTCTACTTAAAACTTAGCTTTATTGATAAAACCAAACCAGATATTATGCTAGAGTTTTATAATACTGAAGTAAGTTATCAACTTGGCGAAGAATTACAATCGATAGACAAATGGAATAAAATAATTAATAATTTGTTGAAGGTTAAAGAATAAAAGTATTAACCAAAAATATGTGTAAGCAATAGCGGATGAATTAATGATAAAAATTAATTTCTAAAATCCGCTAATGCTCATGCATAAACTTATGTAGTATAACAAAACAAGAAGAACATACAGATTAATTTCTTACAAAAACAGATTAAAGCACTTCTAAAAAACAGGTAAACGGTAAATAATACCGTTAAAAAAACTTATTTTTATAAAACCAAAGGTCTATTTCGCAAAAATTCAATAAATTTGCTTAAATTATACTACACAAATTTTATTTTATGAGGCAAATTTACATTTTAACGATTATTATATTCTTTAATTTCCTCAATCTAGACGCACAAACATCCAACGTTGTAACTGGACAGGAAAGTTCATCTAGCGTTTTGCTTAAAAAGAAAGACGGAACTACTGAAGGCCATAAAGCCGATAATATTTCAGAATCTAACTCTTCTGCTCTTTCTCTTCAAAATAATTTAACTGCTAAAAAAGGTATAAATATATCTCCAAACCCTTCAACTCACTTTATTCAAATCTCAGGATTAAATAAAATTGAACAATATCGCATTTATAATATTTTAGGAAAGCAAGTAGCAAAAGGTCTCATTGCAGAAAATGAAACCATTAATATTCAAAACCTAAAAAATGGCTTGTACTTATTGAAAATTAATAACGTTTCTTCTAAAAAGTTTTTAAAAGAGTAAGTAATAATATATCCGATTTTAAAATAGGCTAATAATTTGTTATAGCCTAATGTGAAAACGTATTCTACTAAATATAAAGCCAATATAAGCTACAGAAAAAAAGTGTTTTTTTTCATCTAAAATAATCACATTTAAAATACACGAGTATCTTCAATTGCTGGCATAATACTAATTATTATTCTAATGACTATAGATTGCACTATATTTTACTCTAAGTTATAAAAACGAGTAAACATTCTGTATTATAATACAAATTGTTATAGCCAAAATATTTAATTACGGTTAGTATTCGTCCTCAAACTTTAGATCTTAAAAATAACTATTATGGTTTTTCATAATATGAAATTAATGATAGTTAAAAGATATAAATTTTTAATTTAGCAATAAATTTATTTTCCTATGGATTATTTTGTAATTGTTTCTGTACTAGTACTTATATCTGCCATTTTTGGTTATATAAACGTGCGTTTTTTAAAAATGCCTAACACTATTGGCTTAATGTTAATAACCATTGTATTTACACTTGCTGTGTTTGCACTAAGCTATTTTGACGATACCCTGTTAAATGCAGAACTCTTTATAATTACACAAATCGATTTTAAGTCCGTGCTATTAGATGTAATGTTGAGCTTTTTACTTTTTGCTGGAGCCTTGCACACTAATTTTGAACAGCTTAAAATACAACGTTGGCCAGTTTTAGCATTTGCGACATTTGGTGTTTTAATCTCAACATTTTTGGTTGGTTTAATGATGTTTTATGCATTGCCAATTGTTGGATTACATGTAGATTTTGTGTACTGCTTATTATTTGGAGCCTTAATATCACCTACAGATCCTATTGCTGTTCTTGGAATATTAAAAAAAGCTGGAGCACCAAAAATGCTAGAAACCAAGATAGTAGGAGAATCTTTATTTAACGATGGTGTTGGTGTTGTAATATTTTTAACCATTTATAAAATAGCGAACTTAGGAATTGAAAATGTTACTACTTTAGAGGTTATAGAATTATTTGGATTAGAAGTTATTGGCGGCATCGCTTTAGGTTTAATTTTAGGATGGATTACTTATAGATTAATGAAATCTATAGACGATTATGATATTGAAGTTATTATCACATTAGCAGCAGTAATGGCAGGAACAGTTTTAGCACAAAAACTACATATTTCGGCACCTTTAGCAATGGTTACAGCAGGGTTAGTGGTAGGTAATGATACTGTAAGAGATAATGCTATGTCTGAAACCACCGAAATCTATGTGGATAAGTTTTGGGAGCTAATCGATATTCTTTTAAATACCATCCTATTCGTTTTGATAGGAATGGAAATGCTTGTGTTAACTTTTAAAATGGAATATTTAATTGCTGGCTTAATAGCAATACCTTTAATCTTATTGTGCAGATATATTTCATTATTAATACCTATAAAATTCTTTGAGAGGAAATTAGACTTTGTACCAAAAACTAATTTAATTATGACTTGGGGAGGGTTGCGTGGCGGAATTTCTATTGCACTAGCTTTAGGTCTTACTCAAGTTATGGAACGTGATTTGTTTTTAGTAATTACCTATGTAGTCGTTGTCTTTTCAATATTATTCCAAGGAATGACGGTTGGTAAGCTGATTAAAAAATTGGCTGTCAAATAACTTTTATCCAAAACTATATAATTCTTTTAACTTAAATAATTTCATTTAAACTAGACTTAAGCACCTCTTTTTACTTATAGTTTTTAAGATGAATAAATAAATTTTAGAATAGGAAAAGGCTATTAAGAAATAGCCGATATATAATAATTACTACATAAAATTCATTAATTTTATACACCTGAAAATTGCGGTTTTAAAACTCACAATTTTTTGCGTTATACTCCATTAAAAACCATTAAACATAAAAGATTTAAACAATATGAAAATCAATAATATTTTAGAAAGTATTGGTAACACTCCAGTAGTTAAATTGAGTAAATTATTTCCAAATGCAAATGTTTGGATGAAACTCGAAAAATCTAATCCAGGAGGAAGTATAAAAGACAGAATTGCATTATCGATGATTGAGGATGCGGAAAAAAGAAATATTTTAACTAAAGATACCGAAATTATTGAGCCTACATCTGGAAACACAGGTATTGGCTTAGCCATGGTGGCAGCAGTTAAAAATTATAAACTCACGCTAGTTATGCCAGAATCTATGTCTGTAGAACGCAGAGCTCTAATGGCAGCTTACGGAGCTAATCTTGTACTAACTCCTAAAGAATTAGGATTAAAAGGTACTATTGCAAAAGCTACAGAATTAGTTGAAAACAATAAAAATGCGTGGATGCCGTCGCAATTTACAAACCAAGCCAACCCAGAGATACATAGAAAAACAACTGCATTAGAAATCGCAGCCGATTTTCCTGAAGGCATAGATTATTTAATTACAGGAGTTGGTACAGGTGGTCATATCACCGGTATGTCTGAAGTTTTAAAGGAAAAATTCTCGAATTTAAAAGTGTTTGCTGTAGAACCAAATGATTCTCCAATAATTTCCGGAGGAGAACCAGGGCCACACGCTTTACAAGGTATCGGACCAGGTTTTTTCCCCGAAGTATTCAACACCGACTCAATTGATGGAGCCATTAAAGTTACAAAAGAAGAAGCATTTACCGAAGTTCAAAATATCGCAAAAACCGAAGGGATTTTAGTTGGTATTTCTACAGGAGCATCTTTGGCCGCTGTTAGAAAACAGTTAGAAACTATAGATGGTGAAAAAACGATATTAACTATGAATTATGATACCGGAGAACGCTACCTTTCTATTGATGGCCTTTTTAAAGAGTAATTTTAGTTTAATACTAGATTTTGAGTTATAAGACTTAACTTATAATCATAAAAAAAGAAAGCTTTATGAAACATGTTTCATAAAGCTTTCTTTTTTTAATAAACCAATTATTATGGTGCAGCTGTTCAATAACTTCACTAAAAGTAACAAATAATTTAAAAAGTCCTTTTTTCAATTCATAATTATATCAATCTTCAAGAAGATAACGACTAATTCAATCAAAGCTATCATTAAGCTCATTATTTTATCAAGAACACATTTGGTCTTGATTTTTTTTGATAATTTCGTTTAATTCCAAAAATAAATGATAACCGATTGGTTTATAAATAAATTATCTTTCAAAAGTTAAAGATTAAATAATTTTATGCAAAATTGGATTAACCTTTTAGCTAAGTTTAAACAAAAGCAAACACCAGTTGCTTTAATAACTGTTACCAAATGTTTAGGCTCTACTCCGTGTACAATTGGCTCTCGAATGCTAGTCACTAAAAATAAAGAAATTCACGGAACCATAGGAGGCGGAAAACTAGAATTTAACATAATAGATGAAGCTATTATTGCTTTAAAGGAAAACAGAATTATCGAATCCTTTTATACTTTAGGTCCAGAATTTGAACAATGCTGTGGAGGAAAAGTAGAACTTATTATTGAACCCATGAATCTATCACCAGAATTATTTTTATTCGGAGCAGGGCATATTGGTATAGAAATATCCAAGTTGTTAGTCGATACACCTTTTAAGGTGAATCTTTTAGATTCTCGCGATAATTGGTTTTCTAACATAGAATTAGATGAAAGCACTACCATACATCAAACCAATGAAACTAATTTTAAAACCTTTAAAGATGCCGTTAAATGGGGGGATAATTGTTATGTTTTGGTGCTAACTCATAATCATAATATCGATTTTGATATTATAACAATGGCTTTACAGAACGAAACCAAATTTCTAGGATTAATAGGTAGCAAAACCAAGAAAGTTCGTTTTAATAATATGCTCATTAATGAAATGAATATTGAAGCAGGCATGAGCAATGTAGTTTGCCCTATAGGTTTAGAAATAGGAGGAAATACGCCTAAAGAAATAGCTATTAGTGTTGTTGCACAGTTACTACAAGTACATTATAAAATGTAAAAAGATCGTGCTATCTATTAATATTAACTAAACAAAGTCTCACTTAAAGCATAATAAATCGCCATAATAGCTGAGAAAATAGCAGATCCCATAAAACGCCATTTCAGTTTAAATCTATTTTGAATAATATAATTTGCTGTAAAAGATATAGGAATATTAACCAAAAATGACCAAAAGGCAATCTCTAAAAGATTAAAACCAATCGTTTCAAACTGGCCAGAAAACAACTTAATAAATAATAAGTGTCTAGCAATCCATAACGGGTTAAAATATGCGATAGCCAAAACAGTTTTGGTTACTGTTGCTTTAATACCTTTTAAAAACTGCGTCTTTTTTACAATCCAATCAAAATAGTTTGGAATTTCAAAAGCATAAAATGTTGCGCCAATCATCATCATTCCTAATATACGATACCAAGAAAATTCATCTAACAATAACGCTGCAATAGAATCTCCGGCGCTATAAATAAGTGCTCCTTTAAGGATATTCTGCTTTTTATAATGTAGTGCGATAAGGCGTTTAGTTTAAATCTGATTGTATTAAGCAATAAATTTCGCTATCCAAAAATTGACCATCATAATAGAAGTTTTCTCTAAAAACAGCTTCTAATCTAAATCCAAATTTAAGTAAAAGCGCTTTAGAGTTTTCATTTTCAAGATTAACGTTTGCTGAAAAACTATGAAGGTTTAAATTTTTAAACCCAAAACCTATTAATATATTTAAAGTTTCAGTCATATAGCCTTCCCCCCAAGAATCTGGATGTAAAATATAACCAATTTCACCTCTTGAATTTTGTTTATCAATATGCGAAATTCCGAAATCACCAATAAGTGTGTTGCTACTTTTTTCTATAATAGCCCAAGTAATTCCTTTGGTATTCTTGAATGCTTTATGATACCCTTCAATTCTCTTTTCTGTATCATCAGTATGCTTTGGGATTTTGGTATCCATATACTTGGAAACCGCTTCATGGCTTCGAATATTTAAAAGAGTTTCTGCATCACTTTTTTTATAGGCTCTAAAACATAGTCTTTCGCTTACTAATTTAGGAAATGTTTCAAAAATACGTGTATTGATTTTTGTTTCTATACTCATCTAAACGTTTTAATTTTTATATAAACTCATTAACACTTTCTCTGGTGTCATTGGTGCGTGAAATTGTAAATCGTAATTTGGATTAAAAGCTTTTATAGCATTTTGAAGTGCAAAATAAGCGCCAATTCCATACATTAAAGGTGGCTCTCCAACTGCTTTAGATTTTAAAATGGCCATGTCATTTCCTTCAGTTTCAACAGGAATAACTTCTACTGTTTTTGGTACAGAAAAGATATCCGGAATTTTATAAGTCGATAACGCATTAGACAATAGTTTACCATCTTCATTGTATGCGATTTCTTCCATAGTCATCCAGCCAATACCTTGTATTAATGCACCTTCTACCTGGCCTAAATCAATACCTTCACTCATGCTTTTTCCGTAATCGTGAACAATTTTAACCGAATCAAATTCGTAAGTGCCACGAGTACAATCTATAGTTACCGTAGTAATAGCTGTTCCATAAACATGATAGGCAAAAGGATGTCCTTTTTCTTTTGTTTTATCAAAGTGAATTTCTGGTGTTGCATAATGTGCATTTTCCGTTAAGGCCACACGTTTTATCATGGCACTACTGATGAGCTCAGTCCATGATAATTCAGATTTCTGTCCATTAACAAAAACAACTTCCTCTTTTAAAGTAATATTATCTTCTTCGGAAACATCTAAATCTTCGGAAACTACTATTTTCAATCGTTCTAAAAGTGAATTACAAGCCATTAAAGTTGCTTTTCCGTTTAAATCTGCAGTAGAACTCGCGGCAGAAGGTGAGGTATTTGCAACTCTAGTTGTATTAGTGGTTTCAATCTTTATTTTTTCAATAGAAACGGAAAATACATCCGCAGCAATTTGCATCATTTTGGTGTTGACACCTTGACCCATTTCTACAGCAGCAGTACTAATACCTATGCTTCCATCTAAATAAATATGAACCAAAGCACGAGCGTGATTCATTGGTGTATTGGTAAAAGAAATACCAAAAGTAATTGGCATAAACGATAAGCCTTTTTTGAATGACCTATTGTTTCTGTTGAATTCTGCAACCTCTTGTTCTAAAGCATCACTACTAAATATATTTTTAGCAGAATTCCATGTGTTTTTTGCTTCTACTTTTTCAGCAATTTGTCCATAAGAAAAGGTATCATCTTCATCTAATAAATTAATTTCTTGAATTTGTTTTGCGCTCACACCAATTTCATGTGCTGCTTTTGCAATAGCAGACTCAATAACAAACATACCTTGTGGTCCACCAAAACCACGAAACGCTGTGTTTGGAGGTAAATTAGTTTTACAACTCAATACTTTTGTGGTCACATTTGGCACATAATAACTATTGGTAGCATGAAATAATGTGCGTTCTGCAATTGCAGGAGATAAATCTGCTGCTGCTCCAGAATTTTGTAAAAATTCCGTTTGGTAGGCTAGAATTTTTAAGCCTTTTGAAAGTCCGATTTTATACGTGCTTTCATAAGGATGACGTTTTCCTGTCATGCGTAAATCGTCATGACGATTCAATATCAATTTTACAGATTGACTTAAATGATACGTTGCCAAAGCAGCCATTACAGCCCATGGTGTTGCTTGGTCTTCTTTACCTCCAAAACCACCACCAAGACGCGTTACGTCTACTTCAATTTTATGCATCGCAACTCCCAAAACTTGCGCAATTGTTTTCTGTACAGAAGTTGGTCCTTGCGTAGACGAAGTTACTTTTATATTACCATTTTCTAAAGGCTCCGCGTAAGCGCCCTGTGCCTCGATATATAAATGTTCCTGACCGTTTGAAAACGTTTCGCCTTCAAAAACATATTCGCATTCCTGAAATGCTTTCTCAGTATCTCCTAAACTAAAAAATCTTGGAGCATTAATAAAACTACCTTTTGCCTTTGCTTCTTTTGCTGTGGTAATTACTGGTAAATCTTCAATGTTAATTTCGATTAAACCTCTTGCTTTTCTTGCAATAAACTCTGATTCTGCAACAATTAATGCGATTGGCATTCCCCAGAAATGGACTTCATCTTCAGCGAATAACGGTTCATCAGCGATTATACCTCCAATTTCATTTTTTCCAGGAATATCTTTATATGTAAAAATTCGTTCTACACCTTCCAAAGCTTCCGCTTTAGAATAATCAATACTTTTTATTTTTCCGTGAGCTTTTGGTGAGTCAAAAACAACGCCATGAAAGGTACCTTGCCTTATATTTATATCATCTACATATAGCGATTCACCACGGACATGTGTATAAGAATCTAAGTTTTTAATGCTCTGTTTTAAAGCGATTGAAACTTTATTTAATTTAGACTCTAAGATTTTATTTTCTTTATTTTTATGCATGCTGAACAAAATCGTTTAAAGTGAAATTACTTGGAAATAACTCTGTGAAATGCGCAAAAAATAATTGTCTAGCTAGTAAACGTTTGTAGTCTGTTATGCCACGAACATCACTAATAGGAGCGATCTCTTTTTGAAGTATGTCATTGGCTTCTAATATCGTTTCTGAAGTCAATGATTTTCCTATTAAGAATGCAGAAGTCTCGTGTACATACTTCGGAATAGCAGCAACACCTCCTATAGAAATGTGCGCTTCGGTAATTTTTTTGTTTTCTACAGAAATATGTATTGCAGAATTAACACTCGCAATATCTAAATGCGTTCGTTTGCAGACTTTTTCAAAATTAAAAAAAGAATGTTTTGCTGGTAACTTAAAGCTAATAGTTTTAAGAAGTTCGTTATCTTTTAAATCGTATGTTTTATAACCTTGATAGAAGTTTTTAAGTCGGATTGTACGTTCTTTTTCTTCAGAATCTAGAATAGTAATATTACTATTAAGAGCCAAAAAGAAAATGGTCATGTCACCAATTGGAGATGCATTAACTAAATTCCCACCTAAGGAAGCCATATTTCTAATTTGTTCTGAAGACACCAATTTCAAATGCTTTTTTAAGTTTGGCAAACTGGTGTTTAATGCTTTATGATTCCATAAATCGGAAACGGTAGTATTTACACCAATTGTGCAAATACCATTATCAATAATAACACCTTTTAAATAGTCTTTTTCGGCAATAAGGTGAATAGCATTATCTGCTAAATGATCCGCTTGTTGCACATATAAATCCGTTCCCCCAGAAACATATTTTCCTTTTCGTTGATTTAAATCTTTAGCCTCGATATCTTTTAAACGCTGTGGAATACTTTCAAAATACTCAGGAATAAATTCATTTTCAATAAGCCATTTAAAAGATTTTTTTTCTTTACCCTCTAGTTTTTTAACTACTTGATGTGCGGCTTTTTCAATTGATTTATAGCCTGTACATCTACAAATATTTCCGCTAATGGCATCTATTGCATTACTGCAATTGTTTTCAGAATTTGACAAAGCAAAACCAGTTAAAGAAACCACAAAACCAGGTGTACAAAATCCGCATTGTGTGGCGTAATTTGCTTTCATGGCTTCTTGAGCTGTGGTTAATTTATTTTTAAGATTAGTACCTTCAACTGTTACAATATGTTTGCCGTGAGCATTTCCTAATGGAGAAATACATGACGTGATACTTTGGTATGTTATTGTATTGTTTGTTAACGTTCCAACTAAAAGAGTGCAAGCACCACAATCACCTTCACGACAACCAATTTTGGTTCCTGTGAGACGCTGTTGATAACGCACAAAATCCAATAAGGTCATTCCGGAATGTTCCGATGTTTTAATGGTTTTGTTATTTAGTATGAAGGTTATCATATTATATTTTTATACTGATTATCAATACCTACCAAAGAAAATCTAGGACACTCCACTTAATCTAAGTTTACTGTCTGCTAAATTGCTCATTATTATTTTTAGTAGTCATTGATTAATTCTTTTTATTTCATCTATAAAGCTAAGATACTATTTTTTAAAGTGAAAGATATCAAAGTCGAAATTCGGTATTATACCTTGGGAAAGCAAGAAAAACTGAGAGTTAATATTTTTTTAGGAATAACAAATTTTATCAAAAAAGATTAGAAATTGAATACATTAAGCAATAACTTATTTTAGTCCTTTTGTGCTATTTATTAATCTAAATATATTGTTTCAAAATAACATAACAAATTCATATAAACATGAAACCTTGAAAGATTAAGCTTCATAAACAAAAAATCAATAGAAGAACAAGTTTTATTAAGAAACACTTATTAATCTATCACACTTAGAAAACACAATATTATCTCTATAATTATTAAACTTATCAATATTATTACCACCTTTAATCCATTCCACATATATTGCTGCAGTATTTATACCTGCCTCATGAGAGAACGGATAACCACCGCCAAACCTAGGATTAAACTCTAAAACATAAATTTTATTACCGTCAACAAAAACATCACAATCCAAGGTGCCAATATGTCGTAAATTTTCTGAAACAACTTCACCAATTTTACTAATTTCAGTGCTTATTATAGATTTGGCTTTATCGGTTTCTCCACATCTCATTGAAAGCTTTTCTCTTATAAAAGAACCATAATAATTTCCATCAAAATCATTCAAAATATCCATTCCAAACTCCTTTCCTCCTACTTTTTCTTGAATTAAAATAGCGCTATTAATATCTACAAAACTTGCGCTATTTAATATCGATCGAGAAAGTTTAATTTCTAGTAATTTATAAGAAAGCATAAGTTCTTCCTTATTTTCGACAACGTCAACACCTATAGATGCGCTTCCCCATCTTGGCTTTAAAACTAAAGGGAAATTTATTTTATTCGCTTCTAAGTCTTTAAGAGTTTCGCTTAGGTCAATATATGTCTTAGGTGATAATAACTTATTTGAAGTTAAAAATTGATACGTTTTCCATTTATCAAAAGCAATATCGATAACTAATTCATCAGATATTATAATTTTAGTTCCTATCTTTTTAAACTCATTCTTATGTTTAGATAAAATAGGCAACTCTAAATCGTTTAAGGATATAATGGCATCTACTTTGTGGGCAATACATATATTTTTTAATTTGGAGATGTAGTTATCTGAAAATATACTAGGAACAGTTACAGATATATCCGCATCCACTAAAGCAGGTGCATTTGCTTGCATATCTGCAGCAATAACAATTCCGTTTCCTTGTAAGGCTTCCTTAAAATAATTAATAAGGTAATTTCTTCTCCCTGCACATGTAAATAATATATTTATTCGCTCCATTTATTATTTTTTACACAGATTGATTGATATTTTTCTTTTTCCAGATTTAAGGCTAGGAATTTCATTTACATAACTTATTTCAATAAGTGCATCTTTTCCTATATCGTTCCTAAACTTATCTGTTAATGCCGCTTCGTTTACAAACTTTACATCGGTATTAACTTTTATTTCATATTTTTTCTCCTCGTGCTGTATAAATTGTAATTGTTTTATTTCAGGAAAATCGTAAACATAGGCGTGCATGGTAAAAGGATTTAGCATATCTCCATTTGTTTTGTATAAAGCGTCCATTTTTCTACCTTGAATACTCTTTAGTTTCGGAATGCTATTTGGAGTATTTGTATTATTCTCAAAGGCACCAATATCACCAGTATCATAACGAATCATTGGTGTTGCTAAATTATAGAGATCTGTAACTATAATACGGCCAATTTCTCCATCTTTAACGGGAATATCTTTTTCTAAATCTAAAATTTCGACAATATAACTTCCCCAATTTATTCTAAAACAATCATCATCTGGCATTTGCTGTGCTATAATTCCATTTTCAACGTTAGAATATCTAGATACGGTTGGTGCCTTAAAATAATATTCCATTTTAGATTTTATTTCAGGACTAAGCCCTTCCGCAATAGCAATAATAGATTTAATATTACATTCTAACGGTTTGGCATTAACTCTATCAAGATAATTACAAATAACATCAAAACCAGACGGATACCCAATCCACCCTTTAACAGATTTATCCTTTTGTAACCTATCAAGTAAGGTTTTTGTATAGATATCATTTAAGTCACTAACATCTAATTGCTCTGTGTTTTGAAACCATGATATAATTTTTGATTTTTTATAATATGCTGCCCATAGCCTTAAGTATAATAGTTTTTCACCAAGCGTAAAACCTGCTAGTTTTGCAAAATATAGGGTATCTGCAGTATTTCTTATTTTTTTTCTTTTAGTTTGATAAATTTTAAATGGAGCTCCAGTAGACCCACTAGTTTTAACAGGTATAAACGCTTTATCTTCATCATAAAAGGTCATTTTATTAAAATTATCTTTTATAATTAATTTATTAACCACAGGAAAATCTTTTAGACTTTTAAAGTTTTTATAACTCGAGTAATAATCAGAGTTATATACGGCCATTTGCAACAATTTATCTAAGATAGGTTCTTGATGTTTTTGTAATGATGAAAAAGAGGAATTACTAAATATTTGCTCAAGGTCTTTAAAATCTTTTTTTACACTACCACCTTTCATTGAATCTATTGTCCAAAAAGCAACATTTCTAAGCTTATTTAGTATGTTCATAAATTTTATGGTTAATTAGATTAACTCTCTTAATATAACTACCTGTTAACTAAACATTATATCGAATAAAAAACTAAAATATAATATTCCTAATTACACCTCTATCTCAAGCTTTTATTATAATAAAAAGCATGTTTGTCACTCTTAAAATATTAAATAAGTTTATTTAACCTACGATACAAAAAATTGAAACAATGTTACTTTAGTCTCCAAAACCAATAATTAATTACACCTATGAAAATAAAAAAACATTTAATCCACGATATAAAATATTAAAGCAATTTTATACCCCAAAATTAGTGGGAATTTAAAAAGACGTATTCTAACTTTAACATTATTAGATAAAGCATTTTCACTGATATTGACTCAATAAAGAAAACAGTAGATTTCTCTATACAAAACTCTTATTTCAAGTTTATTACAAATTATGGCTATAGAATATTTTAATATAAAAACTCTTGATAAAAGATAAAAAAAATTTATTGATAATATTAATTTATGGGATTGCAAAATAGGTACTTCAATTCCCTCCTTTTTTTTTAAAGAAAACCAATATATATTTTATCTCTGAATACGTATCAAGTAAATGAAATAAAAGTACTTCTTGTCTATATTATATAAAATTGATAACTTGGCCCATTACATATTTAAATAACTATAAATCAATTTAATATTACAAAAAAAATGAAACTAAAAAAATTAATTTATTTAACAATGCTATTGAGTTTCTCACTAGTAACCTCTTGTGACTCGGATGATGATAATGGAGATAATAGTGACTTAATTAGTGAAATATCAGGAACTTGGACATCTAATTATGACGAAGTTTATATCTTTACTAATGAAACTATAGAATCGCCTTATAGTACTTATACTATCGTGGCTGTAGGTGATAATTATGTGATTTGTCAAAACGATGCCGATGATGCTTATAACCCAAATTTATATAGCAAATTTGTATTCACAAATATAACAGCAGATACTTTTAATTATTGTCAATCATTTTATGATGCTGAATCTCAATTGGAAATTGAAAGCACGGAAGAACCTTCAGATTCAAGTGATTTAGAGAATGGCTGCGGAGGATTTTCTTGGTCGAACATGACAAGAAACTAAAACCTTCACCAACAATTCTTAAAACATTTACTGTTTTGTTTTGTGATAGGTAGAAGTCGATAAAAATAATGACTTCTACCTATCGCTAAAACTTAGCGCGCACCAGCAATAGTAATAGAACAGTATGTTTGACTTCTTTAATATAAGATTGCAACTTACGAGAATTAAAACTTTTTTTTTGGTTAAAATTAATTTATGGTGCTTTAATTTATTCTTTTGTTGTGGTGATCACTTTTTTATTCCATAATATATACTCTTCGGAATATTTACAACTCTTATTTTACATCTTGCCTTTGCGATTACTATCGATAATTTTTGGTAAAATATACTAAAACATATTTTACCCAATAAAACCAGTCGAGCTCTAAAGTATTTTAAAAATTTGTTAAAAAATAATTCCTGAAATCTACGCTAACTCTATTATGGAATATCTTGATTTAAATTGAAATAATCTGAAATAGTAGAAACGAAATACGAACAACTTATAAGAATAATAGCTGACGTTTCGAATGATTCCTCCTAAAAAAATCACCTCACAAACCTGCCCGCGTTAGGGATTGATGCGACATCCTTTTTTATTTCTGGCCAAAAAATTATAAAGAAAACAAGCCTTAATTTTTTGAGTATAAATTGTTTAAACAAGCCCACCAAAAAAAGATATAGCGGAAAGCCCGACCCTTTTCGGGTAACGCCCAAAATAAATGACACAAAAAAAGTCCAACCTTTCAGTTGAACTTTCATATTATATGAGTTACAAACTAACTACCTTGAATAGTTTGGAGATTCTTTGGTAATGGTTACATCATGCGGATGACTTTCGTTAATTCCACTTGCAGTGATTTTTACGAACTGTCCAGTTTCTTTTAATGTTTCTACATCTTTGGCTCCACAGTATCCCATTCCGGCACGTAAACCACCGATAAATTGGTGAATGCTTTCGAATAAATCGCCTTTGTATGGTACACGCCCAACAATACCTTCTGGTACAAGCTTTTTAATATCATCTTCCACATCTTGAAAGTAGCGATCTTTACTACCTTCTTTCATAGCCTCTACAGATCCCATACCACGGTAAGACTTAAACTTACGTCCTTCGTATATAATGGTTTCTCCAGGAGATTCTTTGGTTCCTGCTAAAAGCGAACCTAACATTACGGTATCGGCTCCTGCTGCAATGGCTTTTGGTATATCGCCTGTGTAGCGAATTCCACCATCAGCAATTACTGGAACACCACTACCTTTAATAGCTGCTGCAACTTCTAATACTGCAGAGAATTGTGGAAACCCAACACCTGCAACTACGCGTGTAGTACAAATGGATCCCGGACCAATACCAACTTTTACGGCATCGGCTCCTGCTTCTACTAAATATTTAGCGGCTGCGCCAGTGGCAATATTACCTACAATAACATCTAGTGCTGGAAATTTTGCTTTAATTTCTTTTAATACCAAAACGACACCTTTTGTATGCCCGTGTGCCGTATCAATAACTACAGCATCAACACCTGCATTAACAAGTGCTTCGGCTCTTTGAACGGCATCGGCAGTAACACCAATTGCCGCAGCAACACGTAAACGACCGTATTGATCTTTATTTGCATTTGGTTTTTGGCTCAGTTTTGTTATATCTCTAAAAGTGATTAATCCCGATAATTTAAAGTTATCGTCAACAATTAGAAGTTTTTCAATTTTATGTTCTTGTAGAATAGCTTCGGCATCTTGTAAAGAAGTTCCAACAGCAGCAGTTACTAAGTTTTCCTTAGTCATTACCTCGGTTATAGCTCTTTTATTTTCGTGCTCAAAACGTAAATCACGATTAGTTACAATACCTTTTAAGGTACCATCTTCTGCAACAATTGGAATACCACCAATACCATATTCTGACATGTATTGTTTGGCATCGCTAACTTTTGCTGTTAAGGGTAAAGTTACTGGATCGATAATCATTCCACTTTCTGCACGTTTTACACGACGTACTTTTAAGGCTTGTGCCTCTATAGTCATGTTTTTGTGCAACACACCAATACCTCCTTCTTGAGCCATAGCAATTGCCATTTTACTTTCGGTAACGGTATCCATTGCTGCCGAAATTATTGGCACGTTAATGGTTATGTTTCGAGTGAATTTTGTTTGAATATTTACCTCTCTTGGAAGTACTTCAGAGAAAGCCGGAACTAAAAGGACGTCGTCGTAAGTAAGCCCTTCTCCTACTATTTTATTTTCGTGTGCAGTCATGTCGCAATTACTGTTATAATTGCGTGCAAATCTAAGCATTTTATTCGGTTTAAATTAGATTTATTAAAATGAAATCCTTAATAAATCTAATTATTAACATTTAGCACGTATTGTAAAACAAAAACTAAAAACTGGCTGTTTTATCGACCTCGTCCGCCGCCTCCGGTACGTCCACCACCACCGCTACGACTAGGTCTAACATTCATGTTTTGTCCCGCAATTCTACCAAACTTATACGAAAAGGTTACCATAAAATATTGTTCTAAAATTTTATTTTCTATATCTTGAATGTAGGTTTCTGTAACCGAACGACGATAGCCATTATTTTTCCCCAAAATATCATACCCTACCAAGGTTAATGTTCCCTTATTATCCCAAAGTTGCACACCCAATCCTGCATTCCAAAATACAGCATCACCATCAAATTCGTCTCCTACTCTACTATTATAAGTATAGGCAACTTTATTAGAGAAGAATACATTCTTTAAAAAGAAAATAGAGCTGTCGAATTTTAAATTTTGAACAAAATATTCGTTATCGTTAAAAGCGTCCGTATCATATAAAGTTTCATTTACAGAGTAGCTGTAATTAATTCCGAAATCGAATTTATTATTGTAAGAATATTTAAAACCTACAGAAGGCTTATAAACTGTATTTTTACCTGAAAATTTAACCCCATTTTGAATAGAAATATTGTTATCGTATGATGCCGCAAACTTAGCACTCATATTAATATTTGTGTTTTGACTGAAATACGATTTAGAAATAGAGGCATTACCACTAAGTGAATAATCGCCATTTATGTTATCATAAGTGGTGTACTTAATTAAATCGGCATCTGTAATGGTCGAGTTAATAATTTTATCTTCCACAAACACTGCTTTCGTTTCAGCATTAATAGTAATGTTATTAAAAGCAATATTGTTTTGATAACGGAATCTTAAATTATGACTTAAACCTGGTTCTAAATCTGGATTACCAGTATAAATATGCGTTTGGTTACTCACATCGGCAACAGGTTGTAATTGTGTTGATGAAGGCAAATCTACATTTTGATTATAATTTAAAGATATATTTTTATAGCCTTTTTCATCTCGATAACGAACTCTACTAGAATAGGTTATGTAATCGAATTCTGCATTAAAATTTCTTTCAGCAATTAGCTCATCAGTATATTTTCTAAAGGTATTGGTATACGCTCCTTCTACTTCAAATCTAAAATCTTTATACTCATATCTAAATCTTAATGCAGGCTTTAGCGTTGTAGTTACGTATTTACTATCAAAACTTTGTTGCGCATTAAAATCTGTATAATCGTTATCGGTTTCATTAAAATCAAAAACGTTTTTCTCATTTTTATTATGGTAAATAGTAGCACTATACTTTGGTATAATTCTGAAATTAGTAAACAATTCTTTAAACCAATATCCATTAAAATTAATATTTGAAGTTGTATTTTCAGTACTTCGAATCTGATCTTGAATTTGCGTAGTCCCCTTTTGAAACAATATATTCTCAGAATAATTTTTAGAATCCGTATCCGAATTATCAAAATCTGTACTTAATTTAAAATTGAAAAAATCGCGCCCTTTTCCCGTTCTTACAATAGCACTTATTTCATTATCAATGCTGTTCCCTACTGAAGGAAGAAGATTCACTATTAGCATTATAATCACTTATAGCACTTCCATCTTTAGAATTTGACTCTGTTGTAGATTGTGAAAAAGAATCGCTGGTATCACGATTAAATTTAAGATCGTTAGAGAGTTGTATTTTATTAGACGATTTGTTGTTTTTTGAAGGAATTATAAATTTTAAGTCCAAATCGCCACTATGGTTGTCACTATCTGTAGTGCTGTTACTTACCGTTTCTGTCGTGTAATTTAAGTTTGGTAAAAAGTAATCTCGAAAACGGAAACTGCTATTATCTACATTACTTGCGCTGTATTTATAATTTGCATTAACGCGTGTTTCGTCCCATTTTCCTTTTGAATAATTAGCGCCTATAAAATCGGATTCGACATAACCGGTACTCGATTTGGCATCGGGTAAGGCGGTAAAACCACGACGCATATTTATATTATTGGTTCCGGAGATAAACCCAATTTGTTTACCATCTATCATTTGAAACAAATTAGCATTAGCTTGATACTTATCATCGGTCCCTACTCCTCCATTTAAATCGCCAAAAAAGGCTGTATTCTTACCTTTTTTAATTTTAATGTTGATCTCTTTTGTTCCCGAGTCGGACTCTTCACCTGTAAACTTTTGTAAATTGGTTTTATAATCGGTAACCTGAACTTTACTAATTACGTTACTTGGTAAATTTTTAAGAGCAATATCGCCCATTTTTTCACCAAAAAACTCCATACCATCTACGTTAATAGCTTCTACAGCCACACCGTTTACAGTAATATTTCCGTCTATATCAAACTCTACGCCTGGCAGTTTTTTTAGTAAATCTTCAGCACGATCATTAGCCAATGTTTTAAAACTATCGGCATTATATTCAATAGTATCTTTTTTAATAACAATTGGTGGTGCTTTACCTATAATAGAAATAACATTTAATTGTTCTATTTGATCGGATAAGGTAACGGTGCCCATATCAAATTTATTTTCCGTAGGCACATCAATATCTTTAGAATACGGTTGGTAACCCAAATAAGCAACATTAAATAAAAGTTTTGTTTCTTCTTCCGCATTAATATTTATTGAGAATTGCCCTGTTTTATTAGTAATACCATAAGCCATGGTAATACTGTCTTTAAGGCTTTGTACATAAACTGTGGCGCCCTCTAAAGTTATGGCGTCTGGATCTTTTACTTGGCCTTCTAAAGTAAAACGTTGAGCAAATAGCGAGGTACTACAAGCTAAAAAAAGTAATAGAAATGAATGTTTCAAACTGATTGGTTTATTAGTGTGAAACTTAGACTTACTCAATATTCGAAGGTTTAGTCCTCAAATTATAAAAAAATGTTAAAATTTAATCTGTAATGTGGTATACCAATTTCTTGGTGATGAAGGAATAATTCCAGGTCCTGGATAACCAGTAGCTCTGCGCGTAAAATATGCGTTATCTAAAACATTATTAATGCCTGTTTCTAGTTTGAAATTTTTATAGCTGTAAGAAAGCGATACATCTAAAATATCGTACTCAGGAATTTCACCTACAACACCGCTTTCACTAGCTGTTACAGAGTTTGTAGCATCGGTAAACTGGCTTCCTAAATAACTATATTGAATATTAGCCAATAGGTTTTTATAACCACCGTTAAGTCCCATTTTTAAGTTTAAATCGGGAACAAACTCTACTTTATTTCCTTTAACACCTGCTTTTTCAGAATTGGTATATTCAGAATTAATAACCGATGTATTTATAAAATAATTAAGCTTAACATTATTATTTAAGTTGAAAATTTTCTTCAAATTAAAATCGAATAAAGATTCTACTCCATACATTACAGCATCTCCAATATTTCCACGTTCGTTTTTAATACTTCCATCGGTATCGACTATTGTAACAAAACCTATTCGTTTTTTATAGAACAGTCCAAAAACACCCAAATCGTAAGACACTATATTATTGAAATTTCCACGAATACCTAAATCGGTTGTAAACCCTTCTTCGTCGGTAATATCTGGACTAATTAAAAACGCAGGATTATCAATATTTATATCAGAAAATGTCACCGAACGATAATTTTGGGATACATTTCCATAAGCTTCAAAGTTTGTATTAGGCTTATAACTTAGCCCTAAACCTAATAAAATAAACGAACGCTCAAAGTTTTGGTTATCTTCAACCGTTTCTTCAAAAATAACATTCCCAGCAGCATCGGTATTTATGTTTTTATAAAATCCTTCACTTTGGGTTTTTATATATTCAAACCTAAAACCTGGTGTTACCGAAAACTTATCTGTTAGATAAAAAATATTTTCACCAAAAACAGAAACATTTAAGTTAGGTAAATCGAATTGAGATTGGTTTGGATAATTAGGATAATCGTCGTTGGCAAAATCAAAATCTGGACCAATACCATCACTAGCCGGACCTTGTTCTTGATAGTTATCGGCTTTGTAAAATTTAGAACCAATTAAAAATGTAGCATCTTTATTAAACGCTTTGTATTTGGTAAGCAAACGCGACTCGAAACCAAAGTTTTTAAAATCACCTTTAATTAAATCGCGTTCTTGGTTAGAATCTACTTGACTCACTCGGTTGGTTCTAAAACCTAAAGCATCACGAGAAGCATTCAATCCAAAAAAGTTAAATGTAAAATTTGTTTTATCAGAAAATTTATGGTCTAATTTTAAATTATAAAGTAACCAATCTACCTGAAACCAGTTTCGAGCGCGGTTACTTTGGTACGGATCTTCATTAAACATAGCATCCGTTAATCCGCCAGCTTGTTGGGCTAAATAGCGCATGTAGGTTATCTCGCCTGTTAACTTGGTTTTTTCGTTAAATTGATACCCTAAATGTGCGAATACATTTTTAGATTCAAACTCAGAATTTGGACGAAAACCATCTCCTTTTTTATAGTTGAAATAACTGTAATAACTCCATTTGTTTTTGGTACCGCTAACACTTGTAAAATTGGTGTACAACCCATAACTCCCCAAAGTATTTCTAGTAATCACTTCTAGTGGTTTATTGGGGTTTGGTTCTTTCATTTTAAAATTAATTAAGCCTCCAAACTGCGTTCCATATTGTAATGAAGCTGCACCGCGAATCACCTGAATTTCTGATAAACCCTCCGAAGCTGGTGTGTAATAACTTTCTGGATATCCTAAAACATCAGCACTGATATCGTAACCATTTTGTCTAGTATTAAAGTTAGCTGTACGATTTGGGTCTAAACCACGACCACCAATATTTAACTGCAATCCAGCATCGTCATTCTGGTAAATATTTAAACCTGCTACTTGACTATAAATTTGTCTAGCATTATTAGATGCTAAATTCGCCATAGACTGCTCTACCAATACCACTTCCGTTTTTTTACCGGCATAGATAGCAGTACCCTCAACATCATTTAAACGTTTTAATTCGAAAATGCGTTGCTTACGTGCTGTAATTTCAACTTCAGATAAATTCTGAGTTAAATCTTTTAAAGTAATATTTAAGATTGAAGCGTTTTCGGTTTGAATGGTAACTTCTTCCACTGCATATTCAAAAGAGAAAAACACCAAGGTTAATTCTTTTTTAGCAGTTTCAAACTTGAAAAACCCAGAATTATCAGTAGTTGCAAGAACTCCCGATGTTTTATCGTAAACTTTTACATCGGCCACTGGTGTATTTGTTTTTGAAAAAGTAACCATTCCTGAAACGTTGTGCTGTGCAAAACCTAACGCACTAATTAAAAGTGCTAGTATAATTTTAAAGTCCTTTAATGTCATCCTTAAATGGTAAAATCCAATGTTTTGGTTTAAATGATTCTTTTTCCGCGTACAAATCTACGGTTTTATTGATATATGGAGCACTTAATCTGCCGTTTAATGCGACGTAGCTTTCAACAAAAACCTGAACATTTTTGTGTCCTTGCTCTGTAAAGTGATCGCCTAAATAATGTGCGTATTCCAGAATAAAATCCGGTTGAAAACTCATTTGTTTTTCCTGAAAAGGGGTTAAAAAATCTTTATTGTTTACGTAAAAAAAGCGTCCTGTATCGGCATCTACAATCTTAAACGTTGCAATACCCATTTTTTCCATAAGCATAACGCGCCATGAAAAACGATACCCTTCTTCGGTCCAAAACAACTCGTTTGGGTATACTAAATAACGAAAAGGAAACACCAATTGAATACTGAAAAACAGCACAAATAATAGAATAATGAGTGATTTACTTTTAAGTTGAAACTGGGAATAAACATTTAATTTGCTTGCTTGCAATGACGGCTTCCACAGAGATAACACATTTAATAGGCGTTTTAAAAGCCTTATAATATTCTGATGAAAACTAGCATCGAAAAATATTAAAGTTGAAACAATCATAATAAATGGAAACATACCAATAGGAAATAAAACCCGAGTAAACACATGAAAAACAACCACTAAAATAAAGGCAAACCAGCGTGTTTTTTTGTACAATAATAAAAACGGAATACATAAATCGTAAAGCATACCACTCCAGCTCATCGCGAAATGAAACCAATTTTGCTGCATGAGGTTTTCGCCAATAAGCGGTAAATCGTGTTTTGAAGGCAACCAAATTTTTAAAGGCATGGCTTTAAATAACCAATCGCTATTAAGCTTTGCCAAACCTGCATAAAAATAAACAATACCTAATAGAAGTTTTATGCTATCAATAGTCCAATTTGGTATGCTTTGATATGTTTTTCTTCGGAATATATTATCTACAGAAAAATGCGCATTAGCAGGAAGAAAAATCATTATAAAACTCAATAAAGTAATAAAATAGTAATGATTTAAATACGTGGTTTTATCCATTAATTCAATGTAAGTAAAGCTTAAAAAGAATGTAATAATGGCTATCCTATATTTAAAACCCAAAGCCACAAAAATGGCTGCGATACCGCAAATTGCAAACAATACATAGGTATAAACGCCTAGTGGTTTTATAAATTCAAATCCGAAATACGTAAAGTGAAACTTGGGTTGTATATACAGTAAATCGATCCAATCGTTATACCAAAACCGCACAATACTTAAGCACATCATGATACCAAAGAAAACACGAAACACAGCCAATGGGGCTGCGCTTGTAGTTTTATTTAGATATGTGCTTATGTTCAATTTCATTAAAAAGTATGCCTTTTGAATTTAGTGATACGCAAAAAAGGTTGTCTTTTTTAATAGACAACCTTTTTAGTAATGTTTATATGTTTTTAATCGCCGTCGTTATCTATATAACCAGCATCGAGACCTATTTGTAAAGCTCCCATCATATCAACTTTAAATAGAACAACCGCTCTTTGTAAATCATCGTAAGCTAAAGTCATTTTTGTATTATCAGTTTCAATTTGATCAGAAAAACTATCGTCTAAAACTTTAATTTTACTACGAGATAAATCTAATTGACTATTTATTAAAGAACCCAGATCATCTCCATCCTCATCTACATTTAGATAATCTAAATAAGATTTTAAACTATTATCGGAAGTTGAGTTATTATAACCTGTTCCGTTGAAAGTATCTTGAACTGCTTTAAGAGCTTCTAAAGCCAAAACCATAGAAAATTCTTGACTGTAATATCCTTCTACTTTATCTGGGAACAAATTACCTCCTGAAAATATTCCGGCAGGAATACCAATTTTTCTTGAGCGTAAACCACTTTCATAATAATTTACATAATCATTTACAAACTTATTTAAAGAACTCGTTACTGTATTGGAAGTCGAGCTAACAAAAGTTGCACGGTAGCTAGAAGTCCAATCTGTTAAAACTGTTTCGGTTAAGCTTTCCATTTGGTTTACTAAATCTGATAAATAAGCTTTATACTTATCATCTTCATATTTAGTTAAAATAGCAGCATCACTATCTGCAACACCGTAAAGCATATAATCTACAGCAGGGAAACCAACGGCATCGTTATTATTAACGTGCGTTAAATCGGCATTTCCAGCAGAAATATTAGCTTCAACATCTGTTGTAGAAACCGGATAGATGTTCATTTGAAAACTATAGGTTAACTCTTCAGCTTTACCAATATTGAACATTTCAACATGTTGCCAAACTTTATAAGCTTCTAACCAAGATGCTCTTAAGTTATCTAAATTAGTTTGATTTGCATCAGCTACGAAAGCATCTTTATCTGCCGTTAAAGTTTCTAATTTAGTAGATAAATCTTGATACGCAGGAATAATAATATTATCTGCCAAATTGGTCAATAAGGCGCCTCTATCAAAATTATCGGGACTTACCGATGGACTATCATCTGATGATGATGAACTACATGCCACGATAAATATTAAGGCTATTACTGCTAAAAAAATCTTTTTAATCATACTACATATTGTTTTAATTCTAAAAGGGCTTCTAAAAACTAAAGTTTCTAGTTAGAGGCTTCTTCTGTTGTAAAGCCAAATTTAGCAGAAATCTCATCTAAAATTTCATCTAAAGTATTAGTCGTAACATCCCAGAAACCATTACCTTCCATAAGTTCTGCTAAATACCCATCTACTTCTGTTTTTGTTAAATAAGGTAAACTTGAATTTGGTTGTCTTGTAAATTGAAGACTGTAAATAAATCCGTAAGCCTCAGATAAACCATGAAATGCAGATGCATTATCTACACCTAAATTATTTTTTCCTGATTGTAAATAGTATACCGCTCTAACTGCTGGTATTACTGAAATATTTTCTTTAATAATCTCTGCTTGAGCATCACGAACTGTATAGTTGTTAGCTACAATTGCAGCACGACCTAATATAAAAGCATTGTATATTTTAGAAGCTATACCTGTAAAATCTTCATCTGCTTCAACGCGATCTAAATATTCACTTAAAAACTGATCTACATCTAAAACAGGATTAGCAGCATCTGCTTCGCTACCGTATAAATATCCAAAAGCTTCATCCCATTTATGTTCCATAGAAGTGTATGTTTTACCTTCTTCTAAAACCTCACTATCATTATCTGCAATATTTGTACCTGCATCTAAAACTGCAGGGCTTAAATAGTTGTTAAGGATTTGATCGATCATTAATCCACCAATTAAACCTTTAGCAAAAGCTTGATTATATTCTAATCCGTTTTCGTTTAAGTAACGTGTTGTACCACCACCAGCTTGTTGTAAAGCCCCAGCTACTCCTGCAGATGCCGTAAAACTCCAGTTAGGAAAAACATCATCAACTTGAGAAGCAATCCATCCGTCAAAATCAGCTTTAATTTCGTTAGCTTCTGTAGTGTTTGCTGAGAAAAAATCTGTTGAAGCAGCTACTTTACTACGTACACTTTTATCCGATGCATTTAAATCTGCATCACTAAAATCACTTGCTCCTTCTATATGAGCAAACATAGCATCTAAAACTTCTACTGTATTTGTTTCAACTTTTAATCCAGAAATTAATTCTTCTGCCATTAAAATTCTTGTGGTTTGTCCGCTATAACTTACCGACGAATTCCCATCTCTTAAAAAGGTATATGTTGTTGGTGCTTCTACTTGAGAGCTTCCACCTCCATCATCATCACTTGAACAAGATTGAAATAATGCCGATGCTACAAAAAGACTGAATATTATTTTTTTCATTATAAGTTATTGTTTTATTTAGACTTATTACAAATAATTTTTAATTTGAAGTTGCAAATATAAAACACATAATAACTTTAGCAAAGTTTATTTAGAACAAATTAAAATAAAGGAGGAAATGATTTTGGAAAAACACCTATTAACCTATGTATAACGGAACTTGACAAAGATTAAACTAATTTTAAAAAATGCTCTAATTTCTATGAAATCAGCAATAATTCGCATAATACATAGCCCATTTTAAAAGGTAACTCTTAAAATTACTTGCACTATTTGAAATATGAAAAACAGAATTAATGATAAATTTTAAAGATTTTTGAAGCTTCATTGTAAGCACTCTCAAAACTAATCGCATTTAAAGGATTGTTTTTTTCTGAAGTAAAATAGGAAAGTAATTTCTCAGTTGGCATATTTCCTGTCAGCTCGTCTTTTGCCATCGGGCAACCACCAAAACCTTGTATAGCACCATCGAAACGAAAACATCCCGCTTTATAAGCGGCATCTACCTTTTCAAACCAACTGGTTGGCGTGGTATGTAAATGTGCTCCAAACTCAATTTCTGGATATTTAGGAATTAAATGTGAAAACAAGTAGTTGATACTTTCCGGATTTGATGTACCAACGGTATCGCTCAATGACAATATTTTAACACCCATATTGGCCAATTTTTCCGTCCACTCACCTACTATATCCACATTCCAAGGATCTCCATAAGGATTCCCAAAACCCATAGAAATATAAACAACAACCTCTTTACCTGCTTTATCTGCATGTTCTAAAATTTCAGAAAGTGTAACCACAGATTCCGCAATAGTCTTATGCGTATTTCGCATTTGAAAATTCTCAGAAATAGAAAATGGGTAACCCAAATAATCGATAACTTCATGTTTGCAAGCATCTTCAGCGCCTCTTGTATTGGCAATAATAGCAAGTAATTTACTTGTTGTTTTACTTAAATCTAATTGTGATAACACCTCTGAAGTATCTACCATTTGTGGAATGGCTTTGGGCGACACAAAACTCCCCACATCAATAGTATCAAAAACCTACACGTAATAAAGACTGAATGTATTGGACCTTTTTTTCCGTGAATAAAAGCTCTTATACCTTGCATAGCATCACGAGGGCACTCAATAATTTTTACGGGTTTTTGCATAAACAATTAAAAATATAGTTGTTAAAAATACTATTATTTTTCTAAAAGAAAATAGATATAAACTGATGTTTTTAGTTACGCTAGAGTTTATATCAAGAATTTTAAGTTTTAAACCGAATAAACGGACTTATTTGCATTAATTATTTGAAAAAAACAGCCGTTGAATCCCAACAAACAAAGGATAACTAATAAAAAATAGTGCTTTTAATCCTGAAAAAAGAGCACTTTATACTATTACCGAGTATATCTTTCTCTACAACGTTTTTATTCTTAATCCTTTAAAAGAAAATATACATTTGATAAAATATTTGCCCCAAAATGAATGTTTTCTCAAAAAATACTAATCTTTTTATTACTTCGCTAGCTCTTTTGTTAATTAGCTGCATTAGCTATGGCCAAAATGAATTAGCACAAGTATGTCAAACAACTAGCTCTGAGGTTTCTTTGAACTATTTTAAAAAACATGCTGAAGAATTAGAAATAGCTAAAAAAGCTTTTACTCAGAACCGATCTACAAATTCTAAAGGAGATGTTCAATCAATACAAGATATTCCAATAAAAATTCATGTTTTAAGATATTCTAATGGTACTGGTGGTCTTAACACCGCTGAGTTAGAAAACACATTTGAAAACTTAAATAATATTTTTAAAGCTATTAATATAAACTTCTCAATATATGAAGATATCGATTTTATTGACGATAACGATTTAATGAACTTTTCAAAAGGAGATGAAAAAACACTAGAAATCGACCATTATACTTCTGGTATTTTAAATATCTATTTTGCTCAATATTTAACAAACGCATCTAAATCTTCAATTTGTGGTTATAGTGAAAACGGCGACAATAAAGATATTGTTGTTGTAAAAAATAACTGTTCTATAAACGATTCTACTTTAATACACGAAATTGGGCATATCTTTTCTCTTGTGCACACGCATGGTATTGATAACTCGCAACTAACAACAGAATTAGTAGACGGCAGTAACTGCGATACTGATGGTGATGGTATTTGCGATACACCTGCAGATCCAGGATTATCTTATCAAAACGTTGATTCCTTTTGTAATTATACAGGAAATGCTACCGATGCAAATGGAGATCAATTCACTCCAGATACAGGTAACATTATGTCTTACTCTTTGAAAGCATGTAGAACTCATTTTTCTGCAGAACAAATTATTCGTATGTATACTTATTTTACATTAGAGATAAACAGATTTACCCAACCCGGAGTTATTCCTGAAATTGTTATAGAAGAAGAGGAATTTGATAAAGAAAGTTTAACGGCAGTAAAGCTTTTCCCTAATCCGGTGCAGAATGGTAATATTTATCTATCGTCTAATGATATAGATACATCAATAAGTTTTAGAATTATTAACCTTCAAGGCCAAGCCTTAGCAAATGGTTATGTTCAAAACAATGAAATTAATGTGAACAACTTACCGGCTGGAAGTTATATTTTACAACTCCAAAATGGAAGTTCTAACGTTACAAGAAGATTTATAAAATAGCTACTTTCTATTATTAAGAATTGCCTTATTGATTTGTTTCACCAAACTAGGACCTTCATAAATAAAGCCTGTATAAATTTGAACCAAATCTGCTCCTGCATCGATTTTTTCTAATGCATCTTTAGCTGAATGCACACCTCCAACACCAATAATAGGAAAGGCTTTATTACTCTTTTCAGATAAATATTTAATAACCGCTGTACTTTTTTCCTTTACCGGCCGACCGCTTAAACCTCCATTACCAATACTTTCTAAACGTTGCTTAGAAGCCTTTAAACCACTTCTATCCATTGAAGTATTACTTGCAATTACACCGTCTAGCTTTGTGTCTCTAACTAATTCTATAATTTCGTCTAGTTGTGCATGATTTAAATCTGGAGCAATTTTTAAAAGGATAGGTTTTTGAGTTTCAAAAGTTGCATTTGCATTTTGTACTGCCCCAATCAATTCTTCTAAATAATCTTTATCGTTTAATTTAGCGTGCGATCCTACATTCGGGCAACTCACATTCAACACAAAATAATCCACATAAGGATGCAATGCGTTAAAACATTCCAAGTAATCTTTAGTATAATCTTCTGGTTTTGTCTGGGTATTTTTCCCAATATTACCACCAATAATTAATTTACCTTTATTCTTTTTAAGTTGTTCAATAGCCGCCTGTAAACCTTTATTATTAAAACCCATACGGTTAATAATTCCTTGATCATCCTTTAAACGGAATAAACGCTTTTTAGGGTTTCCCTCTTGCTCTTTTGGAGTTACTGTACCTATTTCTATAAAACCGAATCCAAAATTTGCTAATTCATTATACAGAACAGCATTTTTATCAAAACCTGCCGCTAATCCTACTGGGTTTTTAAAAGTTAATCCGAATAATTTTCGTTCCAATTTAACATCTTCTAAAACATAAAAACTTCTATATATAGATTTAAAACCAGGGATTTTAGAAGTGAATTTTACTAATGAAAAGGTGAAATGGTGAATTTTTTCAGGATCGAAAGAAAAAAATATCGGGCGTAGTAATTGTTTGTACATCAGGATTATTTGTGCAAAAATAGGTCTAATTAAAAAATTGAACAATTCTAAAGACTGAAAAATTTAAATATGTTCATCACGCCTAAACCAATTCCAACTTCATAAACTAGTAAAAATAGTAACACTAACAAGGTTTTGAATAGAAATTAGAATAATTCATACAATTTATATCGCATCATTTTTGCTCAAAACTTTCGTGCATTGATTACTAAAATTCGTACTTTTGAAGTATTAAAATAAGAGCATTTTTTTCTTCAAATACAATAAAAATTTTCTAAAATGATTTCAAAAGAACACATCATAAAACGCTTTGTAGGTTACGTAACTGTTGATACAGAATCTGATCCAGCATCGGAAACTACGCCAAGCACAGAAAAGCAATGGGATTTAGCTAACAAACTTGCCGAAGAACTTAAGCAAATTGGTTTACAAGATGTTACTATTGACGAGAACGCATATATCATGGCAACCTTGCCAAGTAATGTTGATCACGACGTGCCAACTATTGGGTTTATTTCTCATTTTGATACATCGCCAGATTTTACAGGAAAGGATGTAAAACCTCAAATTATTGAAAATTACGATGGAAAAGATATTGTTTTAAATGAAGAACAAAACATTATTCTTTCTCCCGATTATTTTGAAGATTTACTACAATACAAAGGGCAAACATTAATTGCTACAGACGGAACCACGCTTTTAGGCGCTGATGATAAAGCTGGAATTTGCGAAATTGTTTCGGCTATGGAATATTTAGTGAATCATCCAGAAATTAAACACGGAAAAATTCGCGTTGGTTTCACTCCAGATGAAGAAATAGGAAGAGGTGCTCATAAATTTGATGTTGAAAAATTTGGAGCCGAATGGGCATATACCATGGATGGTAGCCAGATTGGGGAATTAGAATATGAAAACTTTAATGCTGCTGGTGCCGTTGTAAAAATTAAGGGTAAAATTGTGCATCCAGGTTATGCTAAAGGCAAAATGATAAACTCTATGTACATTGCTACTGAATTCATCAATTCTTTGCCACGCATGGAAACTCCAGAACACACAACAGGTTACCAAGGTTTTTTCCATTTACATAATATGGAAGGTGATGTTGAAGAAACCACTTTAAAATATATAATTCGAGACCACAACAGCAATCATTTTGAAGCTAGAAAGGAAGTGATGCAAAAGTTAACCGCTGAATTAAATTCACAATACGGAAACGAAGTGATTACTACCGAAATTAAAGATCAGTATTTTAATATGCGTGAAAAAATTGAACCTGTAATGCATATTGTTGATATTGCCGAAAAAGCGATGAAAGCTTTAGATATAGAACCTCTAATTAAAGCTATTCGTGGAGGAACAGATGGCTCACAATTGAGCTATATGGGCTTACCTTGTCCGAATATTTTTGCTGGCGGACATAACTTTCACGGACGCTACGAGTATGTACCTGTTGAAAGTATTATTAAAGCGACTGAAGTAATTTGTAAAATTGCAGAGATTACAGCTGAGAAAAAATAAATGAGTCTCATTAATATTTGAGAGCAATAAAAAATAAGGTTCGTAATTCTTCTAAATGAAATATTTCTCTTTAGATAAATTACGAACTTTTCTATTTAAGAACCTTAAACTATCACGATGCTTTGGTATTTCTAAAACACACAAAACTAAAGCAAACCTCTTGCTTTTATTTCGAGATACTTATTTATGGTATCAATTGTTAAGTTTTCGGGAGTTGTTAGAATAGAATAAATACCATACTTCTTCAATTCATTAACAATTAGTCGTTTTTCAAAAGCAAATTTTTCAGCAATCACTTTATCATAAGCTTGCTGAACAGTTTCAGCCTTATCCGAAATTAAACCATCCAATTCTGTATTCTTAAAAAAAATAACCACCAATAAATGGCTTTTAGCAATCCCTTTTAAATAAGGCAACTGGCGATGTAAACCATCTAAGGTTTCAAAATTGGTGTATAATAAAACAAGACTTCGTTGTGTTATATTTCTTTTTACATCGGCATATAATCGGCCAAAATCACTTTCATAAAAATCTGTATTAACATTATAAAGCGCTTCTAAAATCAAATTCATTTGCGACGTTCTGCGCTCTGCTACTACTCTATTTTCAACTTTCTTAGAAAACGCAAAAATCCCTGCTTTATCTTGTTTTTTTAAAGCAACATTCGATATTACTAACGAAGCATTTATGGCATAATCAAGTAATGTTAATCCATCGAATGGCATTTTCATAACGCGCCCTTTATCTATTACAGAATATACGGGTTGAGATTTTTCGTCTTGAAATTGATTTACCATTAATTGGTTTTTCTTAGCTGTCGCTTTCCAATTTATAGTCCGTAAATCATCTCCTAAAACATAATCTTTAATTTGTTCGAATTCCATGGTATGTCCAAGTTTTCTAACTTTTTTAATACCATATTGTAATAAATTATTACTTATAGCAAGCAGGTTATATTTTCTTAATTGAATAAAACTAGGATACGTTGGTATCATCACATCATCATCAAACCAAAAACGTCTAGAAATTAATCCAAAAACAGAAGATACATAAATATTAAGTTTCCCGAATTGATATTCGCCACGCTCTGTTGGGCGCAGTTCATACTCCAATTCCGTTAAGCTGGAAGCATCTAATTTTCTATCAATTTTAAAATCACGAACTTGAAACTGTATGGGGATTTCATCAATAATTTGAATATAAACAGGAAATGTATAGAAATTTTCAACTGAAATACCAATTGGATTTTGATCACCATTCGAGAATTTCTCAGGCAACTTCCTTGTTCCTTTTATTCCCTTTTTAGCTACAAAAAGTAATATAGTATCCAAAATAGTTAGCGCAAAAAGCCCTAGCAATAACAGCTTTACCAAATTAAACAATCTTGGCTCTAAAAAGCTTAAAACAAACAAAACCATAATAGCTAAGCATGCGTAGAAAAATCTATTTTGTATGTAAAAAGGTTTAATACGTTTCAATGTTTTTGTTATTGATTTATAGATATTCGTTGTTAGTTACTGGATATTGCTTACTTTTTTTTACTGAATACTGAGTACCACATACTTATTCACTGCAAATTAAATACTTAAAAACCTCTACCTAGGAATCTCTACAGCTTCTATAATTTGTTTAATAATCTGTTTCGATGTTACACCTTCCATTTCGCGTTCTGGAGTTACAATAACACGGTGTTGCAACACAGGAATAGCTGCTTGCTTAATATCTTCTGGTGTTACAAAATCACGTCCGTTCATGGCTGCAAAGGCTTTACTGGCTTTTAAAATTGCAATTGATGCACGTGGTGAAGCTCCTAAATATAAAAACGGATTGCTTCGTGTATTCACAATAATATCGGCTATGTATTTTACCAAATGTGATTCGATTATAATTTGACTAACCAAAACTTGAAATTTAGAAATATCAGCTTTACTTAAATGGGCTGTAATTTTATCGGTCTTCGATCCACCTTGTAAGGCTTGCTCTCTGTTTATAATTTCTATTTCTTCTTCTAAATTTGGATAATCGATATCGATTTTAAAAAGAAAGCGGTCTAACTGTGCTTCGGGTAAACGGTAAGTCCCTTCCTGCTCTATAGGGTTTTGTGTCGCTAAAACAATGAATGGTAAATCCATTATGAATTTATTTCCATCGATAGTAATTTGACGTTCTTCCATCACCTCGAACAAAGCGGCTTGCGTTTTTGCTGGTGCACGATTTATTTCATCTATTAAAATCATATTAGAGAAAATAGGTCCTTTTTTAAATTGAAATTCCGAAGATTTCATATCGAAAATCGATGTCCCTAAAATATCACTTGGCATTAAATCTGGTGTAAATTGAATACGACTAAAGCCAACATCTAAAGATTTAGCTAACAACTTAGCCGAAATAGTTTTTGCAACACCAGGTACACCTTCTATTAAAGAATGTCCGTTTGCAAGAATGGATGCAATAAGCATATCTATCATTCCTTTTTGCCCTACAATAACCTTACCTATTTCGTCCTTGATAAGTGCAATACCTCGTTGCAATTCGCTTAAATCGATACGGTTTTTAAAATCCAAATTAGATTCGGGTACAGCATCATTCCCCGAAAGGGTATTTTCAAAATCTTGCTGTTGGTTTCCTAAATCTAAATTATCATTGTTTGGCGTGATGTTTTCGTCCATAATTATTTATTATAAAAAGCTTCAATAGCTTTGTTTAACCTTAACAAATCGGCCTCTTCTAAATGTCGTTTGGCTTTCAATTGTAAAATTAAATTAATTAATCGTTTTATAGTGTCTTGTTTCTTATTCGATTTCAGACTTAAATTCTTAATAAATTTTTCGTCTAGAAGCTGCGTATCTAAAAAATACTCACGCCTTAAATATTCTAAAAAGTATGTGATTTTTTTATCAATAATAGTGTCGTGTTCCTTAGTTTCATAATACAAATTACCAATCGTTTTTGTAAAAGCAACTGTTGTATTTTCGTTCGGTTTTATAGTCTTTACAATACGCTGACGACGCTTAGCATTAAAAATCATAAAGCAAATTAATGTGAATATCGCCAAAAACCACGCCCAACGCAACGCAGGAGTTTTTAGAATAAAACGTAATGGGGAGCTCCCTAAATCTTTACCAATTTTGTTTACAGAATCGAAATGAATAGTATCGTTAGAAACATAAGAAAGTGCAGCTTCGGCATATTTTTTATTATCCTTTTTTAACAAATGATAATTGGTAAACACGATTGGCTGAAGATGCAAATAGAAATTACCCGCACCGTATTCAACCTTTACATAATTTATATGCTGAATAGAATCGAATTTTTGATAGCCTAAAACCGTAGTTGAAACAGAATCTAACTCCTTAAAGTAATAATTCCCTAAACCCTTTTCGATGTTAATAGAATCGTTTTTAAACTCGCTATTTTCAAAACTTAAATTAGCTTTTCCTTTAAAATTATAATCACTTTCTACATCGACGCCTAATGAGTCTTGAATATTTTGAGATGGAAAATGCGAGGACATAAACACATCATTTCCGTGTGCTGCAAAATCTAATAATTCTTGTGCCGATACATCATCAAGGCCAGCATAATTATTAATAACCATATAAGTTCCGCTTGTTTCATATATGCTATCTTGAAAATTATAAAGCGCATCGAAATACTCGTAAGGTGTCGTTTTTATAGTTTTTACAGTACTTTCGGGAAATAAATTTTTAAGCTGATCGTAAAAAATAAATGTACCGTATGGTATTTTATGAGTTTCATTAAACGTTCGGTCCCAATTAATTGGCTTTTCCCTAGAAAACTCAATGGCTGTTGCTCCTGCAAAAAGAAGGATGAGCAAAACTATATATATTTTTACCGTTTTGTTCATGCTTTTATCGATTTTAAAAATTGAATAAAAGCATCTTTAGCTTTATTGAACTCGTTTTCATTAACGTCAAACTCGCCATACCAAATATAATTGTACAAATATGATGTATATGAAAAACCATCTTTTAAAGACTTTGTAGATATTTCATTTTGATAATCGCTGTTTGTTTTTTCAACATCGTATTCAATAATTTCAGCATTAGTTAAATCCTTTAAAAGCCACAAATAGTAATATCGAATTGCTAATCTGTAATTATGTTCTGCTTCCGCGGAAGCAATAAGGGTTTTAAAATCTGTAGCATGAATATTGGCTTCAATATCGCTAACAGGGATAATGTTTTTATCGGAACCTTTCCCGAAAACCCATTTACCTTCACTATTCATGACTGCTTTAAAAATGAAGAAAATCACTAATAGTATAACTGCAACAGCTCCTATTTTAAGAGCAATATCGGTAAATGCAGACGATTGCTTTTCACCTTTCATTTTAAAGAAATCTCTAAGAAACTCACTCAACCATTGTTTAAATCGTGTCCACCAGCCAGAACTTTCAACCGTACGATCGTAAACATAATCTTCACCTGTATAAAGAGTTTTTAAATTTTCGAAATGTCGTTTTTCAACAGATGCTGTATCAATTTGCAAACTATCCTGTTCTACTAAAACCGTCTCAAAAGTTGTGAAGCTCTTGGCCGAAATAGTTTCAGAATAAAAAAACAGTCCGAATACTAACAAAACGATATGTAAATATTGCTTTCTACTCACCCGAACCAATTTGATCTATAACACTTTTGGTGTTTATATTCTCTTTTTCTTCTTTCAAACTATAAAAAACAACACCTTGATTAAGTTGCACAACATTTCCTAAAATAGCACTCACAAAAAAGGTTAAAAAGAAGACGATAAGCATAACAACCGTCATGGTTGCTCCAACATCTTGCGCATTAGCACTTCCGTCTTGAACGGTAGTAAACATACTTGCCATTCCAAAAAAATAAGGAATAATGGAGATTATATTTTGGATTATGTAAATTATTAAATAAAACAAACCAACGCTACCAACGGCCGCCCAAAACTTAGATTTTAATAAATCCCATGAATAAGCAAAACAATCCCAAATACCTTTATCACCTTCTAAATACTCCATTAAAGCCATGCCATAAAATAGCATGAAAGCACCAACTAAAAGAGGAATTGCCATAATACCTATAATGGTAATTGTTAAAACGAAGGCTCCAATTACAAATAAGATTAACATGGGGATTGAAATGGCTATACAGCAAAGAATAAAAATAAATAATTTACTAATATTGCTTTTATAACTACGTAAAATATCTCGTGTTTCAAAATTTGTTCCTCCCTTGTGGTTATATAATTTCAAATAAATAAACGGAAAAGCGTAAGAAACAATACCTGCAACCATAGCAACTATTAAGAATATCGCTAAAATGGCTAAAAACAAAACGAAATTATCGTTCATATAATCATCTAAAGCCGTGGTGCTTTTGTTGTTTAAAATATTTCCAAAAATAAAATCGGTATAAAATTTTGTGAAGAAATAGCCTAAAACTGCCAAAACCAACAAAAAGATACCGTTTACAATAAAATATTCTCTAAAAAAGTGTTTCCCGTTTTGTTTAATAAACGAAAAAGTATCTTGAAAAAACTCGCTAAAACCTCGTGATCTATATAATTCCATGTGCTTTTCTAAATTTTTTATTCAAAATAAATGGGTAAATTAAATAGTAAAAAGAAATAATACTTAGTGTAATTAAAATAATACCAACCGATAACCAATTGGGCATTATATTAGAATATCGTGTTACAAAACCTTCTAGAAATCCTGCTGCAATAGTAAACGGAAAGGTGCTAATTAAAATTTTAACCCCATCCTTCATACCCATTTTAAAGCTTGTAACTCTAGAATATGTTTTTGGAAATAAGATACTTGCTCCTAAAATTAAACCAGCTGCACCTTCTATAACAATGGCAAAAATTTCCATAGCGCCATGAATCCAAATACCACGAACACTTTCCCATAATACGCCATGCTTTTGAAACATAAACTGAAAAGCCCCCAACATAATACCGTTGCTTAGCAATATATATCCCGTGCCAATACCGCCAAAAACACCAAATATAAAAGACTTAATACCTACATATAAATTATTGAGCGTAATGCCAATAAAACTTCCCCAGTTACTACCGCTTTTATAAACAGCCACAGGATCGCCTTTTTCAATATTTTCGAGAGTCATATTTACATAATGATCGCCTAAAATAAGGCGCACAAAAGAATCATCAAAAGCAGCAGATAAAGCTCCAATACCCACAAAAGTTAAAAAAATTGCGAAGGCATAAAGCACATATCGCCTATTTTCGTAAACAATTAAAGGCACTTCAACCTTCCAAAACTGTACGAATCTATTGGTGTCTTCGCGTTTTGTTTTATAAATTTTCTGAAAAGCTTTGGCTGCTAAGTTGTTTAAATAAAGAATTGTTTTACTTTTGGGATAATAGGTTTGAGCGTAAGATAGATCGTTTACCAAATGAATATAAAGAGATGCTAATTCATCTGGGTTCTTTAAAGTTTTTCCAAAAATAGCTTTTTCAAAATCCAGCCACTTTTCTTTGTTTTGTTTGATAAATGCAACTTCTCTCATTGTTAACCAAATTAAAACAATTCATGGTAGAGTTACAAATAAATACCACACAAAATGTTAATATAAATTTTACAGCTGCCAGCGTTGGAGAGCGCATCTTGGCATATGGTATCGATTGGATTATAAAAATAGCCTACATTATTGTAGTTTATCAACTCCTTTTTAATCTATTTAATGTCCCCGATTTAATTCAAGACATGGATAATTGGTCTAAAGGCGCCATTTACGTAACATGCTATTTACCAGTAATTTTGTACACTTTAGTTTTTGAAACTCTTCTCGACGGACAAACACTTGGCAAACGTATTTTAAAAATAAAAGTAGTAAAAATTGATGGTTACCAAGCAACACTGGCCGATTTTTTAATTCGTTGGTTTTTTCGCATTATCGATTTAAATATGCTCAGCGGTGTTGTAGCATTAATATCCATAATCTCGAGTAACAAAAACCAAAGATTGGGCGATATTACAGCAGGAACATCCGTTATCACACTTAGTAATAAGGTAAATATTAGCCATACCATACTCGAAAACTTATCCGACGATTATAAACCCACCTACCCGAACGTGATAAAATTATCGGATAATGATGCACGAATTATAAAAGAAACATTCACCACCGCAAAAGCATCTCATGATTATCCAACTTTAATAAAACTGCGTAAAAAACTTATTGAAGTAGTCGATATAAAAGAAGTGAAACAAAAAACCGACATGGAGTTTATAGATGTTATCATGAAAGATTATAATTATTATACTCAAAACATGTAGATTGATAATTTATTATAGGAGACTAGCAGTAAAAATCATTTATTTAAAGTCGAAAAATATCAAAATCAAACACCATTAAAGTTCTAAAATAGACTAATTTTGCAAACCTTTTTTGGCGTTACCACAAGGGTCGGGCTTTCGGCAGTCGCTTTTTTATGTTGCATAGGTGCAACAACACAAAAAGAGCTTCAACAATGCCTTAATCCCTAACGCGAAATTAGGCTTAACTTATAATTAGTAATTATGATATACATCATCGATATCTTAGGAGTTATTGCCTTTTCCATTTCTGGAGTATTAATTGCCATTAATAAAAAAATGGACTTATTTGGCATTTTAATTATTGCTTTCGTAACCGCTGTAGGTGGAGGTACACTTCGCGATTTACTTATTGGAAACACTCCTGTAACCTGGATGCAAAACATTACATATACCTATATTATTTTAGCGTCTTCAGTAGTGGCTATTATTCTTAGAACTAAAATTAATTATCTGCGTACATCTTTATTTTTATTCGATACTATTGGCATAAGTATTTACACTCTTGTTGGTATACAAAAAGGAATGGAAGCCGGACTTCACCCTTTTATTTGTATTTCATTAGGTACCATGACAGCTAGTTTTGGTGGAGTAATGCGTGATATTTTATGCAACGAAATTCCAGTGATTTTTAGAGAAGAAATTTATGCTACAGCCTGTATTTTAGGAGGCATTACTTATTTCGTTCTAAGTGAATTCCCTATTCAGGATAATTGGGTATTTGTTATTTCTGGTGTTGTGGTCGCAATAACAAGATTATTAGCTGTGAAATTCAAAATTTCATTGCCAAAAATTTATGCAAAAGGATAATTATTCTGATTTTTTTTTATTTGAAAACTAACTTTTATTAATGACCTAATACATTAAAAAAAAACTATTTTAATATAAATTCAATTCCTCTAAATATTCTATAAGAATAATGCTCAAAAATATGGTATTTGCATTTTTGAGCATTATTTGCTGGAGATATTTCTTGGTTTTTATTTGTAAAATGTACTATCACTAAAATTAGTTATCGACATCTTTATTTAATAAAAATTAAGAATACCAATCGATTAGTTTAGTTTTTCACAATTCTTTTTATCATCTGTTTACTTTCTGTATTAATTTTTAATAAATAAACACCATTAGGTAAATCCTTCATATCAAACTCAACAACTTTTTTATTATCTATAGAACTATTATAAAGTGTAGCGCCTAATAAATTAAGAATAGATAAACTAGTGATATTACTACTTCCGATAGTACTTAATTCTACTGTAACTATAGACGTTGTTGGATTAGGATACATTTTAAAATTCGAATCATCATATTCTAATTCTATACCTAAAGAACTTCCGTTATCATATTCAAATGCACCAACATCAGGAGCAGTTCCGCTATACGATCTACTTAATTTCTGACCAGAACTCCAAGTTAACGCAACATCTAACGTTAGCGTGTTAGTTCCATAATTTATGCTCGTTATAACAGCCCTTTCATTTTGACCTTCTAATTGTATTGTATCTCCAGTAAAATCGGCAATACCAAAATCATCAACAAAATAAGAAGCATCTGCAACTACCATTGTTTTGCCACTTCCTGATGAAGAAGTTACAGTAAGAAAACCACCAGCATCAATCATTGGGCTACCTTCTGATAAATTAAAATTATAAACCGATGCATCTACAAAGTTTGGATTAACTTGAAGACTATTTAAAAATAACTGTGGATAATTGGTTTCCCACCAAGTTAAAGATTTAGAATCTGGGTTAGACGAAGAATTACGACTACCATACGCTATGGTATATAATTCATCTATTTCCGAATTAAAGATATTATTATTATCTAATATTACATCTGTAGTTCTACCAGTAAAAACCTGAACAGGCTTATTATTAAGTTCTGTATACCATGACCAACGTGTATCTCTCTGAATAAACTTGTTCTTAAAAAGAATGTTGTTTTTAATTTCCTGATCACTGAATGTATGAGATGTCGATCCAGATATGTCTATTGCACCAAATTCATTGTTATAAAAATCATTATTATAGATTCTATTTCCATAATTAAAAGTAGCTTCATCAGAATATAAGGTTAAAGATATTGGAGGGCCTTGACAATCGTAAAATACATTATTTCTAATAATACCGTTTTGACCAGCATATTGAATGCCTGAATAAGGTGATGCATTAACAGGCGAAGTGGTAAAAGCAAATATATTATGCTCTATTACGTTATGCTTTGTATCGTTAAGCGAAGTAATTTTATTGTATGGAGAATCTCCATGCCCAACATTATCGCAATCGTAAACTTCTCCTATTTTCTGTAGTTCATTATGAAAATAATTTTCTCTAATTACATTATAATTACTACACTTAATAGTCCATAAAACGTGTTCAGCTCGAGTTATTGTATTATTATCAATTAAATTATAATTAGATTGAACTAACCCTATATTATCCTGAGTTGAATTATCTATTACATTATTTGTAATTCTATTGTAATCTGAGTTTTGAAAAAATAATCCTGTTTTAGAACTACCACCAGAATCTAAAGCATCTTTAAATGTATTATTTTTTAATATAATATTGTTGGCTCCTAAGACATTTAACCATCTTCTCACATTCTCAATATTTAAGCCTTCTATTGTAATATAATCGACTTCATAAATAAAAACTGCAGGTGAAAGCGATACTCCTGTAATCAAAACTTCTTCGTTTTCATAGTTTTTATAAATTATTCTATCTATAGCTGTACCAGAATTTATAGGCTTTAACTGAGAGGTAAAAACACCTTCACGAATAAAAACAGTATCGCCGGCAGAAGCAACTGCTGCGGCACCTGCTAATGTATTATAAGCATTACCGTCGCTACCCGTACAATCGCGATTACTAATTGAATATGTTCCTAAACAAGGGGAGCTTAATTGATTGTCTACATAAATTTCTTCTTGAGAAAATGTATTGATACTTGTAAATAAGAAGATAAAAGACATTGATACTATAATCTTCTTATTCAAAATTGTAATTCTGTTTTTCATTTGGTTAAAGTAATTTGGGGATTAAACTTTATTGATAAATAGGTGATATTTTAACGAAAATAGGATTTAAATACGATTAAAATATCTTTCCTATTTAAAATCTTGATAATATTTATTCCGTTTAAGGAAACAGCTCTATAAATAATTTAAATCAACAAACCTCCAACAATGTAAAATCAATTTTAAAATGATTACTACAGAGAAAGATACTAATAAGCTAAACCAAAATTTGTTCTTATTGTTTTTGTATTTTACTTCTATATAATAAATCTGTAATGGTATAAATAGCATAAATGATACTATAGTTAAACCTACAGCTGCATATACAAAACCAACTATTGCAAATCCTTCAAGAATATTAAAGAATTGATCTAATAAGCTAAACCCACTATTACTGCTATAATTTGTATCATTCTTTTTAAATAACACATGTATTTCGATAAAAAATATAACTGCATTGAACAGTAAATAAATAATTAACCAGCTAAGTTTTTTTAATATTTTTATCATGCTTTTGACTATAGCCTTTACAAGGTAAAACACACTTACTTTTGCATTTAATGGAATCACTTTGTAAACACATACCGAATTTAGATTTAATACTTTTTGTATAACATTATTTCTGCACAATGTTTGCGGTTTCTTTAGCTATTCCAATTGTTGCTATAGAACCACTATTAAAATTCAAAAAATCTTTTTCAACACCGTCACTAAATATTATTCCATTATTTGGCATAAAAGATTCTATTTTTAAAGTATTGTTACGTATTACTCCTGCGGATATTTCCGTTTGAGTTCGAATACTTTTAAAAGGTTCTCTTACAGCAAAAAGTAAATCTTTATCTTTTAGTTTAGGGTGTTTTATGGTTAAGTTTTTCTCAAACAAATTTGCAACACCATAAGCCATATTAAAAATTGAACTCAACCACCCTGTTGCTCCTGCTGGAGTAGATACTATAATTCCACTTGAAGAATGTTGCTCGGTCTTGTTATTAAAAGTTAATTTATATCGTGCTGAAACGTGAGAAGAAGCTCCTATAAATAAATCATTAAAAGCTAATAATCTTTGCCCATCATTTAATTTTGCTTCTGCAAAATTCATAATTTTAGAGTTGTATTTATTTGTTAATACATTTTCTACACCTTGAATAAAGTTTGAAATATTAAATGGCAACAATATTCCATCATACCTATCTGTATCTGGATTTACAGCTATAATGGGTAAGTTAACAGAATACTTAGCAGTATTAGCTACAAGTCCATCTTGCCCTATTACAATAATTATGTTCTTAGCTGAGAAAATATAGGAAGAAACAAATTGTCTATCAATCGTTTTATTTTTTATAACTTTTGACAATTGAGTTTGCAGAGAATTTAATGAATGTCTAAATATTTCATCTTCGATTTCATATTCTTCAAAGTTTCCTCCAAGTCTTTCAATGTAAAACTTTGCCTGAGCCTTAGTGTTAAATCTTTCAATAAGCGATTCAAGTCGAGTTTTATTTTTTACAATTATAGCATACTCGAAACTCATTATCTAGTTTTTCCTTTTTCGTTTAATATTGAATCTAATAAATCAGGACTAATATTTAAGTTCCCTATTTTATCAGCATTATCAGCTAATTCTCTAAAGGCAAGAGAGATATTGAATCTTGGATCTGAATTATTATTTAAAGCCGTTAAGGTTTTCCAATCCATATCACGATACGGTTTTAATGTGGTTTCTAAAACATAACCTTTTGTTTCAGCTTCTTTTTTGTCGTTCTCAGTTTTTTGTTCAATTAGAGATTTACGTTGATTTTCAACCGAAATATCTGCTTCTAACTTCATTTCTCTCAATTTTCTTTGGTTATCAGCCTTTTGAACATCGGATTCCATTTTCTTTTCAGCAATTTGCTTTTGTTTTTCTTCAACAGCAATCTCAGTGTTAAGTTCAGATTCTTTAATTATTCGTTCCTGTTCTACTGCAAAATTTCTTCTTTCATAAACTGCTAGATCTGCTTCTTGCTGCAGTTTTTCACGAGTTTCTGTTTCTAATGCTCTTGCCATTTCAGGAGTTGCTTGAATTGCAAGAATATTTGCTCCAAGAATTTCAATACCTAACATTCTAATTGCCGAAGAAGATTTTAGCCCTTCCGTAATATTTTGCTCTATTGCTTTGGCAGAACGAATAGCTTCTTTCAATTTTATTCCATGAATATATGCAGAAGTTGCTGTTTGAGCTTCGTTAATTATTCTTTGGTTTAATTTTTCAATATCATTTCTTTTATATTGTCCGTTATCTTGAACTGTGAAGTCTAAAACATCGGCTAAAATTTTTGGGTCATTTATTTTATAACTAATTTGTCCTTGAATAGTTACCGTTTGATAATCGTTAGTAGATTCATTAAATACAAAAGGTAAATCATTACTTCCCATTGGAATGGCTGCAATAGAACTATTTGGTGCAAAATAGAAAAAAGAAAGACCTCTTCCTTCACGTTTTATGTTTCCATTTTTAAAATGAAATACATAAGTCATTGAGTCAAATTTTATGTGTTTAATTCCGAACATATTTTTTCTATATTTTATTTTTTAGACAAGTTTTTTTTGTAATGCGATAAACCGTTTAGCATAATAAATACAGAACAGATAATAGGCACTAAATTCCAGTTTAAAACTTAGCTAAATATAAATATTTTGAGTTTGTTTATCTCTTAAATCCCGTATTTTATATTTAGCTGATTTTATAAAAAATAGAACCTTGGATTGAGTACACAAGCCTATATTTTTTTTATAAATTATGAGTAACTACCTTAATTAAATTTTGTTACATCATTTATCTCTCATAAAATCTCTTTGAGCTTCTTCTAAATATTCAAGGTTTAATATTTCATTTAGACCTTTATCTTAAAAAACACATTTTAAATTAAGGTTACTTGGGTATTAAATTCGAGAATAAGCTATTTATTTCTTTTAAAAAAAATAAATAAAAAGGGAAAGAATTCACTTTTCACTCTATAAATGTAAGTACTAAGTTAAAACGTTCTACGCTTCTACCAAACTCCCCCACTCTGTCCAAGAACCATCATAAACTGATAGGTTTTTATATCCAGAAATTTCGGCTCCTAAAGCTAAGACACACGCTGTTAAACCAGATCCGCAAGAAAATATAATAGCATCGTCTTTTTCTGCTAGCATATAAAAAGCTTTTTCTAGCTCTACTCTAGGTTTTAAAACGCCATCGATTAATAAATCTGTAAAAGGTAAATTAACAGAATTAGGAATAGTCCCCATACGCAAACCTTCGCGAGGTTCTAGAACTTCGCAATTATAACGCCCTGCCGAACGTGCATCAATAATAGTATGTGTTTTGTTTTTCGAAGCTGCTTTTACATCATTAAAAAATTGCATAAAATCAGGTTGAAGCTTAGCTGTGAAATCACCTTTTTCACCTGTATAATTCGTCATAGTCTCGGTTGGTAATTCTGCCTTTAACCAAGCAGGAAACCCGCCATTTAAAACAGCCACATTGGTATAACCAAATGCTTTAAATAACCACCAAACACGTGCGCTAGAATAAATGCCTTTATCGTCGTAAACCACAATAGCACTATTATTATTTATTCCTAAATTTTGAGCTTCTTTTTGAAATTGCTCTTCAGAAGGAAAAGCACTCGGAAATTCGTTAGACAGATCACTAAACTTCTTTTTTATATCAAAAAGTCTTGTGTTTGGAATTTGCTTTAAAGCAGCATCAAATACTTTATTTATTGAACCATCTAAAATAATGAGATTTTCAGAATTCCGATGAGACTCCAGCCACTCTACTGAAACTATTGGATCTGTTATAGATATGTTAGCTTTCATATAAAAAACTTTTATTTTACTTCCTCATAATTATCGTCCCATTCTTTAGGTTTAGGATCATGTAGCTTACCTAAAGATTTTGCAACAATCATTGCAACCGTAGCATCTCCTGTTACGTTTACAACAGTTCTACACATATCTAAAGGTCTATCTACTGCAAAAATTAATGCTAGCCCAATAGGTAATAATTCGGCTGGGAAACCGATGGATTCTAAAACAATAACCAGCATCACCATACCTGCACTTGGCACGGCAGCACTACCAATTGATGCCAATAAAGCGGTTGCCACAATAACCAATTGGTTTGTAAACGTTAAGCCTTCGGGCCAAATAACCTGCATTATAAAAACCGCAGCAATACCTTGGTAAAGACTTGTACCATCCATATTTACTGTAGCTCCAACTGGCAAAACAAAACCTGCAACTTCTCCATCTACACCTAAGTGTTCTTCTACACGCTCCATAGTTACTGGCAAGGTTGCTGCACTACTACTTGTAGAAAAGGCTAATAATTGCGCCGGACTTATTTGCTTTAAAAACCATAATGGTGATTTTTTGGTATAAACGCTTACTAAAATCATGTAGAAGCCAATCATTAAAATTAAGCCTCCAACTACACAAAACGCATAGTATAATAATTTTATTAAAATTTCGGTATCATCGAAAGCGATAATAACATTAGCTAATAATGCAAACACGGCATATGGTGCAAAAAGCATTATTAAATCTACCATTTTCATAACAACCTCGTTTAAAGAATCGAAGAAATCTATTAATGGTTTTGCTTTTTTCTCGCCAATTAAAAGTAAACAGATACCAACAAAAAGCGCAAAAAAGATAACTTGTAACATCGATGCTTCTACAAAGGATTGAAATATATTACTTGGAAAAATATCGACTAAGGATTGCAGTGGCCCGGCATCTTTTTGAGCAGATGCTTTCATTAATTTATCGGCAACACCTGCATCGTTAGCGTATCTTAATTTAATTTTTTCAATGGTTTCCTCGGGCATTCCAACCCCAGGCTTTACAATATTTACAATGCTTAAACCAATAATAATAGCAACAACGGTAGTTGCTACATAAATACCAATGGTACGCAAACCCATATTTTTTATTTTCGAAATATCTTTTAAATCGGTGACTCCTTTTATTAAAGACGCCAATATTAAAGGAACTGCAATAAGTTTTAGAAGATTGATGAATATTTTCCCGAAAGGTGCAATCCAGTCGCCAACAAAACCACGACCACCAGTTACGTTATTCATAATAAAACCAAAAATGATTCCGAGAACCATTCCTATTATAATCTTCCAGTGCATTGCAAGTTTCTTCATATAAGCTAGGGATACTTTTTAAGTGTTTAAAATTTTGACACAATATAAGTATTTTTAGTATGAAAAAAAGCAGATTTGCTATGAGTTTACTGTAAAAAAATGAAGTTTTATTGAGTTTTTAATTACGAATTCGAACATTTCTACAGAATAAACGAACGAAAAGTGAATTAAATGTGTTTTTTAATAATAAAAGCATCCGCAGAAATAAGTAAAATGGCACACTTATAAAAGTACAGAAGTTGGCAAATAGGTTAGCCCTGATTGAAGCGGCATCCTTTTTATGTATTTAGCCTATAAGTTATTAAACTAGTAAAAATGGTTGATTAAGCCATATCCTTATTAAATAGAGAAACAAGTTCGGCACATAAAAAAATATAGCTGAAAGCGGGAAATAGCTTCTAATAATAAATTTAATTATAAAGCTTATTTATTAATTTAAAATCTGCTAAAACAAGTGCTGCCATAGCCTCTACAATTGGTACGGCGCGTGGTACAACACATGGATCGTGACGGCCCTTACCTTGCATTTCTACATAATTACCATCTTTATCGATGGTTTCGTATTTTTGAATTAGTGTGGCTACAGGTTTGAAAGCGACGTTGAAATAGATATCCATACCGTTGCTTATACCGCCTTGAATTCCACCAGAATAGTTTGTTTTAGTAGTTCCATCACTATTAAAAGCATCGTTATGATCGCTTCCATACATGGTACTACCATGGAATCCGCTACCATATTCAAAACCTTTTACAGCGTTAATGGATAGCATGGCTTTACCAAGTTCGGCATGTAACTTATCGAAAACCGGCTCACCCAAACCAACAGGTACATTTTTAATAACACAGCTTACAATTCCACCAACGGTATCCCCTTTTCCACGTACTTCCTTAATATAAGTTTCCATGTTTGCTGCCATCTCTTTGTCTGGACAACGTACAATATTAGATTCTACTAGCGTAAGATCTAACTCGTTATATGGTTTATCTAATTTCATGGTACCAACGCCAGAAACGTAGGCTGTAATTTCGATTCCTTTTAGCATTTGTTTAGCTATGGCACCAGCAACTACGCGACATGCAGTTTCACGTGCCGAACTACGACCACCACCACGATAATCGCGAACTCCGTATTTTTTATCGTAAGTATAATCGGCATGACTGGGACGGTAACTGTCTTTTATATGACTATAATCGTGAGATTTTTGGTTGGTGTTTTCGATAACAAAACCAATAGATGTCCCTGTAGTTACGCCCTCGAAAATACCTGAATGAAATTTTACGGTATCCGGTTCTTTACGTTGTGTAACGATAGCAGATTGGCCTGGCTTTCTTCGGTTTAATTCGTTTTGAATTTCATCTAAATCTAACTCAATCCCTGATGGACAGCCATCTATAACACCTCCTAATGCTGGACCGTGCGATTCGCCATAAGTTGCTAAAGTAAATAGTTTTCCGAAGGTGTTACCTGCCATGATTTCAATTTTTTGCTAAATTAAACTATAGCCATGAATTTGACGAATTTAGTTGAATAAAATCTTTACTGAAAACATAGATTATCATGAATTTCACAAATTATATTGAATTTGTTAAACAAAAGTTTATAGAAAGTTTAGTCCTGAAATTAAAAATATATTAATGTTTATTTTCAGTAAAAAATCTATTTCTATTAATAAATCGTATTTAACGGAATCTGTTATTTTGATTACCTTGAATTGCTTTACTAGCCAATAAAAGCTCTAACAACAGCGTAACATTGACTTAACAATTACCTCATAATTAGTTAATTATATGGTAAACTTTAAGTAATATAAATCTGACTTAATTAATAGAGATTTACACAAAACAACACTGCTCCTTTTGAAAATAAAACGTAAAATAGAAATTGCTGTCATTTCCGATGTGCATTTGGGTACTTACGGATGCCATGCAAAACATTTACTTACCTATTTAAATAGTATTGACCCTAAAAAATTAATTTTAAATGGCGATATTATTGATATTTGGCAATTTAGTAAACGTTATTTCCCAAAATCGCATTTAAAGGTTATAAAAAAAATAATGACAATGGCATCGAATGGTGTCGAAGTTATTTACATTACTGGAAACCATGATGAAATGCTTAGAAAATTTAGCGATACAACCATCGGTAATATTTCTATTGTAGATAAAGCTGTTTTGGATTTAGACGGACAAAAAGCATGGTTTTTTCATGGTGATGTTTTTGATGTTTCTATACAAAATGCTAAATGGCTGGCTAAATTGGGCGGTTATGGTTATGATGTATTAACGCTAATTAATCGTGGTGTAAATTGGTATTTAGATAAACGTGGAAAAGAACGCTATTCACTTTCTAAAAAAGTAAAAAATGGCGTTAAGGGTGCTGTAAAATATATTAATGATTTCGAAAAAGTAATTGCGGAACTTGCGATAGAAAAAGGTTACGACTATGTAATTTGTGGGCATATACACCAACCTAAAATGGAGTATATTGAAAACAAACACGGGAGAACCATGTATTTAAACTCTGGTGATTGGGTAGAAAACTTTACCGCTTTGGAATACCAGTTTAAACGTTGGAAGATTTATAACTTTAATACAGATAAACTAGCTCCTTTTATTGTTGATGAGGATTTTGAAGAAATGAAAATCAATGATTTAATTGCCGCAATTACTATTGTAGAACGTGCCGAAAAGAAGTCTATAAAGTAATATTTTAAAGTGTTATTACAGTTCATCATTATAATTCTACATTTCGGTAAACTGTATTATTAAATTCTGTGTTTGTTTTAGATATTTGAAGTATTAATCAAATAAACATATACTACTATGAAGACTTTTTTATTTATTTTCGTTCTATTATTTTCTATAACTTTCACCAATGCTCAAAACACTGAAAGCGCTAAAAAAACCCAACTTATTAATGTAAAGATAGACAAATTACCATCTCATGATGGCCATGTTATTTTAACACTACACAATGAACAAACCTTTATGAAGGGTGCTGGTTTAAAAAATATTAAAGCTGAAATTATTGATGGTAAAGTTGATGTGCAATTTGAAGGTGTAACTCCTGGAACATACGCCATTATAGTACTTCATGATACTAACGACAATAATAAAATGGATTTTGGAGAAACAGGCAGACCAAAAGAAGCCTTTGGAACATCTAACAACTCAATGAGTTTTGGCCCTCCTCAATTTGCTAACGCAAAATTTGAGGTTACAAATACCGATTTAGAAATGAACATTATACTTTAAAATAGTCGTGTAAAACAAAGAAGACGATCTTTTCAGACCGTCTTCTTTTTACTAATAAATGTTTTAATTTAAACCGTTTCATTCAACCAAGCTTTCATCATCCAAACTGTTTTTTCTTGTTCGGTAATAAAATCGCTCATCATAGAACCTGTACCTTCATCACTAGCATCACCAGCTTTTTCAAGTATTTCTCTCTCAATTTTCAATAATTGAGCTAAAGAATCCACTATCAATCTTACAGCTAAATCATCTTGCGAAATATTTTTACCTACTGGCACCTGTGCTTTTGCTGCATAATCTTCAAAAGTATGTAAAGGTGTAGCTCCTAAAGTTAAAATACGTTCTGCAATTTCGTCCACTTTTGTATTAGCATCGGTGTATAATTCTTCAAATTTAACGTGTAAATCGAAAAAACGTTTTCCTTTAATATTCCAGTGAATACCTCTTAAGTTTTGATAATATATTTGAAAATTAGCTAAAAGATGGTTTAAATCATTTGCTATCTCATGTGTTTTTACTGTGTCTAATCCTATTGTATTTAAAGTCATTTTGATGTGTTTTTTTGTTCACACAAATTTAATCTATAAAAAAGCTTTTTTATCATAAGTTTTATTGATAGATGTTATATTTTTATAGTCAAAATTGATATCTATGACGATTACCCAATTATCCTATGTTTTAGCTGTTGCTGAAAACCAAAATTTCACAAAAGCGGCCGAAAAATGTTTTGTTACGCAACCTACTTTAAGCATGCAAATTCAGAAATTAGAAGATCAACTCGATATTCTAATTTTTGATAGAAGTAAAAAACCTATTGAACTTACCGATATTGGGCGAAAAATTGTAGAACAAGCTAGAAACATTGTAAACGAATCTAATAGAATTCAAGATATTGTAGATCAACAAAAAGGCTTTATTGGTGGTGAATTTAAATTAGGGATTATCCCAACCGTAATGCCTACTCTACTGCCTATGTTTTTGAAAAACTTTATAAAAAAACATCCAAAAGTAAAACTTAAAATTGAGGAGCTAACCACCGAAGAAATTATGTTACGCATAAAAGATGGCCATTTAGATGCTGCCATTGCTGCAACACCTTTGGAAGATGAAAATATAAAGGAACGTGTACTTTATTTCGAGCCGTTTGTATCTTACATTCCTAAAGGCCATAGATTACATAGTAACAAAAAGATTGATGTATCAGATTTAGAAGTTGATGATATGTTGCTATTAGAAGATGGCCACTGCTTTCGTGATGGCGTAATTAACTTGTGTAAAACTTTTAAAAACCAAACGGAAGAAAAATTTCAATTAGAAAGCGGTAGTATTGAAACCTTAATTAGGTTATCGAATGAAGGTTTAGGCATGACACTACTGCCCTATTTACATACCTTAGAAATTAACGATAAAGAAAAGGAGAATTTACACTATTTTAATGATCCAACACCTGCACGAGAGGTGAGCTTAATTTACCATAAAAGTGAATTAAAAATGCAGATTATTGAAGCTTTGCAAGATGTTATCTCTGGAGTTGTTCGTGGCGCTATTGCTTTTCAGAATGTAAAAATAATTAGCCCATTGCCGAAGTAAAACCTATACCTTTGAAGTATAAATAAAACAAAAAAGATTCACAGAGATTTTAAGTTTTCTGTGAATCTTTTTGTTTTGAATGCAATGCATATAGAATAACTTTACTATAAAGCAAAATTAACATAAAGTGAGAAACGATTTTTAGATTTCACATTGCCTCCAAATAAATCCTGACTTAGCGGCGTAGTGTAATTTGCTCCAAAAATAAACTTTTCAATAGCAAATTCTGAGCCTATAGTTCCGTTTAGAATCTTTCCATCAGTATCTACTAAAGTTTCTCCGTATTGAGAAATATTATCGTAAACATCTCCAGACACACCAACAAATGGCATAATATTATATTTTTCCTTCGGAAATGTCGTGAATAAATTAGCCGAATAACTAAATTGGTTTCCAAATTGATAATCGTTTTTGTTTTCACCTTTCACGTAATACGTCATAAGTGTATTAACCCCAAATTTATTAGCGCCATAATTATAACCCACCGCAAAAACACCATCAACACTACCAGTTCCTACTTGAAATCCTGGATTTACGTTATCGGCTAGGGCTTCTTCAAACTTACCAGTTGGTAATTTTGCTCCAATACCGAATTGCAATGAATGTCCCGATGCTTCACGCTCTGTATTAAAAGTTAAAGAATCGCTTTCCTTTTTATAAAACTGCAATTTGTACCAGCCCATAACACTACTATCACCTAAACCATTAAGGTTTTCTGTATTTCCTTCAGAATATTCTCTATTTAAATCTTGGTAAGGCACATTTACACTTATATAAAAAGCATCATTAATTGGCAATTGCGCCCATAATTGATACGTATTGAAGGTTTCTTTAGTTGTTGGCGAATTAGAAAAAATGCCATCTCTAGATTCAAAGTTTTGATAGATATAGCGTATGCCAACAAAATTAGCATTGCTTAATGTACCAAAACCAAAACTCCCTGAACTTGTAGAACAACCACATAAATCACACATTACGCTCATGGGCTCATAAACATGCTCATGTACGCCAAAAGGAGGATCTATTTCATGGGCTTGTAATACAAATATGCTAAGCATAAAAGCAACTGACAAAACAATTAATTTTTTAATATTCTGAAAATCTATCATCGGTTAAAAACTCGTTATCTGTTAATGTATTAAGAAATGCAATAATGCTTTCTTTTTCGTAATCTGAAAGGCTTATGCCCAAACTACCATCTGCTCTAGTAAATATTTCATCTACATTACCATTATCGGTCATTCCAGAATCATAAAAATCTAAAACAGCTTCTAAAGTAGAAAAACGTCCATCGTGCATATATGGTAATGATAACTCTATGTTACGCAAACTAGGCACTTTAAATGTATATAAATCGGTTGGGTCTTCAAAAATATCGTAACGCCCTTTATCATCAAGCTTCGGGTTTATTGACAAGCCATTGTTTCTATAACTTTGGTCTGTGAATAAATCGGTAGCATGGCACGTTGCACATTTATTTTGAAAACTGTTTAAACCATCCAACTCAATTTCGGATAAGGTTACACCGTCTTCATTTCTTATATATTTATCGTAATCTGAATTTGAAGATACCATCATGAGCATAAATTGAGATAATGCTTTTAGCATGTTTTCGCTGTTTATTTCTCCATCTTCAAAAGCTTTTGGAAATTGTTTTTGATAATACGCATCTGCGCTTAATTTACTTAGCACATTGCTCAAGGTTTCTCCCATTTCTACTTCTGAAGTTAATGGAATAATAGGTTGAAAATCGAGATGTGTTGCTGCGCCATCCCACATAAACTCCGATTGATACGCTAAATTTTGAATAGGTTGAGCATTACGCGTTCCAATACCTCCATTTACACCATGGCTAACTGTATGTTCATGATGTGTAAAAGCAAAAGCTTGTTCGTGGCAAAACGCACAAGGAATAGCATCGTTTGATGAGAGTTTACCATCGTAAAACAAGCTTTTTCCTAATTCGAAACCTGCTTCGGTTACCGGATTATTATCTAGATTATAAACCATTTCTGGGAAATTAGCCGGTTGCTCTACATTTAAGTAAACCGGAACGTAAACTTCTGTATCGGATGATTTAGAACAAGCCAGCACACTGATTATTGCCCATGCAATAAGAACTATTTTTTTCATTTGATTAAGAGTTAAACCAACGAAGCAAATGCTACTTCTTTGATATTAATAATGACACTCCTTTGTTCGTTAAAACAAATAAGTTTCCTCGGTAGGTTATTGTACCGAGGAAATTATTATCTAAAAAAATTAGTCGTTATGTACGTGGTGTACAGAAAACGCTCCGTTTAAATTAGTCGCTATTACTCCTGTGGCAATAGGATCGGTATGCACTTGTGCATAACCATCATCAAAACTTACAGTAGTTACACCATCAAAAACTTGAGAAATATCTGCTTTAATATGTATTTCTGGTGTTTTATCTTCTCTTACTAAAACTTCGTTTGGTAAAGTTATGGTAGTTTCTTTATAGTTATCTACAGCAGTACCAACACTCCCCATGTGGATGTTTAAAGCGGCATCAGTTTCTGTTGCAGATGTAAACGTCCCGTCTAATCTAGTAAACCTGTAACCTGTTGCCCAAGACCACATCATACCTTCATCTTGTGCTGTAGTAAGAAAATCTCCTTGACCATCTGCTCCAGAAGCATAACGATCTTGATCGATACCAACTCCAAAAGTAACTTCGGTATAGTTTGCTGCATCTACATCTTCTAAAGTGATATAGATTTCGCCTGCGGTGTTTCCGTTTGCTTCACTAACGATAAAAATGTTGTTTTCTGCTGGGTATGTATATACGTTACCCATATCGTCTTTTAAACTAACGTTACTTATTAAGTATTTTAAAGTTGTTAATTGGTAAGATTCTCCGTTTGTTCTAGTATAAGTTGTACCAAAAATAAAATCTTGGTCTCCAACACCGTTATCGAATTTAAGTATTAAATCTCCTGTTTGTCCAGAAAGGTCTTCTGTATTATTATCATCGTCTGAGGAACATGAAGAAATTGTTGCGCATAATAAAAGCGCAAATGCAAATTTTAAAATTTTCATTTGTAATGGTATATGATTATAACAGCCTTTCTGTCGTTATTTTTTGACGGCTACTATAGTATTGTTAAATTGATTTTAAAGGTAATTATTAGGCAGAGTTTGCCTATTTAAGAAATCAACTATACCATTGGTGGGCGGAAATGGTTATACTCAAAATTGTAAGCATAACTTTTATTACAAATAATATTTACCTTTTTATTTAGAAGTATTTGAGTGTCTTGAAAATTGAATTTTTCACTTTTTTGAAGATAGAGCGCAAATAGAAACTCTGATAATAATTTTACTGTTTTACTATCGTCTTGAGAATTTGTATCGTTTTGTAATTGTTTTGCTAAATGGCATTTACCATTACAGGCTAGCTCTACTTTTTCTTTATTAACACAAAAAACTTCGGTAATATAATCTACGTTTATTTCGTAATAAGCCAAATAACATATGTTATACAGAGGCTTTATTACAAACGTAATAAGTAGAATAAATACAAAAATATTTTTCAATGGTAAAGTTATAGTTGCGCAAATGTAAAAAAGTTTAGATTGATTTTATATGAAAAACTTGCGGAATTTTTATTTTTAACACTATACTGCTTTGAAAGAAAGAACCTTTTGATTTAGCCCTGCGTTAGGGATTGCAGTGAAAAGCCCACAGGTCTACCGTTTGTAATCGGTAGGTCGAGGACTTGTAACGTAAAGCCCGACCCGATAGGGTAACGCCCAAATTATTAATTTATATTTTAATCAAAAAAAAAGCGACCGTTTGGCCGCTTATAATTTTAATGGTCTAGATATACCAAGCATTGATTTAATTCTGGGTTTTGATGAACGATTGATTGTATGAATATTTTAAGTTCTTCAATCTCGTAAGGTAATAATCGGCTTAACGCCTTTTTTACTTCTTTACAAAACAACGATGTATCGAAACTAACTTTATTAAGCACCGTTTTAGTATACTCAAGCATTGCTCTTGCCATAATGTTATTTAGGTTTTAGGTTTGTAATAAATAGTAAATTTATACTATAGGCTCGAGGGATTTTATTTTATAAATTTAATAAAATATCTAACTATATAATCGTTTTAAAGGAACTTTAACATTTAATTTATCTTGTTTTGTCGATAAAATATCACTTTTCATCCCGTTTCATTGGTCTCACAGATATAATTTATAGGAATTAACAATTACTTCTTTAACGTATAGAGGTAATTATTTTTAAAACCTATTATCACCATCTAGCAAATTGCCTAAACCACCTAACACACTACCTTCTCCTTTAGAATTACCACCAGAACGTGGTGCAGATGCCAAAACACGACCAGCTAAACGACTAAATGGTAAAGATTGTATAAATACAGTTCCAGGGCCTTCTAATTTTGCAAAAAACAAACCTTCGCCTCCAAAAACAGTGTTTTTTATTCCTCCAATAAATTCGATATCGTAATTTACAGTTTGATCGAAACCTACAATACAACCGGTATCTACACGTAATATTTCTCCAGATTTTAATTCTTTTTTAGCCATAGTTCCGCCAGCATGAACAAACGCCATACCGTCGCCTTCAAGCTTTTGCATAATAAAACCTTCACCTCCAAAAAGCCCGCGACCTAATTTTTTAGAAAACTCGATACCAACGCTCACTCCTTTTGCTGCACATAGAAAAGCATCTTTTTGACAGATAAATTTTCCGCCAAATTCTGTTAAATCTATTGGGATTATTTTTCCTGGATATGGAGATGCGAATGATACGTTACGCTTACCTGTTAGGTTGTTGTAAAAAGCCGTCATAAACATACTTTCTCCTGTTAAAATCCGTTTTCCAGCTCCTAATATTTTACCTAAAAATCCTGAATCTTGCTGAGAACCATCTCCAAAAATAGTTTCCATTTGTATACCACTATCCATCATCATGAAGCTTCCTGCTTCTGCTATTACTCCTTCTTCCGGATCGAGTTCTATTTCTACGTATTGCATTTCTTCTCCGTAGATTCTATAATCAATTTCGTGTGCTGTCATTTTAAAAAAAGTTTAAAAGATTAATTGTTTATATGTTGAAGTATTTATGATATTGTTACAAAATTTTATTTAAAATTTAAATTTCAGCATGTAAAAAGCTTAGACTGCTACTTTAGGCTGCTTCACCTTAATACTCCATTCAAATTTAAAGGTAGAAACTTCTACACCATCTTCATTCTTCCCAACAGATTCCATCCATAAGGTTTGCCCCTCACCAGTTTCAATAGCTGTTTTTAAGGCTTCATCTATTAAAAGACCATCATTACAAGTAAATATAATGCGTCCGGTAGCTTTTTTTGTAAATGTTGCAGTTTGCGATGTTACTAACATAGATACACGTTTGCCAGAATCTTGAATTTTGCCAATCATTAAAGCACCCGTAGCAAACTCGGCCGCCATACCTTGCACTGCCCAAAACATAGACTTAAACGGGTTTTGATTTACCCACTTATGTTTAACAGTTACTAAACATTTATTGTTATCTATATGTTTAGTTCTTACGCCACATATATAAGCAGCGGGCAACTTAAACATGGTGTAAGCATTTAGTTTTCTTGGTGTTAATGTCATTTTAAAATATTTAATTTTTCACGAAGTTATGAAAAATATCTTCAGTCTTAAATGTTAAAATAATGTTAATTTTTAGTACTATGCGTTACAAAGTACCTTCTTTTAGACATATATTTGCATAAGAAACTATTATATGTTTTAATATTATGCTAGACAATCATCAAAAAAACATCGCAACTTTTATCCATTTATCAACCTTTAGTAGGTTCTTTATTCCTTTCGGAAATTTTATTGGACCTATTATTTTATGGGCAGCAAATAAAGATAAATCAGACTTTATAGATCGCCATGGGAAACAGGCTATTAATTTTCAAATTAGCATTTTGCTTTATGCTATAATCTTGGGTACGTTATCTGTTCCGTTCTTTATTTTCAAAATTTTTAATGGTTTCGATTTTATAGATTTTAACGGTTTCCAGAATTTCCATATCAACATTGGTAAGCCATCAGCTTTACTTTACATAGGTGGCCTACTGGGTGCTTTTGCAATTATTGGTTTCATTATAGAACTAATTTTGATTGTAATTGCAAGCTTAAAAGCTAGAGATGGCGAGATTTACAATTATCCGTTAACCATTCAGTTTTTAAAATAAATAGACTTTCAATTTTCATTGGAAGCATCAAAATAATTTCATCAATAATCAATCATCAATCAAAAAATGAACAGTTTAACTTTAAATAGCTTTAGAAACATGAATTAATTCACTTAAATTTTTCAGAAAAATCAATTAAAGTTTAATGCGAATTACATTCAACTTCTAAAACACCAAAACATCAAATGAAAATAGAAAACACAAAAGCACAAATGCGTAAAGGCGTATTAGAATTTTGCATTCTTTCTGTGTTGAAGGACGAAGACGCTTATGTTGCCGAAATTCTAAGCACGCTAAAAGATGCCAAATTGCTGGTTGTGGAAGGTACTATTTACCCTTTGCTTACCAGACTAAAAAACGCAGGTCTTTTAAATTACAGATGGGAAGAATCGACCTCCGGACCACCACGAAAATATTATGGCTTAACCGAAACCGGGAAGCTTTTTTTAAAAGAATTAAATACCACATGGAGTGAACTACACCATGCAGTAACCCTAGTAACTAGCCAAAAACCACCAAAAAAATGAATAAAACAGTCAATATAAATTTAGCAGGTATATTTTTTCATATAGATGAAGATGCTTATATAAAACTGCAACGTTATTTGGAGGCTATAAAACGTTCGTTTACAGACTCTCAAGGTCGATCTGAAATTATAGCCGATATTGAAGCTAGAATTGCCGAACTTTTTAACGAACGTGTTCTACTTGAGCGCCAAGTAATTCGTGTAAAAGAAGTTGATGAAGTTATTTCTATCATGGGCCAACCAGAAGATTATTTGGTGGATGATGAGATTTTTGAAGATGAACCTCAGCAAACTTATACCAGAAAAAAAGCGACTTCTAGAAAACTATTTCGTGATACCGACAACTCGTATATTGGTGGTGTATCTTCTGGGTTAGCTCATTATGTAGGTATAGATGCTATCTGGATTCGTTTGGTTTGGGTTTTATTGTTTTTCGGATTTGGTACAGGGCTTCTACTTTATATTTTACTTTGGGTATTAGTTCCAGAAGCTAAAACAACAGCCGAAAAAATAATGATGACTGGCGAACCTGTTAACATTAGCAACATTGAAAAAAAAATTAAAGACGGCTTTGAGAATGTATCCGAAACCGTAACCGACGTCGCTAAAAACGTAACCGATTCTGTTTCTGGAGCAGCAAAAAATGTTTCAGATACTGTTTCTAACGCTACAAAAAACATAGATTTTGAAAAACAAGGCAGTAAAATAAAATCGTCTTCTAGAAGTTTTTTCGAGACTATTGGCGATATTATTATGTTCTTTTTTAAAGTGATTGCTAAATTTATAGGAATCTTATTAATTTTTATTGGTGCCGCTGCTTTAATTGCTTTAATCATTGGTTTGTTTTCGGTAGGTGTTGCCAACTTTGTACACATACCTGGTTTAGATTTGGTAGATATTGTTAATGCCGGCGAAACTCCTATTTGGTTTGTTTCTCTACTTACGCTGTTTGCTGTTGGTATTCCTTTCTTTTTTCTATTCTATCTTGGATTAAAAATTTTAGTAAACAATTTAAAATCTATTGGTAATGTTGCTAAATTCACCTTACTAGGCTTATGGTTTATTTCTGTAATTGGATTAATTGTTATTGGTATCCGCCAAGCTAGTGAACACGCCTTTGATGAAACTTACATTGAAAAAACCGAATTGCCAATTACAAATATTGATACACTAAGTATTAAAATGATTGGTAACGATAATTTTAGTTCAAGCGTATATCGTAATCACAGTGATTTTAAATTAGCACATGACGATGACGGGAATAAAATAATCTATTCTTCGGATATTGATATTAGAGTGAAGTCGACTACGGATTCAGTCATCACCGTGGCTTTAGAAAAAAGTGCCGATGGTCGTGATTATCAAAAAGCAAGAGCTCGTGCAAAAAATATTGATTACAATTTTGAACTTAAAAATAATGTTTTGCTTTTAGATTCTTATTTTACAACAGACCCTAAAAATAAATTTAGTGATCAAGAAGTTGATGTAGTTTTATATATTCCAGAAAATATGATTGTTAATTTCAAGAAAAACACAGAGTCATACATCTATTACCGAAACTACGATGGTAATATTATTAGAAGAGAACATGTGAATTATGATCTTAAAATTCTTGATAATGAAGTTGAATGTTTAGACTGCCCTATAGAAGAAAATGAAGATTTAGAAATTGAAATTAATACACCAAACGTTAAAATAAATGAGGAAGGTATTGAAGTTAACTCTGATGAGAACCGTTTGAAAATAGATGAAAACGGTATAAATGCAGAATCGGAAGAGGTTAAACTCAAAATTGACAAAAACGGCATTCACATTAACACGGAAGATTAACAATTGAAGCTTTAATTCCACTAAAAAAATGAAATTAGTTTTCAATTCATCAATAAAAAACAACAGTTCAGATATTTAAGTTATTAATTAAACCTAATTTAAAAGATATTTGGACTAATAATCATAAATAAAACTTTCATCAATCAAAACACGAACAATCATGACAACACTAACAAAAATTATTGTAACAACACTTTTAAGTTTATGCTTATTCTCCTGCAATTTCGATATCAACATTAACTCCGGAGTTAAAGGAAATGGCAATTTACAAACAGAAACACGTACAGTTACCAAACCATTTTCGACTATTAAAGCTACCGAAGGTTTGGATGTTTATTTAACACAAAGCGACAACGAAAGTATTATTGTTGAAACAGACGAGAACCTGCAAGAACTAATTCTAACAGAAGTTGAAGATGGCGTTTTAAAAATTCATACTAAAGAAAATATAGGTAGATGTATTTCAAAAAAAGTGACTGTAAGTTTTAAAGATATTTCAAGTATTATTGCAACTAGCGGAAGCGATGTTACATCAACAAACACTTTAACAGTTGAAGAATTAGATTTGAAAACAACAAGCGGAAGCGATATGACATTAAATGTAAACTCAAAAATTTTAAGCTGTAAAGCCACTAGCGGAAGTGATTTAAATATATCCGGTAAAACCGAAAAATTTAATGCCGAAGCCACTAGCGGAAGCGATATTGAAGCCAAAGAATTAATAACACAATACAGCAATGTTAAAGCAACAAGCGGTGCTGATATTAGTGTAAACACAGAAAAAATATTAGTAGCGAAGGCCACTAGTGGTGGTGACGTAAAATATTATGGAAATCCAGAAAAGGTTGACAAATCTAATAATTCATCTGGAAATATAAGTAAGAGATAATTTTCTTCCTTTATAGGCCCTAATTAAAGCCATTCCAAACTAAAATATAAGTTTGGGATGGTTTTTGTTTTATATTTGTTCTAATAATTAATTCATATATAAAATGAAACATAAATTCCCTACGCTACTAATAGCAGTAAGTTTTTGCTTTTTTGGCCATACCCAAAGTGTAGAAAAAGTAAAAGGTAATAGAAATGTAACCATACAACAAACACCTGTAAATTCTTTTAAGACAATAATAATTGATGAAGGATTTGAAATCGATTTAGTTTACGCTAAAGAGCCATCGATTGAAATAGAAGCTGATGAAAATCTTCATGAGTTTTTTGTTCTCGATGTTCGTGATAGCATCCTTAATTTAGATTTAACAAAGCGGATTACATCAAAAAAACGACTTAAAATTAAAGTTGCTTACGATAATTTTTTAACGACTATTGAAACTCGGGATGATGCAGAAGTGCATAGCCTTTCAACAATAAACGCTGATAATGTTACATTGATTGTGTCGGGTAATTCTGAAGTAGGACTAACAATAAAAACGGACAATTTCAATTTTGAAGGATTAGATAAATCTAAAACTAAATTGAATTTAACCGCCAAAACATCTAAAGTTATTCTAAATGGAAATAGTAGATTGGAAGCTTTAATTAATTCTCCAATTTTAAAAGCCGATTTATACCAAAGAGCAAATGCAGAAATTGAAGGTGGTTGTGATGATTTAACACTTAGAGCGGATAACAACTCGGAGTTTAATGGTAAAAACTTCACTATAAAAAACTGTTATTTAACTTCGGAAATAGCAAGTGAAACTATCTTAGAAGTTACAGATACTATTACATTGGAAGCTTCTGGATCAAGTTCTGTTTACCTATATAACAACCCCAAAATAATAGTGAATAAACTAGCGAACACTTCTAAAATTCAGAAAAAAGAAAAATAAATCAATTAACATAATAAGTATTAAAAGGTAGCATTATAAAATGTTACCTTTTTTTTGTTTTTATCTAAAAAGAAACCACTAATCAATTAAGACGTAACATCAATAAAAACTAAGTATTATAACAAATTTATAAGCCGTTTAAAAGTAAAATTGTTCTGAAACTATTATTCTTTCCTAAATTTCTCTTAAAATGGAATAAACCAAACAATACTTTTTCAGTCTAATTATATTTAAGGTTATATTTAACCTTTCCAAACTCTCAAAATAAAGATTAACATTAACTTCCGTAACTGTAGATGAATAAATTGACATTTTTAAAAAAAATATCTTTCTTAGTTATATTTCTTTTCTGTCTAGCAAGTTTTGCCCAACTAAGTAAAACGCATTTTATACCACCTTTAACCTACGCCGATTCTGATAATGCTTTACCTCAAGATCAGTATATATATTTATCTACACCTTCTGTAACCGATGTCGCTTACACTATTATTCCAGTTGGACAACCCACATCAACGTATATATCTGGGGTAGTTTCAAATTCATCTCCTGTAGTTATTTTTATAGGCAATGGTGATAGTCAGTTATTCATGCCACCTGCACAAACAAGCACCGTTACCAATAATAGAGGCTATATTATAGAGGCCCAAAATAGTATTTATGCCTCGGTTAGAATGAATGCTGCAACCACTGGAGCACAAGCTGGAGCACTAGTTAGTAAAGGTTTAGCCGCCCGTGGAGAAACTTTTAGAATTGGAACTTACACCAACGAAAACCCCCAAGACAATTATCTCAATTTTGCTTCTGTAATGGCTACCGAAAATAATACAGAAGTTGTATTTAGTGATTTACCAGCGGGTTTAATTATAGAAAATTATTCAGGAACAACCCCAATAACGGTTAATCTAAACAAAGGAGAAAGCTATACTATTGCAACTAACAGCAATGAAAGCACTATAAACACTGATGGATTAATTGGGACTTTAGTTAACTCCGATAAACCCATTGTTGTAAACTGCGGATCTGCAAATGGTAGTTTTCATAACGGTAATGGTAGAGATTATGGTATCGATCAAATTGTGGGCCTAGATAAGGTAGGCACAGAATATATTTTTGTGAAAGGTGATGGTTATGATGGTTGGGAAAACATTCTTATTGTAGCACATTACGATAATACTTCAGTTAGTATAAACGGAAATGCTGCAATTGCCACTATAAATGCCGGCGAGTATTATTTAATTGAAGGCGATCAATATATTAACGGCAATATGTACGTAGAAACATCTCAATCCGTTTTTGCTTATCAAGGTATTGGAGCAACACCAAGCGAAGCTAACCAAGGTATGTATTTTGTACCACCATTAAGCTGTGAAACACGCGGGAATTTAAATAATATCGCGAATATTGAATCTATAGGAAGTACAGATTTTGAAGGAGGTATTTCTATTGTTACTAAGGCCGGAGCAACGGTTACGGTAAATAACACAGCTTTAAGTAATTTTTTCACAACAGGACCAATTGCAGTTACAGGAAAACCAGATTACGTCACTTATAAAGTAGTAGGACTAACTGGAAACATTTCTGTACAAAGTACAGACGAATTATACTGTGCTTATTTCAATTTTAACGGAGCGGCAACCTCTGGTAGTTTTTATTCAGGTTTTCCAACACCTCCAGAAATTAATTTCAATGCTGTTTTTGAAAGCCTAGGAAATTGTATTCCAAATGTAACTTTAGAAGTTGCTAACATGGACAACTTTGATAGTGTCGAATGGTTTTTTGACGATGGCTCGGGTAGTGGCTTTGTTACAACAGGAATTACAACATTTCAAATTATACCAACCGTTTCTGGAACCTACAAACTTGTTGGAGAATTACTTTGTTCGGGTTTAAAACTCGAATCTCTCGATGTACCTGTAAGTATTTGTCCTGATGATGGAGATACCGACGGTATACCAGACAATATAGATATTGACAACGATAACGATGGTATTTTAAACTGTACGGAATCTTATGGTAATCAAATTATTAATTTATCAAATATAAATAGTGGTAGCATTCCTATAGGCGCATATACTTTCTCTGGAAATACAACTGTTACCAATAATACAGCTACGACACCAATTTCAGGAAATAGTGATGGCGTATTTACCAGTGAGGTATCTATTAAAACCGGTGACCCAGAAAGTAACACAACCTACCAATTAAGCTTTAACAAACCACTTAATTTATTGGTAAACTATCCTGACAACACTTTTACTGGTAGTGGTACACTCAATACTAATCAGGAATTTGTTATTCGAGTGCCCAGCACAAGAACTATTACCCTTCTAGATCCTGATGATCAACTTCTAATTGATAGCGATTTTGACGGTATTTACGAAACGGGAATAACCCAAATTTCGGCTTTCGAAATTAGATTTAAATCAAAAACATCATTAGCTTTTGGAGCTGCAACTTTCACTTTTTCGGCTCATAGCGTAAACCAAATAACTTATATTCATAAAAATATTTCAGACACAAATAGCAATCAAGCTACGTTTCAAATTGCTGCAACTTGTGTTGGAAAAGATAATGACCTAGATGGTATTGACGATAGTTTAGATTTAGACAGCGATAATGACGGTATTCCTGATTTTATAGAAAATCAAGGCAAATTTGTTACGCTATCAAATATAGATGCAGATTCTAACGGATTAGATGATATTTATGATATTACGGCAACACTAATAGACACTGACAACGATGGCGTACTTGATGTTTATGATTTAGATAGTGATAATGATGGTATTTATGATTTAATTGAAACAGGTGTATTAGGTACTAATGTTATCGATAACGATTTGGATGGGATTGATGATGGACCTAGCTTTGGTACAAACGGATGGATAGATCGTGCAGAAACCTCAGCAGACAGTAACCAAATAGGATATACTCTAAGTGATTTTGACAACGACACTGTATTTAGCTATATTGATTTAGATTCCGACGGAGATACATGTTTCGATGTTATTGAAGCCGGCTTTTCAGATGCAAATATGGATAACTACCTTGGAGACACTGCAACTATTACTGTAGACACAAACGGATTAGTTAATAACACTTCAGACGGTTACACAATTCCCGATTTCAGTTATTTAACCAATGCTCCAATATCCATAACAACACAACCTGCAGATGTAGCTATTTGCGAATCTTACGATGCTTCCATTACGATAATTTCAGATGAAGCAGAAACATTTCAATGGGAAGTAAGTACAGATGGCTCCACTTGGAACACCATTATTGATGATACTAACTACAGCAACTCACAAACGGCAACTCTAAGTATTTCAGATACACCATTAACCTTTAACAGCAATCAATACCGTGTAAAATTAGATAGAAGCGGAAATAGCTGTGGCTTATATTCAGAAAGTATGACGCTTACTGTGAATGCGCTTTCAAATGTTAATTCGCCTGTTATTTTAATTCAATGTGATGATGCTGATCCAACAACACTTGGTTATAGTTATTTCAATTTAACCGAAGCTAATAATGAAATTTCATCAAATGCTGTAAACGAAACATTCAGCTACTATTTAACCCAAGCAGCTGCTAAATTAGGGGATGAAACGAGTCTTGATTTTATTACAGACCCTACCACTTTTCTAAATAGAACAATTAGTAACGATATAGTTTGGGCGCGGGTAGATAATCCACTTAACTGCGGAAATATTGCAGAAATCCAACTTAATGTTTCAACAACAGTAATACCTTCTAGCTTATTAATAACTTTTAATCAATGTGATGATTTTCTTGATATTGACGGAAATGATACAGCCAACAATAACCAAAGAGACGGTATTGCAACATTCGATTTTAGTAGTGTAAATACAACTTTATTAAGTTTAATCCCTTCCGGTCAAAACCCATTACCTCCGCGATACTATAGAAATGAAGCTGATGCTTTAGCTGAAATAAATGAAATTACAGATATTTCTAATTACAGAAATATTGGATATCCAAATTCGCAAACTATTTACGTACGTGTAGATAGCAATATATCTAACGATTGCTTAGGTTTAGGTGGCCATATTTTATTAACCGTAGAACCTTTACCAATTGCAAACCCTGTTACAATAAACCGAGCTTGCGATGATGATACTGATGGCGCTTACCCTTTTGATACTTCAAACTTAGAAAATGATGTTTTAGGAACACAAAATCCTGCGGATGTTGATATTTCATATTTTGATACCGCTGGAGATCCTTTATTATATTCTAATGGCACGCCTGTTATTAGTCCTATTTCATCTACATTTTTAACCAGTAATCAAACCATAACAGTTCGAGTTACAAATGCGACTTCTTCGGCTCCCGATGGCCCTTGTTTCGATGAAACTGCAGTAGAATTCATAGTTGACGAAAGTCCTATTGCTAACCCTATAAACCCAATTATCGTGTGTGATGGCCAATCTGGAGACATTGATGATGATGGTATGTATCCTTTCGATACCTCTACCTTTTCTAATACTATTTTAGGATCGCAAACTGGTATGAATATCAATTATACATATCTAGACGAGTCTGGAGTTTCAGTAATAAACTCATCTTTACCAAATCCTTTAATCACAGAATCTCAAAATATTTTAGTTGAAGTTACTAATCCAGCTAATACAATCTGTATGGCAACAACTACAATAGAATTAGTTGTAAATCCGCTTCCAAATTTCACCGTAGACTCGCCTTTAATTGTTTGTACTTCAGATCCAACTTTCAGTGTAAACATAGATCCTATTGAAGCTAGCGTAATAGATAATTTTACTTACGAGTGGTATTTTGAGGATGGTACATTTTTATCCAACCAGTCCACTTTAGATAATGTAACCGTTGCCGGAACATACTCGGTAACACTTACCAAAACAGATGGAACAGGATGCTCACGCACCCGAGATATTATAGTTACAGCCTCGGAGCTTGCAAATATTACTCAAGATGATGTTACCATTATAGATATCTCTAATAACAACTCCGTAATCATAGACCCTATAAATTTAGGTTCTGGAGATTATGAGTATGCCTTAAGAGAAGACGGATCAAACTTTATTACTTACCAATCGGAACCTGTATTTACAAATGTACGTCCAGGCTTTTACACCATTTATGTAAAAGATGATATTTGCGGAACTGCAGAATTAGATATTTCGATAATTGGTTATGCCAAATTCTTTACACCTAATGGAGACAACTATAATGACTATTGGCAAGTAAAAGGCCTAAACTCTCAAGTACAGCCAAACTCGTTAATATTTGTTTACGATCGTTACGGAAAACTACTTAAACAATTCTTAGCAGGTTCAATAGGTTGGGATGGTACATTTAATGGAAATGCTTTACCTTCTGATGATTATTGGTTTAATGTTCAACTTGAAGATGGACGACATTTTAGCGGACATTTCACTTTAAAACGATAACACATTTATTTTGCTTAATTTTGTAAAATGAAGTTTAAGATTGAATCAAAATTTAAGCCAACTGGCGATCAACCAAACGCAATTAAACAACTAACGGCAGGTTTAAATGCAGATGAAAAATATCAAACTTTATTAGGTGTTACAGGGTCAGGAAAAACTTTTACTGTTGCTAACGTTATTGAAGAAGTACAACGCCCAACGCTAATTTTAGCACATAACAAAACCTTAGCTGCTCAGTTATACTCAGAGTTTAAGCAATTTTTCCCGAATAATGCGGTAGAGTATTTTGTATCATATTATGATTATTATCAACCCGAAGCCTATATTCCTGTTTCTGGGGTATATATTGAAAAAGATTTATCTATAAATGAAGAAATAGAGAAAATGCGTTTAAGCGCCACTTCTGCTCTACTTTCTGGTCGTCGTGATGTAATTGTTATAGCATCTGTATCTTGTATTTATGGTATTGGAAATCCTGTAGAGTTTCAGAAAAACGTTATTTCATTAAAACAAGATCAAGAAATTTCGCGCACAAAACTACTCCATACTTTAGTGCAAAGTTTATATTCTAGAACAGAAGCAGATTTTAAACATGGTAATTTCAGAATAAAAGGTGATACGGTAGATATTTTTCCTAGTTATGCTGATGATGCTTTTAGAATTCACTTTTTTGGAGACGAAATTGAAGAAATTGAATCTTTTAATATACAAACTAATGAAATTGTTGAAAAATACGAGCAAATCACAATTTATCCAGCAAATATGTTTGTAACATCTCAAGATGTTTTACAGAGTGCTATTACAGATATTCAGGACGATTTAGTAAAACAATACGATTATTTTAAAGAAATAGGTAAACATTTAGAAGCCAAACGCCTTAAAGAACGTACTGAATTCGATTTAGAAATGATTCGAGAATTAGGCTATTGCTCAGGTATTGAGAACTATTCACGGTATTTAGACCGTAGACTTCCAGGAACTAGACCTTTCTGTTTGCTAGATTATTTTCCGGACGATTATTTAATGGTTGTAGATGAAAGTCACGTAACCATTTCTCAAGTACATGCCATGTACGGAGGCGATAGAAGTCGAAAAGAAAATTTAGTAGAATACGGTTTTAGGTTACCTGCTGCAATGGATAACAGACCTTTAAAATTTGAAGAGTTTGAAGCCATTCAAAACCAAGTAATTTATGTAAGTGCCACACCAGCCGATTACGAATTACAAAAAACCGATGGTGTTTATGTGGAGCAAGTTATTCGTCCAACAGGATTATTAGACCCAATTATTGAAATTAGACCAAGTTTAAATCAAATTGATGATTTAATTGAAGAAATACAAATACGTGTAGAGAAAGACGAGCGTACTCTAGTAACCACGCTTACCAAACGTATGGCAGAAGAGTTAACCAAGTATTTAGACCGCATTCAAATTCGTTGTCGTTATATACATAGTGATGTAGACACTTTGGAACGTGTGGAAATTATGCAGGATTTACGTAAAGGTTTATTTGATGTTTTAGTTGGTGTAAATTTACTTCGTGAAGGTTTAGATTTACCTGAAGTATCGCTTGTAGCTATTTTAGACGCCGATAAAGAAGGTTTTCTACGCTCTGCTAGATCATTAACCCAAACTGTTGGTAGAGCAGCGAGAAACCTTAACGGAAAAGCTATAATGTATGCCGATAAAATTACTAAAAGCATGCAAAAAACGATGGATGAAACCGATTACCGTCGTGAAAAACAAATAGCTTACAATACCAAGCACAACATAACGCCAACGGCACTCAATAAGAGTTTGGATAATATGTTAACTAAAAACTCTGTAAGCACATACAGTTATGAGTTAGAAGCCGCAAGAGCAGCTGAGCCAGAAAGCGAATATTTAACCAAAGGTGAATTAGAAAAGAAAATAAGAGAGAAACGGAAACTTATGGAAGAAGCCGCAAAAGCCTTAGATTTTTTAGTTGCGGCTAAATTACGTGATGAAATTAAAGCTTCGCAAGACAAACTAGAAAAGCTAAAGGGTTAAATCTTTAGCTTTTCCTTAATCCCATACTTTTTCAACTAAAATTAACACTTAATAGCTTTTCCTTAGTTGGAAATCTTAAATAATAGGATTATAATTATGACTAATTGTATTGTGTTTTAAATACATCGATTAACACATCTGGTGGTACTATTTTATTAGGAAAGCTTTCCATTAAATAAAGTACCTTAGTGATAGCTTCATGACTTAAACCCATTCGTAATCCAAAATTATATAATTTGATTACGCTTGCTGAATTATTACCATCACAATGCACTTGCTCTATATTCATTAATAATACGAGTCTATGAAATTGTACGATACGCTCGCTATGAGATTTTAAATGTGTGTAATCAATAGGGTTTTCTACTAAATATTCAAAATCTTCGCGTGCTATTTCTAATTGTTTGGCAACACCTAGCAAAAAATTATATTCAATTCTTTTTATATCTTTATCATACTTTGCAAAAGCAATCATTTCGGAGAGGAGATGCAATTTCTGGGCTCGATTAATCATTTTAAACTGTTATTGAGGGTTATACCCTAAATTTACACAGAATGATTAAAAACTAATCGGGGATATAATGTAACTTATCGAAAAGACATAGGTATTTAATCGTGATTTTTATTTATTTCATCAATATTTTAAAAAATTTCATCTAATAAAATCGCATTTTATCTTTTAAAGCCTTTTTAGCAAAAATTTCAAGAAGCTTTCGAAACACCTTATAGAATAAGTGTTAACCGCTATACATATAACGCCAACTATCAATATTTCAAATTATTATAAAAATTATTTATTAATAAATTAAAAAACATCAGGTTACATTATTTATAAAATCAGAATCGATGAAATGCACCCTTTTGGTTGAATTCCTCTTTAAAACAGCCTTTTTTGTAAATTAAGTAAGAAACACTAACAAAAATTCTATTTAAAATATTAAGTTAACTTAAGTTTTAATATCTTAATTTTACGATTATCGACAAAAGGACGATTTAAAGCCTATTTCAATTTATAAAAACAGCAATTGCTATTGAAAATATGACAAATAATGATATTTTAAAAAAGTTACGCGTGGCTCTAAAGCTTCGTGATGATGAAATTGTAAAAATTTTGGAACTTGTAGATTTCAGAATTTCTAAAAGTGAACTAGGAGCCTTTTTTAGACGTGATGATCATCCAAAATACATGGAATGTGGCGATCAAGTTTTACGTAATTTCCTTAACGGATTAGTAATTCATTTACGCGGCCCAATGCCTAAAAAAGGAGAAAAGAAACCACAAAAAAAGGAGTAGCGATTAGCTACTCCTTTTTTTTATGAATTAAAAATCTAATTAATCTTGATTAGATTCTGTTTCTGTAATATCTAGATATTTTGCAATGCCATTAGCACCAATATCATTTCCTGGGTTACCATCTTCATCTATATCTTCATATATAGAGAAAACACCATCATTATCATCATCTGTATCTGCATAATCAGGTGTTCCATCACCATCAGTATCATCGTCTGTAGTATCTTCTAAATCATCATAATTAACTATAAATTCACCATCATCATTTAAATCTTCAAGATAAGATGGTACACCATCAAAATCATGATCGTTTACAGTAGTCTGCAATAAATCGAATTTAAAAATTAAAGGTGAGTAAGCTGAAATATCTGTTAAACTAGAAGAAAAATAACCAAGTCCTGAAGGAAGAAACATAACGCCCGCTCCATGGTTAGAGTAAGCTACAGTGCCATCTGCTGCATCTGCAATAGTTTCAGCTGAATTAAAGTCGGTTAAAACTTTTCTCCAAGCCGGAATTAAATCTATTAAATCTAAATTCACAGGGTTAACAGCGCTATCGAAAACAGTACCATCAAGTCCAGATCCTTCATATCTCACTCTCACATCATCACAAAAGTTAGGAGATTCATCGCCACCACCATCATTTAAATGTAAAATATATACAATATAATCAGTTTCTGCATAAACCACTTCTTTCGCATCTAGTACAAAATCTGCATCGGCATTATTCAATAAAGAACTTAACAAAATGCTACCTTCTGGTAAAGTCTCACCATCTAATAATTCTGTTAATTCTAAATCACCAATATTTGGGTTTACATCTTCTCCTTGAAAATCACTTGCATTAAAGTAATGGCTTTCTAAATACGTAAGTAAAGCTTCATTATCTTCAACTTGCTGTTCTGTTCTATCATTTTCTTCAACAACAACCACGTCATCAGCATCATCATCCTTCTTACAGGCCGAAAAAACTAAAACTAAACTTAATATTAAAAAACTTATTTTTCTTAAACTCATTATTGCGTATTTTTGACGCGCAAGATACACTTTATTCAAGAATATATAATCTTGCATAACAACATTAACGAAGTTTTTACAATAATTATATGCGGATTGATAAATATTTGTGGTGTATTAGATATTATAAAACAAGAACCCTAGCTACAACAGCATGTAAAAAGGGGCAAGTTAAAATTAATAAAGCCTCAGTGAAGCCTAGTAGAGAAGTATATCCACAGGATATTGTTGAACTGCGGAAAAACCAAATAAATTACCAATTAAAGGTTAACGATATTCCTCCAAGCCGTGTTGGAGCCAAACTTGTAGATTTATATAGAACGGATACAACGCCTAAGGAACAGTTTGAAGCGCAGGAGCTTTTAAAATACTCAAAAGATTATTATCGTAAAAAAGGTGTTGGTCGTCCTACTAAAAAAGACCGCCGTGATATTGATGGTTATAATGAAGATACTGCTTTTGATGAAGAGGAATAACGTCTTTTCTATTTTAAAGTTTAGAATAATCTATTCTAGAACCAACTTTAATAACCAATAACAGCTCCAAAACAAATAAAAAACTTAATTTTATACTTTAAAAAGTTAGCCGAATATGACTGCCTCAAGTAACATTATTTTAAACCATACAGAAATTAACCATAAAATACGTCGTATCGCTTTTCAAATATATGAAAGCAATATGGACGAAACCGAGGTTATTTTAGCTGGCATAGACAGTAATGGCTATATTTTAGCAAAGAAATTAAAATTAGTCCTTCAAAAAATTTCTGATATTAATATTTCGCTTTGTAAGGTAATTATTGATAAGAAAAACCCCTGGCAAGAAATAAAAACATCTATGGATTCCGAAGATTATAAAAACAAATCTATTGTTTTGGTAGATGATGTTTTAAACTCCGGAACCACCTTAATTTATGGTGTTAAACACTTTTTAAACGTACCCTTAAAGCAATTTAAAACAGCCGTTTTAGTAAATAGAAACCATAAAAAATATCCTGTAAAGGCCGATTATAAAGGGATTTCACTTTCGACCTCATTACACGAACACGTAAATGTGGTTTTAGAAGGTAAAAACTTTGAAGCTGTTTTAGAATAAGGTATCGAAAACTTCTTCTGTAACCTCTTTTTTAGATTTATTATCAATAGCCACTTTAATATTGGCTTGATTATAATAATAAGCACGCTCAAATAAATGTTTACCGATAAATTCAGCCATATCCTCCTCTGTTTCGATATGTGCAATTAACGGACGTGTTGCCTTTTTATTCATTAATTTTTCAATTAACGTAGGGATTGAGGCCTTTAAATAAACACTTTTTGCGTTAACCTCATTTAAAATTGCATCCATATTATTACTGTAGCAAGGTGTACCTCCACCAACAGATAAAATAATATTTTCTTTAGTTTGAAGTTGCTCACGTAAATAAAGCGCCTCTTGTTTTCTGAAATAGATTTCGCCTTTAGATTTAAATACCTCTGAAACTGATGCGTTTTCTTTAGATTCAATTAAATCATCTAAATCAATAAATTCATAATTTAGTTTTTTTGCTAATCTCTTTCCTATTGTTGACTTTCCGGAAGCCATATACCCCATTAAAATTATTATCATTTTTTTGTTAAGAATTGATTTTTAAAAACATACGATTTACAGATGCAAAAAAACGAAATTTATTTAAAAAAAGTGTTGTTTTATTAAAGAAAGGTTTTATATTTGCACCCGCTAACAGCAATGTTAACAACTTTGAAATAATGACCTGGTAGCTCAGTTGGTAGAGCATCTCCCTTTTAAGGAGAGGGTCCTGGGTTCGAGCCCCAGCCCGGTCACAAAAACCTATAAATTGAAAGATTTGTAGGTTTTTTTATTAGACTTTATTAATAAAAACTTAAGTTTAATTCTAAATTTAATTGTTTTTTTAATTAAAGATGTTATATTTGCACCCGCTAACAATTACTGTTAGCATTTATTTTGAAATAATGACCTGGTAGCTCAGTTGGTAGAGCATCTCCCTTTTAAGGAGAGGGTCCTGGGTTCGAGCCCCAGCCCGGTCACAAAAAAACCTTTAAATCAATTGATTTAAAGGTTTTTTGCTTTTTATAGATTTCAAGAATTTCTATTACACATACAGATTAAGGGGATCAAGTCAAAAAAACGTCCATTAAAAATGAACGCCTTTATACTAGAATATTTTTTCTACGAGAAATACACGTAAATACCAATCACTATAATACAGATAACAATACCTACAGATTTTAAATGTTTCCAAGGTGTAATATCGACTTGCTTAGTAAACTTCAAAACAAAAGGTTCTTTTCGTGGGCTTAGCTTACCTATCACTAACATAATAATAACGTTTAGCACAAACAAAATAGCCATGACGTGCAAAAAGTGGGGATAATTATCGACACCTACAACAAACGGTTTTATCACAAATTGACTTAAACTATATAACACAACACCAGATATTATTGCCACTTTTGCGGCTATTGCTGGTACATATTTAGTTAAATAGCCAACAACAATTATCGTTAAAATAGGAATACTGTAACAGCCATTTACTTCTTGTAAATAACCAAATAACCCGTCGGGAGCATTAGCTATTAATGGCGCAATACACATAGATAAAATAGCAAGTACTATTCCAAACGATTTTCCTGCAAATACAGTTTGCTTTTCGGTAGCTTCCTTATTAAGGTGAGATTTATAAATATCGATCCCGAATAAAGTTACCGAACTATTTAATGCCGAATTAAAAGAACTTAAAATAGCACCAAATAAAACAGCAGCAAAGAAGCCAACTAATCCTGCAGGTAATACTTCTGTTACTAGTCTTGGATAAGCTTCATCTGGATTCTCTAAGTTACCGCCAAACATATGAAAAGCAATAATACCTGGTAACACAACAATTAAAGGCCTTAGTATTTTAATTCCTGAAGCTAATAATAGTCCTTTTGACCTTCTTTTAAATTTTTGGCACCTAAAGCTCGTTGAATAATAGCTTGGTTTGTTCCCCAATAAAACAATTGCACCAACATCATTCCTGTAAAAATGGTACCGAATGGTATAGCCGATTCTGGACCTCCTAAAGATTTGAATTTCTCAGGATGTGTTTCCATTAATGTAGAAATCCCATCACCTACAATACCTTCTCCAATAGCTAATAATCCAAAAAACGGAATTAACAGTCCTCCTATTAATAAACCCACAGCATTTATAGTATCAGAAACAGCAACTGCTTTTAACCCGCCAAATATGGCATAAATAGAACCAATAATACCAATGCCCCAAACGGTTATCCAAAGTGCTGTTGTTTTAGAAACACCCAACATATCTGGTACATTAAACATAGAATTAATTGCTAAGGCTCCAGAATAAAGCACAATTGGCAATAATACCACAACATAACCGCTTAAAAATAAACCTGATGTTATGGTCTTTGTTATTTTATCATAACGCTTTTCTAAAAACTGTGGTACTGTTGTTATTCCTCCTTTTAAATATCTTGGCAATAAAAATACTGCCGTTATCACCATTGCAATGGCGGCTAAGGTTTCCCAGGCCATAACTAAAATACCTTCCTTATATGCCGATCCATTTAAACCAACTATTTGCTCTGTAGAAAGATTAGTTAGTAATAAAGACCCAGCAATAACAACACCGGTTAAACTTCTTCCTCCTAGAAAATATCCCTCGGAAGAATCTTCGTTTGTTTTTCGTGTTGCTAAATAGGATATAATAGCAACCAAGACCGTAAAGCCTAAAAATGATAGAATTTGCATCATACTTTTATTTGGTTTAGTTTGTTTTAAAATCCAAATATATTTAAAATAAATACAGAAACTATTATTATTTGTAAAAAATACATTTATTTAAACAAAAACCCTTGTGTTTAAAGGTCTAATTCGTATATTTGTAAAACAATTTTATAAAAAACTAAACATTTTGTACACAATAAACCACACCAAAACCACTATTGAAATACTGAATTCTGAAAAAACAGTTTTTGCTGAAATCCGTATAAATGATGGCGCTAGTCTACAAAAATTAATCCTTTCTGGGAACACTTTAATAAAAGACCTAAGCCCTTTAGAATATAAAAACACCTATGCCTCTTCCGTTCTTTTTCCTTTTGCGAACAGAATAAAAGATGGTGCTTATTCTTATGAAGATAAAAATTATAAGTTTCCAATTAATGAAGTTCCAAATAATAACGCATTACACGGTTTAGTTTTCAATAAAACCTTTAAAGTCATAGATGAAGTTTCAACTAAAGATAGCGCATCTGTAAAACTATTATATAAGGAAGATAAAAAATCCGATGGCTTTCCATTCACCTATTCAATTCAATTAGAATACATATTGACAGAAACCTCATTAGATTTAAATGTTACCGTTATCAATACCGATGCTAAGGCGTTTCCTTTTACGCTAGGTTGGCATCCTTATTTTTTAAGCAACAATTTGCATGAAAGCTCACTAGCTTTTGAAAGTTCTAAAAAAATGGCTTTTAGCGAACGTATGATAACTACCGGAACGATAAGCAACCCTGATAATTCTGAAATTAAAATAAAAGATAAACAACTTGATGATTGCTGGCAATTAGATAAAACTAAAGTTGTTTTCACAACGCCTAAGTACAACTTAGTTATTAATTCAACTGAAAAAGATAGCTTTCTGCAAGCCTACACACCTCCTCTAGCCAATGTAATCGCCATAGAACCAACAACAGGCGTATCAGATAGTTTTAATAATAAAATAGGATTAAAAACTTTAAACCCAAAAGAAACATATCAGTTAAACTGGAACCTTAAACTAAACTAACATAATACCACTAAATTATGAACACCACTTTAGTAAATAACATTAAACAAGATTTTCTTGATAAATTTAATCAAGAACCTCTAATGATTTTTTCACCTGGTAGAATAAATATTATTGGCGAACATACCGATTATAACGACGGCTTTGTGTTTCCTGCTGCCGTAAACAAAGGTATTATTGCTGCTATAGGTAAAAACTTAGGCAATACATCAACAGTTTGTGCTTCAGATTTTAATGATACTATTGAGTTTTCAATCGACTCAATTGCTCCTATGGATAAAGAAAGTTGGGGAAATTATGTATTAGGTGTTATTGCTGAAATTCAAAAATCGGGGAAAACTATAGAAAATTTTAATATGGTTTTTGGTGGTGATATCCCTTCAGGTTCAGGTATGTCATCTTCTGCTGCTTTAGAAAATAGCGTAGTTTTTGGTTTAAATGAACTTTTTAATTTGGGATTAACCAAAACTGAAATGATTTTTATTTCGCAAAAAGCAGAACATAATTATGTGGGCGTTAATTGCGGTATTATGGATCAATACGCGAGTATGTTCGGTATTAAAAACCATGCCTTACTTTTAGATTGCCGTTCGATAGAAGCTAAACCTTTTGAAATTAATTTTAAAAATCATGAACTGATGCTAATTAACACAAACGTGAAGCATAGCTTGTCTGATAGTGCTTATAATGATAGACGATCGGTATGTGAAAGTATTTCTAAAATGTTAAACATAAAAGCTTTAAGAGATGCCACTGAAATCGATTTACAAAAAGTAAAAGATAAAGTAACACCAGTAAACTATCAAAAAGCATTGTTTGTAATTCAAGAAAATAAACGTGCCGAAAATGCTTCTGTAGCAATGCAAAATGGCGATTTAGAAACATTAGGAAAGTTAATTTATGGCTCACACGATGGTTTACAACACCAATATAAAGTAAGTTGTGTTGAATTAGATTTTCTAGTTGAAAGAGCCAAAGAAAATAAAGATATTTTAGGTGCACGTATGATGGGTGGTGGCTTTGGTGGCTGCACTATTAATTTAATAGCAAAAGATGCCGTTGAAGGTTTTAAAACTTCGGTAGCAAAAGCCTATAAAAATGAGTTCGATAAAGACTGTTCTATCTATACTGTAGAACTTTCAGATGGCACACATCTTATAAAATAATTTGAAATTTAACAGACATTAAAATGACCAATGATTTACAAGATTTTTCGCATAAACGTTATAATATTTTAACAGGAGAATGGGTTTTAGTTTCTCCTCATCGTGCTAAACGCCCTTGGCAAGGGCAAAACGAAACCGTAAATAACGAAGTGCGTCCATCATACGATGAAAACTGTTATTTGTGTGCAGGAAATAAAAGAATAAATGGTGAAATAAATCCGAAATACGATGATGTTTTTGTCTTTACAAACGATTTTGCCGCGTTGCAAACCGACTCTAAAGCTTTTAAAGTGGAAGATGGTTTGTTAAAAGCACAAAGCGAGCAAGGTATATGTAAAGTTATGTGCTTTAGCCCAGATCACTCAAAGAGTTTAGCAGATATGACGCCTAGTGAAATTGAGAAAGTGGTTTTAGCTTGGCAACGCGAATACAATGAGCTCGCTGCAATTGATTTAATAAATTACGTTCAAATTTTTGAAAATAAAGGCGCTGTAATGGGCTGCAGTAACCCACATCCACATGGTCAAATTTGGAGTCAAACTACGCTGCCAAACGAAGTTGATAAGAAAAACACACAGCAACTAAATCACTTTAACAAGAACAAAACCAGTCTTTTAGGCGATTATTTAACACAAGAATTAGAAAAGCAAGAACGTATTATTTTTGAAAACGATGGGTTTGTTGTATTGATTCCGTTTTGGGCTGTATGGCCTTTCGAAGCTATGATTGTTCCTAAAAAACATCAAAGAAATATTTCAGAATTATCAGGAGACGAAACTTTGCTTTATGCTGAAGCTATTTCTGTAATAACCAAAGCTTACGATAAGTTGTTTAATACCTCATTCCCATATTCTAGTGGTATTCATCAATCTCCTACAGATGGAGAAGCAAATGATCACTGGCATTGGAATATGAGCTTCTATCCGCCATTATTACGCAGTGCAACCGTTAAAAAATTCATGGTGGGTTACGAGATGTTTGGCTCACCGCAACGTGATATTACAGCAGAAAGCGCCGTAAAAATGCTTCGTGATTTACTATAAATAAATTTAAAATCTTCCAAATAGAGCCTTTACAATACAAAATTGTAAAGGCTTTTTTTATAACATAAAGTGGTTTTAAACTCACCACTATCTTTCCCTTACATAAATTATTAACAACTCCTTTTTTCAAGCTTTACTCCTCCAAAATATTGTAATTATTTGTGTAGTCAAAAACACATATTTTTTCAACACAAAAAACACTTTAACGACAAAAAGAGTATTTCAACGGTTATATTTTTTTAAATGAAATGTATTTCATCGATTATTTCTACATTTAAACGTCGTAAATAGAATATTAACTATGTTTGAAGTAAGAAAAATGCAACACATAGTAAAAAACATATATAATATGGCTCAAAAATTTAAAACATAAGAACTAATAAAAAAAACTAACGTTTTATTAAACTTAGTTATCGCTTTTATAAAGCGTATATAATTCCAAAATATTGACCCCAAACCCTGATAAAAAGCTAAACCGAGTTACCTTAATTAACTCCAAAATAATCTCCCTAAGGATTTAATAGCGATAAAAATGCTCTACTTATGAAAACGACATTCAAATCAAGCTGGTTAAAAAAATACACTATTATTCTAATAGCAATATATGCAGTCGCGTTACCAGAAAACTTAAATGCATTTTGTTTAACAAACAGCATTGCTAAAAATATTTCGAATACTGCTTCCGAAAATAATTTAACAACTGTAAATCCATCCATTAACCTAAATGGAAAATTTGAACTCTATTTTGATGGCCTAGATGATTATGCCTCAGAACCTGCCGTAATAAACTCATGGGAAGAAGTATCTTTAATGACTTGGGTTAAAATTGACAATGCATCAACAGGTATTCAAATCATTGCTGGTCAAAGAATATTTTATCTTCAACTTAATGCCAATAAAAGCGTTTCTGCTTTCGCTAATTCAAAAACCCTAACAAGTAAAACACTTTTAAATCCTAATCAATGGTATCATATTACTATCACACACAAGCCAAATTCCTTTAATTTATATATTAACGGACAAGTGGAAGCATCGAGATTAACGGCTTCTACTAGTATAAAACGTGATACTTCAAGTTTTACTATCGGTAAATATCCTGATAATAGCAGTAATTATTTTCATGGTGCTCTAGATGAATTTCGTTTATTTAATAAAGCGCTTTCCTCTGATGAACTTCAGAAAATGATTTACCAAGAAATAGAAGACAATAACGGTATTGTGAAAGGTAGTGCCTTACCAAAAAACATTACAGATTTTGATGCTGTAACAAACACATCAACTCCTTTGCAATGGGAAAGCTTGAAAAGATATTACCGTATGGATATTATTGAAGACAATATGCTTTTCGATTCTGCTAAAACCATAAACGATAATACTGCACACGCAAAAATTCATAATATTGAAATAATTAACGAACAATCGGCGCCATTACCATTTATAACAACTCAATCTGGCTCTTTAGAAACGGCTATAAGCAACCTTAACAAAGGTATTTCTGGAGTAGATGCTTTAACTTTCGATTGGTCTATTGTAAACATTAAACACAACGATGTGTTTTACGCTAATTCTCAAAAGCATTTGGGCTTAATTATCGATAATAAAGATGCTAACTTAAACCCTATTACTTATACTGTTAGAAATAACTCTGAATTAAATATTAGTTGGTATTTAAATTTAAACGGCATAATAGACCTACAAGGAAAATCTCAATTAGTACAAGGTTTACAAAGTACCTTAGCCCCATCTAGCCAAGGTAAAATATTACTAAACAAACAACTTGAAGATGATATTTACACCTACAATTACTGGTCGTCTCCTGTTGGGCAAACTAATAACTTAACAAACAACAATAATTATAAATTAACAGATATTATTAAAAACGTAAGTTTTTTAAGATCAGGATATAACGGAACAGAAACATCTATTGCTGATTACTGGATTTGGAAATATTGCAACTTAATAAACTACGATACTCCAATTTGGCAACATGTAAGATGCACAGGAACTCTAAAAGCAGGCGAAGGCTTTACCATGAAAGGGACAGGAACTGGAACCGAAAAAACATTACAAGATTATAAAATTGAAGGCAAACCAAATAATGGTGATATAAATATTCCTGTTTATGCCGGAAACGAATATTTAGTTGGTAACCCATATCCTTCTCCTATTGATGCACAACAATTTATATTGGATAATAGTGAATCTAATTCTGGAGTTACAACAGGTATTATTTACTTTAAAGAACATTACAGTGGAGGCACACATAGTTCTGGCGAATTCCAAGGTGGCTACGCAACATATTCTCTTGCTGGTGGTATTCCAGCAGTATGGGTAGGTGATAACAATCCTGAAACAACAGAAGACGTTTTAAGTTTAAAAACGCCTAAACAATATATTCCAGTTGGTCAAGCTTTCTTTATGATGGCGGAAACTACGGGCGAGATAAATTTTAATAATGGACAACGTGCATTTCATATAGAAAACAATTCAGACAATACATCTGCTAAATCATCACATACTAAAATAGCTGCAGAAGATGATACAAGACCAAAACTTAGAATTGGTTTTAACTCTGTAAACCAAATTCACAGACAACTTTTAGTAACGGCAGATGAGCATGCTACTTCAGGTTACGATTCGGGATTTGATGCCCAAGATATCGATCAACTATCAGATGATATGTATTGGTTAATTGGTGATGACAAATTTGGTATTCAAGCTATTGATATGATAGATGAAGCTACCAAAATTCCGTTAGGCATTCATACAAAAACTGCTGGAGTAAATACAATTAGCATAGATAAATTAGAAAACTTCCCTGAAGGCCTAAACATCTATCTTTACGATAAAGAATTAAATATTAGTCATAATTTAAAAGAAGGCGATTACAATATTTCCCTAGCTGCAGGCGAATATTTAAACCGATTTGAAATCACCTTCTCGGAACAAGTTACGTTAGCTACAAATAATTTTAACAACGACAACGTTGCAATATCATACACTAATACAGAAAACAAAATTATTGTTGAAAACCCAAAATCACAACATATTGAAACTGTAGAATTATACAATGTATTAGGTCAAAATATTGTTGAAATTAAAACAGAAACTAGTAATAACCATTTAGAATATAAAACCCAACAATTAAAATCTGGAATATATATTCTTAGCGTGAATACCGAATTTGGAAAAATCTCTAAAAAAATAATGGTGCAATAAGATACCTTATTAACACCATTGTTCTTTCAATATTGTTTTATAATAATTAAACCAGAGTGGCTTTGGAAACTATTTAATTTTAGAAATTAAAGTTTCCAAAGTCACTTTGTCTTGTTCGCCAGAAACCATGTTCTTTAACGTATATGTATTAGATTCCATTTCCTCATCGCCTACTAAAACAACAAATGGAATAGCTCGTTTATTAGCGTGATTCATTTGTTTTTTCATTTTAGCTGCATCAGGGTAAAGCTCGGCATTAACACCCTCTGCTCTTAAGGTTTTAATAGCTTTTAAACTAAACAGCGCCTCTTTATCTCCAAAATTGATAAATAAAACCTCTATATTTTTTGATACCGTTTCTGGGAAAAGACCTAACTCTTCAAGTACTAAATAAATGCGATCTAATCCAAAACTAATACCCACGCCACTAACATCTTTCATCCCAAAAATACCGGTTAAATCGTCGTAACGGCCACCACCACCAATAGAGCCCATGCTCACGGTTTTTGGCGCAGCCACTTCAAAAATAGCACCTGTATAATAATTTAAACCTCTTGCTAAAGTAACATCAAGTTGTAAAGTTGCTGTTTTTAAACCTAATTCTGAAATAGCTTCATTAATAAAAGCCAATTCTTCAATACCTTTTTTTCCTTCTTCGGAAGTGTTTAAGATTGATTTTAAACTTTCAATTTGAGATTCAAAATCACCTGAAAGGGTGAATAACGGTTGAAGTTTTGTAATACCTTCTTCTGAAATTCCTTTAGAACGCATTTCTTCTTTTACCTTCTCCTCGCCTATTTTATCAAGCTTATCTAAAGCTACTGTAAAATCGATTAATTTATCGCTAGCTCCAATAACTTCTGCAATACCTGAAAGTATTTTTCGGTTATTAATTTTAATAGTAACGCCTTCTAGTTTTAATGCTGAAAAAACGGTGTCGTAAAGTTGAATAAACTCCACTTCTTGCCAAAGTGATTTAGAACCAACAACATCGGCATCGCACTGAAAAAACTCTCTAAAACGACCTTTCTGAGGTCTATCTGCACGCCAAACAGGCTGTATTTGATAACGCTTAAAAGGGAATTCAATCTCGTTTTGATGTTGTACCACATATCTAGCAAAAGGCACGGTTAAATCGTAGCGTAATGCTTTTTCTGAAATGCTAGAGGTTAATTTAGTTGAATCTTTTTCAGCGTAAGCTTGCCCGTTAGCCTTGTTTAAATAATCACCTGAATTCAAAATCTTAAAAATCAAACGATCACCTTCTTCTCCATACTTCCCCATTAAGGTATCGGAGTTTTCAAAACTTGGCGTTTCTATAGGTTGAAATCCGAAGGTTTCAAAAGCACCACGAATACTATTAAAAATATAGTTTCGTTTTGCTACTTGTTCTGGATTAAAATCTCTTGTTCCTTTTGGTATGCTTGGTTTTTGAGCCATATTTAATTTACCTATAACAGGATTGTTTTTTATTATTTATTTCTTCAACTAAAATAAAATTTAATTGAAAATATTAATTAATCAACTTATAAAAATACTGATACAATTCACCTTTAGTAATAGAAGCACCTTGCTCAATCATTTTAAACTTATCTAAATTTTTATCATCGGAGTATGCTTTATCTGCTTGTAAAAACTCGACATTTTCGTCCATTAAATTTTCACGAAGCCAATCATAACCTTCTTGTGTAGTTATATCAACATCATTTTTCACGTTAACTACAATAGCATGCATTTCTTTTTCTTTTAAATAAAATAAATACATGTGTTGCGGTGCAAAATGCTCAAGATATTCCGCTTTGTTTAATGCGCCTTCCCAGATTAAATCGCTAAACACATCGAGTTCAATTTCTGCTAAATCGGGTTTATTTTCTTTTAGGTTGGTCCACTCATCGGCAGTAACCGATTGCGTTGCCAAAAAGTTTATAAACTCTTGGTGTAATTCTTCAAACTGTTCTTTTGTTAATCTTGAATATTTCATGAAAATCTTTTTATTCCCGAATCAAGGAGAATTATATGTTTTATTTTGTAATATTTAAACTTGCTGCGGCCGCAAATGGTCTGTCTGTTGCAATAACATCAACACCCATATCTACCCATTTTTGATAAAGATGGTCACCTTTGGCTTGCGCTTGCTTATCTAAGTTTCCTAAAGTTCCTAGCATGCAGGTTATTCCTAAATCGTGTAATTTTTTATAAAATGCTTCCGATGACAATCGTGTACCTGTAAAAGCAATCATGTTTTCCGTTGGAATTTCGGAATGTAACAACCAATCTAGTTCCTCTTCATTTCTAGCCGAAACTGATAACAACAAATCTGTCGACGCTTTATATGCCGCACTAGCTTGTTTCATATCATAAGTAATAATAACCGAAATATCTTCTGCTCCAGTTTCTTCAACTAAGGCTACAACTTGTGTTACAGAAACACTCTTTTTTATATCAATAGTTAATATCACATTATTTGATTTCGCCCAAAGGAGCACATCTTTAAACAACGGAATTTTAAAAGTAGTTTCGTTACCAAAATCATCTTCCAAATTATACTGTAATAATTCTTGATAGGTATAATTTGTAATATCACCTTCGCCTGTAGATGTTCTACCTAAGCTATTATCGTGCATTAAAACTAGTACATTGTCTTTAGTTTTAGCGATATCAATTTCATAAACAGCAGGAATACTATCGTTTATGTATTTTAAGGTTTCTAAACAGTTTTCGGGATAGTTCTCTATAGACTTTCCACCTCTGTGCACACTTATAATTGGTGCTTTATTAGATTGATAAGCAAACCGACTTACTAATACCGACTTGTTATTGGTTTCTGTTTGTTTTTCAGTCTTTTCTTTACACGAGAAACTCGCTAAAAAAAGACAAAGTATTACTATATATTTCATTTTATACATAAAAAAAAGCGCCCCTTAGTTAAGGAGCGCAAATTTAAGAATATATATGTTATTATCTTAGAAAATATAACGTAAACCTACTTGGGCTTGCCATCTAGAAGCTAAACTAGAATCGTAACCAAAAGTTTTTGTTTGATTGCTATTAAAAGAATAAACAGGATCTCCCGTAGTTTCATCAAAAGTTACACCTATTGGCTGTACATTATTAGGTTGTTGTATAATTCCCCAATCTGAATTTAATAAATTACCAAAGTTCAAAATATCGATACTAAATTGAATCGTGTTTGTCTTATCCTCAGATACTTTAATTCTGTAATCTTGCATAAACTTAACATCCCATTTACCTCTCCAAGGCGCTAATGCACCGTAACGCTCTGCATATTGACCTCTATTATCACTTAAATAATCGTCTTGACGAATATAAGATTCTAAGGCTGCAGCATCTCCTGTTCCAGCAAATTGCATTAATGCTATGTCTCCAGTAGTAGGAATATAAATTAAATCGTTAATTGACGAACCATCTCCGTTTATATCTCCACCATAAACATAGTTAAAACGTGCTCCTTGAGCATATTCGAAAAATGTTGATAAAGTGGTAGACCATTTATCGTTTCCGTAATCCCATTTTTTACTAGCCACACCAATAAAACGATGTTTATCACCATATTTAGAATGTGATAATACATCATTATTTACATTACCTAATGCAGGATTACCCTTAAAGGCATCTCCTGTAATTTCTGCTTCAATAGAATTTACATCTCTAGCATCTAGATAGCTATATGCAAGCATAGAATATATACCGTTATCAAACGTTTTTTGAGCTTTTAATGATGCGTTCCAAATACGCCCTTTGTTAGAGTTTGTCATTACGTAAGCGTTACCATTAGTAACTTCACCCCAAGGTAATGTTGCTTTTGCATGATCGCTATCCACATAAACGGCTCTGTTATCTACACCTTGTAATTGACCTGTTGGTTTGTTTAATCCCCAATTTTGAACATGGACACCATTAACGTCTTTTGTGTAAGATAGGTCGGCAGTTAAAACAACACCACTTTCAAGTTTTTTATCCAATCCTAAATTTGTTCTCCATACTTGAGGAAATTTAAAATCTGGATCTACAGCTTGATAGAAAAAAGTATCTACACCACTAATTTGATTTCCTACCCAAACAAAAGGAAGACGCCCTGTAAACAAACCTGTACCACCTCTTAATTGAAAAGAACTATCACCATTAGTATCATAATTAAATCCAACTCTTGGAGATATTAACCAATCTGTACTAGGCATTTTGGTAGAATCTATTAATAAAGGCTCTCCAGTGTTAGGATCAAAATACTCTGTGTCTGGCAAATAAATTTCACCATTATCTGTATCAATAAATTTTTGAGCGTTTTCCGCAGTATCAAAATATAGAGGTTTATCAAAACGTACCCCATAAGTTAATTTGAATTTATCGGAAACATTCCATTCATCTTGTGCATAAAAAGCTATTTGACCTACGTTTGTTTCAGATAACAACCAGCCACCATCTTCACCATCTGCAATGGCATTTCTAGAATTAAAGGTAGCTTGTGCTGCAGCAAAATCATAACTAGAAGCATCAAAATCTGCGATATCTACATTCCCAAATACATCAAAACCATAACCTTTTAAATTGAATGAATTATCAAATTCAAACTTCTCGAAAGATATACCAACTGTAAAAGTATGATCACCTTGAAAGAAATTTAGATTATCTGTAAATTGAAATACTTTTTGATCTAACTTATTATTAATTGAAAACGGCTCGTGACCAGCAATAATATATGGCGAACCATCTTTATATATATTAATAACTGGAGCAGGTGTAGAAAACGGTGTTCTAAAATCATCAAAATGGGTATAACCAATTTGTAATTTATTAGTTGATGATTCTGATAGCGTTGAATTTAACTCAACCTGTATAGATTTTAAATTATTATTTATCTCGTAACCTGAGTTTTGAAATTGTAAAGTAGTTGCATTTGGTCCACGTGGATTAACGGCAGATGGATGCGCTGGCTTCTCTTGAGATGCATTTAAAAAATTGTAGATAACAGCTAAACGATTATTATCATTAATATTCCAATCTATTTTAAAAATACCTTTTGTAGATTCTGAAGCATGAGTAAACCCTTGATAATCACCTGGATCATATCCTTGAGCTCTTAAAGCCGTTTGAACAGCAATTAAATCACTTTCTAAAACTCTAGATTCTGTAATTCCACCAGATCCCGTATTTGGTGTCCATCCATTAGTTCCTAAATCATCACGTTCATCTTTTTCAAAATTTGCGAAAAAGAATAATTTATCTTTTATAATCGGGCCTCCAATACTAACACCATATTGTGTTTGGTTTAAATCTGGTCTAGCCACATCTTCACCTCTAATTTTCTTACCTGTCATAGTTTCATCTCTGTAAAACCCATAAACTGTACCGTGAAATTCGTTTGTTCCGCTTTTGGTAACTGCATTTACCGATGCTCCGGTAAAACCAGATTGTGTAACATCATAAGGAGCTGTAGATACTTGAATTTGCTCAATAGCATCTAATGAAACTGGCTGAGAACCTGTTTGCCCACCTGGTGTTGCCGCATCTAATCCGAATGGATTATTAAAAATAGCACCATCTAATGAGAAATTGTTAAACTGATCGTTTCTACCACCAAAAGAACCACCACTAGCAGTTGGCTCTAATCTTGTAAAATCCGATTGTGATCGAGAAATAGTTGGTAAACGTGTTAGTTCTCGACGACCAACACTAGTTTCCGCACCAGTTCTATCACTTCCAAAAGTTCCAGTTCCACCTGTTCCTTGAATAACAACAGCATCTAATTGCTCGTTATCTTCAGATAAAGTAACATCTACATTTTGGGTTTTCCCTAATGTTAAATATACATTTTTAAACGTTTGCTCTTTGTAACCAACATAACTAATAGTAATAGTGTAAGGACCTCCAACTCTTAAATTCAATAAATTGTATCGACCATCGAAGTTACTGGCAGCACCATACTTTGTGCCTGTTGGTGTGTGAATAGCAAGAACATTTGCACCTGGCAACGGTACCGAGCCCTGATCTAAAACGAGTCCTTTAATATTTGAAGTCGTGACTTGTGCAAAAGCCATAGCGCCAATAAATAAAAAGAAAATTAATAGTTTTGTTTTTTTCATTGTGTGAAGATTGAGTTAAAGTTTTTTAGTTTTTCATTATGCGAGCATAATGCAAGTAAAAATAGAGCAAAAAAAAACCACTCCAAAGGAGTGGTTAATTTTATTGTAAACTTTTATTAACTATATGTTAACAAATTAGTTTGCTTGGGCAATAACTTCAAATTCTAAATCTACATTTACATCTCTGTGTAAACGAACTGCGGCAGTATACTTACCTAAACGTTTAACAGTAGTAACTGTAATAAATTTTTTGTCAATTGATTGACCTTCTTTTTCAATAGCAGCAGCTAAATCAATGTTATTTACAGATCCAAATAATTTATCACCTGTACCAACTTTTGCTTGAATTTTAACTTCTAAAGCTTTTAATGCTTCTGCAATTACGTTAGCATCATCAACTATTCTCTTTTCTTTAAAGGCACGTTGCTTTAAATTTTCTGCTAATACTTTTTTAGCTGAAATAGTAGCTAAAACTGCTTGTTTTTGAGGAATTAAAAAATTTCTACCATAACCGTTCTTAACTGTTACAACATCGTCTTTAAATCCTAAATTTTCAACGTCTTGTTTTAATATAAGTTCCATTGTTATCGGTATTTTATTTTAATAAATCAGCTACATAAGGCATTAAAGCTAAGTGACGTGCTCTTTTTACAGCTACAGACACTTTTCTTTGATACTTTAATGATGTTCCTGTTAAACGACGAGGTAAAATTTTACCTTGCTCATTTACAAATCTTAATAACCAGTCTGCATCTTTATAATCTACATACTTGATACCTGATTTCTTGAAACGACAATATTTCTTTTGCTTATTAGTTTCAATATTTAGAGGCGTTAAATATCTAATTTCGCCGTCTTTTTTTCCTTTGGATTGTTGTTCTATTGATGACATAATTAAGCTTTTTGTTTAAGTTTAACTCTTCTTCTTTCTGCCCAAGAAATAGCATGTTTATCTAACGCTACTGTTAAATAACGCATAAAACGCTCATCACGTCTAAACTCTACTTCTAATGGATTGATAACCTCTCCGGCTACTTGATACTCAAATAAGTGGTAAAACCCACTTTTTTTGTTTTGAATTGGGTAAGCTAACTTCTTTAGCCCCCAGTTTTCTTTTGATACCATCTTAGCGCCGTTCGAAACAAGAAAATCTTCGTATTTCTGCACTGTCTCCTTTATCTGATCTTCAGATAAAACGGGATTTAAGATGAAAACAGTTTCATAATGATTCATAAAAATCTATTTTTATTGTTAAAAATTGGCTGCAAAAGTAATTAATTTTTATATATTACACAACTTAATGGTGTTTATTTTTAATACATACACGAATATTTACCATGTTAAAAAAATGTTAAAATAAACAGTTTGCCGATGTTTTTTGGTTTTTAGCCGAATTTTTCGTACTATTGTCGATATCTTAACCGAAATAAATTAAAATGTTATGACATTAAACTGTGTAGTAGTAGATGATTCAGCCATACAACGTCTTTCTATTGTTAAATTAGTAGAGAACCACCCCTCATTAAACTTAATAGCAGAATACAGTAGTGCATTAGAAACTAAAAATGGTTTAAACTCTCATCAAGTAGACTTAATCTTTTTAGATATTGAAATGCCAGTACTAAACGGATTTGAACTTTTAGATGTACTAAACAACAAACCACAAATTATATTTGTAACCGGTAAAACAGAATATGCGTTTAAAGCATTTAATTATGATGCTACCGATTATTTACATAAACCAATTACTAGAGAACGCTTTAACACCTCTGTAGATAAAGCTTTAGAGCAACATAGATTGACTTTAGACTTTAATGAAGAAGATGGTGAACACATTTTTGTAAAAAGTAATCTTAAAAAACGTAAAGTTTATATTAAAGATATTAAATGGATTGAAGCCCTTGGTGATTACGTAAAATTGGTAACTGAAGAAAACAGCTTAGTGGTTTTATCGACCATGAAATCTTTTGAAGCTGAATTACCAGAAGGCAAATTTTTAAGAATCCATAAATCATATATTGTTAATCTTGATAAAATTGACAGATTTAACAGCAAAAACGTTGAAGTTGGAGCTTACGAGATTCCTTTAAGTAGAAATAAGAAAACACAACTTGTAGATGCGTTAAACAATATTTAATTTAGATAAAGTCTCGATTATTATCGAGAAATCTAATTAAAAGAGCCCCAACTTTTATAATTGGATTAATAATTATCAACATTAAGTATTACACGCACCGAGCGAAAATCTTTTACATTCAAGAAGCTATTATTAATTTTAATGATAGCTTCTTTTGTTTTTCCTAAAGATTGTTGCTTAGGAATTTTTACCAAAATATTTTTGTGATACTGATTTCTAATTCTTGACACCGGCGGAAACTCTGGACCTAAAACATTGTCTTTAAAAACTTGTCTTAACGATGTTGCATACCAATCTGCAGCAATTTCTACCCGATTATAATCTTTATGTTTTAACGTGATTTTTATTTGCTTGTAAATAGGTGGATACTTAAAATTATACCGCTCGTTCATTTGTTCCTTGAACATATCGATATAATTATTTGTAGAAACCTGCTGTAAAATATTATGATGCGGATTGTAAGTCTGTATTAAAACCTTACCACGTTCCTCTGTTCGCCCTGCCCTACCCGACACTTGTAACATGAGTTGAAAACTACGTTCGTGAGCTCTAAAATCTGGAAAGTTTAACATACTATCGGCATTCATGATTCCAACCAATTTTACATTTCTAAAATCCAATCCTTTGGTAAGCATTTGCGTTCCAACCAAAATATCGATTTCTTGCTGTTCTAAGGCGGTTATAATCTTCTCGTAGCCATATTTACCTCGTGTGGTATCCAAATCCATACGCGCAACATTATGCTCAGGAAACAACACCTTTACCTCTTGCTCAATTTGCTCGGTTCCAAATCCTTTGTTATCTAATTCTGGACTACCGCAAGCCTTACATTTTCTAAGCATAGGAATTACATAGCCACAATAATGACAACGCAATTGATCTCGATATTGATGATATGTTAAACTCACATCGCAATTTGGACATTGGGGAGACTCTCCGCAAGTACTACATTCAACAATAGGTGAAAATCCACGACGATTTTGAAATAAAATAATTTGATGACCTTCCGTTAAAGTTTCTGTCATTTCCGCAATAAGTCTATCGCTAAAATGCCCTTTCATGCGTTTCTTCTTCTGCTTTTCCTTAATATCAACCAATTCAACTTCAGGCATCAATACATCATTAAATCGATGCGTAAGTTCCACAAAACCATATTTATTTTGCTGTGCATTAAAATAACTCTCTAAACTTGGCGTAGCAGATCCTAACAACACTTTAGCTTTATGTATATGTGCCAAAACTACAGCCGTGTCTCTCGCGTGATAACGTGGTGCAGGATCAAATTGTTTAAACGACTGCTCATGCTCTTCATCTACAATTATTAACCCTAAATTATCGAAAGGTAAAAATATTGAAGAACGCGCTCCTAGTACTATTTTCGCTTTCGCGGAAAGTTCTAAAACTTGATTCCAGACCTCAACACGCTCATGAGATGAATATTTAGAATGAAACACCGCTACTTGATCTCCAAAATAATTCTGAAGTCGAGTAACCAACTGAGTTGTTAAAGCAATTTCAGGCAACAAATACAAAACCTGTTTACCAGAACTTAATACATCTTCAATTAGCTTTACATAAACTTCGGTTTTACCAGAAGATGTTACGCCGTGCAATAACGTAACTTGATGCTTTTCGAATGTTTCTTTTATTTCAGCTAAAGCTGTTTCTTGATAACTATTTAATTTTTTAGAATCTTCATTTTCTTCACCCGAATATTGGACTCTATCTGTTTGTATAAAATATTCTTCAAGAATTTCTTTATCGATTAACGATTTTATAATAGAAGACGACGCTCCGCTTTCAGTAGATAAATCAGATACTTTTACCGGTTTTCTTGTTTTAGCCGAAATAGAAAATAAAGTCATTACCACCTCGCGTTGTTTAGGCGCTCGACTTAAATCATCTAATAATTGATGCAGCTCTTTCTCTGTAGAATAAAAGGTATGCAGTTTAACATAGCGTACTAATTTTGGTTTGTACTTTTCGTAAACTTCTTCTTCAACAGAAATGGCTTCTTTTTCAATTAACCTTTTAATAACTGATAGCACACTCTTTTTACCTAGAATATTAGAAATATCCTGAATTTTTAAAGAGGATTGATGGTTGAGCGCATCATAAACCAAAAACTCATCATCCTTTAAAATAGATTCATCTATCGTTGATTTATTATTCTTAGAAATTACAGTTTCACTTTCTAAAATATAAGCATTTGGTAACGAAGCTCTCATTACTTCGCCTAGCGTACACATGTAATAGCTAGAAATCCAGTCCCATAATTTTAATTGCTTTTCATTTACAACCGGCGATTCATCTAATATCTGTTGAATTTCCTTAGCCTCATAAGCTATTGGTGCATCATTATGAACTCGATAAACAATACCCGTATAAATTTTAGATTTCCCAAAAGGTACAGAAACACGCATACCTGCTTTTAAAAAATCGAACTCCGAAGCTGTAATGCTATAGGTGAATAATTGCTGAAGCGGAATGGGAATTATAACGTCTATGTAATGCAAAGTATTAATGCTTTAATTGAACAATTAATTATATCTAATCCAGTGCTGTGTAAGATATAAAAATGCAATATAACCACGAACTTGAAGTTTATCTGTCTCTTTATCTAGCATTATTCTGCATTTATATTCTTTTCCATTTTCAGCATCAAAAACAGTCCCGTTTTTATAATGATCTCCATGTTTTTCAAGATCTTGAATAATTTCAAAACCTAAAATTGGTTTGTCTTCATAATCGCCTTCGCAGTTTTGACACAACATATTTTTATCAAAAGGCTCTAGTATTTCTATAACTCTACCAAATACCTTTCCTTTTTTCTCATAAATTTCAACTATAGATTTATGTGCACCTGTTTCATCATCTACCGTTTTCCATTTCCCAAAAATGTCTTGAGCTTGCGTTGATAATGATAACATGCAAATTGTAATTAACCAAATATATTTCTTCATAACTAACAGCTTTTTCTAAGTTTATTTAAGGAGGCATTCAACTCGTAACCCAATAACAAAATGTTAGAATTGAGCCATAAGTAAAACATTAATATTAATAACGCGCCAATAGACCCGTATAGTTTATTGTACTGTCCAAAATTTTCAATATAAATTCCAAACAAATAAGATGTCAATATAATAAGTAAGGTTGTAAAAAGAGCGCCTATTGAGAAAAAATTAGAATATTTCCCTTCTTTTGTTCCAAAATAATACAACGTAGCTGTTGCCAGATACACCATAAGGACAAAAAATAAATACTTTACAACATCTGCCCAAAACAAGCCTTGATTAGTAACTTCGTAACCGCGATGCTCCAAAGCTTCAAACAAGCCTTGCACTACATAAATCTGAAAATACCCTAAAACTACAATGGTAATTATTAATAAAAATGCCAATATTAACGCAATACCCAAGGCATACAAATATTGTTTAAACACATTACGTGTAAGTTGCTCATGATAAGAATTCTCGAAGCCCGAAAATACGGCGTTTACACCATTTGCCATTAAACCAATGGATAGAACAAACACAGAGGATAATAAGCCACCACGTTGCGATTGGTCGATATTTTCAAAAATATTTTCGAAGAAAAAATCGGAAGTATTTGGCGGTAAAAACGATTCTAGAAATACTAAAAATTCTATTTTAAAATCATCGATTGGTACATAAGGAATTATGATTAATACAAATAGTAAAAACGGAAAAATAGCCATAAAGAAACTAAAAGCAATTGCACTAGCTCTTGTGGTTAATGCGCCTTTAACTACCCCGATAACGTAAAGTTCTACTAAATCGTAAAACGAAAGCCCCTCTAGTCCTGGTAATTTTAATCTTTTTAAAAACCTCACCAAGATATTAATTATAGGAATTTTATCCAGCTTGTCTTCAATGGGTTTTGTCATTAATAAAAAATTAAATAGAATACAAAGTTAATAAAGTATTTACTGAAAGCAAGGTATAAAAAAAGAGCGTCTATACAGACACCCTTTTATATATTTTAAAAAATTAAAAACTATTTCATAGCTTTTAAACTTAAATCCATATTATGTACAGAATGCGTTAATGCACCGCAAGAAATATAATTAACTCCACATTCGGCATAATGACGAATTGTAGCCTCATTAATATTCCCCGAAGATTCTGTTAAACATTTATTTCCTATCAATTTCACAGCTTTTCTAGTATCTTCATAATCGAAGTTATCTATTAAAATTCTGTAAACACCATCGGATTGTAAAATTTCTTCAACTTCACTTAAATCTCTTGCTTCCACCATAATTTCTAAATCTCTGCCAGTTTCGTGCAAATATTCTTTAGCCATGGTAATCGCTTTTGTTATACCGCCTGCAAAATCAATATGGTTATCTTTTAACATAATCATATCGTAAAGTGCAAATCTATGATTTTCTCCACCACCAATTTTTACAGCCCATTTTTCTAAAACACGAATTCCTGGTGTGGTTTTTCTAGTATCTAAAATTTTAGTTTTAGTTCCTTCTACCAAATCAACAAACATTCTTGTTTTAGTTGCAATAGCACTCATACGTTGCATGGCATTTAAAACCGTACGCTCTGCTTTTAAAATAGATTGAGAAGATCCTTCAACATACATTACAATATCTCCGTAGGTTACTTCTGTTCCATCTTCAATACGAACATCTAGCTTTAAATTCTTATCTACATAAGCAAAAACTTTTTTCGCAAAAATTAACACCACCAATAATACCCTTATCTTTAACTAGCAGTTTTGCTTTACCTCTTGCATTTTCAGGGATACAAGCAAGAGAACTATGATCTCCATCGCCAACGTCTTCACGAATAGCATTAGAAATTATCATTTTCACTTCTGTATCAAATTGCTCCTGTGTAATCATATTTGTTTTGGTTTGCCACAAAAGTAAGAAATTGATTTACTAAAAATAAATTTTACTTTTACGAAATTTAAGATTTTTTTTTAATTAAATACATTATTCATAAATACTAAACAGTAATTTTGCTTATATGACTATCAAACTTATTGCCATAGGAAAAACAGACAACAAACAACTTTTGAGCTTAATAGCTGATTATCAGAAACGTTTGGGGTTTTACATTAAATTTTCTTTAGAGATTATACCAGATATAAAAAATTCTAAAAATTTAAGTGAAGACTTACAAAAGCAGAAAGAAGGCGAACTTATTTTAAAGAAATTAAGTAACACTGATGTGCTAATTCTACTAGATGAAAACGGAAAACAGTTCGATTCTGTAGGTTTTTCTGACTATTTACAAAAACATATGAACTCTGGAATCAAACAATTGGTTTTTATAATTGGCGGACCTTACGGATTTTCTGATGAGATTTATAAAAAAGCAAATGGGAAAATATCATTATCTAAAATGACATTTTCCCATCAAATGATTCGTTTATTTTTTATTGAACAATTATACCGAGGTTTTACTATTTTAAGAAATGAACCATATCATCATAAATAGAATAAACCTCATATTAACACCTTTTAATACAATGTACTAAAACGGTTAAACAATCAACTTTTTAATATGTTTTATAAACTTCTTTGCGCTTTTTAAGTTGGCGTTCTAAATCGCTAACGGTTTCACGAACCGATACTTCAAAATTACGCTCGTTCGATGTTGCAAAAATTCGTGGTCCTGGTAAGCTTAATTCTATATTACAAATTTTACCAGTATCATGAGCATTATCATCTTGCTTAAAATGAACGGTTGCACTTATTAAAAACTCATATCTACTAAAAAGTTTTTCTAATTTTTCTTCAGTGAAAGCCGATAATGTTTCACTCGCATCTACACCTACGTATTCAAAATTTACTGTCATAGTTTATGTTTTAGATTATCAAATATAGCATCGCTTGAAATTATTTTAAATGATTTTGGTCATGAATCACAACGTTTAAAAATAATTTATACCAAGTTGCTGATACTCAATAAAAGGGTTATTTATTTTCTACAATTAATTTTTCCATAATGCTTTTAAGTTTACCTGGCTCTATGGGTTTTATGATATAGTCTGATATATCACTAATCCTTTTAGCTTTCTCTATATCCACAGGATCTACTGAGGAAGACACCATATAAATCACTGTTTTTTTACCTAACTTAGATTTAATTTTAACGTACTCTTCCATAAATTGATACCCATCCATAATTGGCATATTAATATCTAGAAAAATAACATCTGGAAGTTCATTGTCTTTATTTAGATTTTCTACCAAGAATTCTAAAGCTTCTTCGCCATCAGCAAAAACCTTTATATTTTTTTCAAACTCGAGGAGTTCTAGTGTTTTAACGACCGTAAACTTATAAATATCATCGTCATCAATTATGCAAATATTAATAGGGGCATTCATCATAATTCAATTAATTAAAATTAATAGTAAAAGTGGTACCTTTATTTACTTCGCTTGTTGCATATATAGTACCATTCAATGCTTCAACTTGTGTTTTAACCATAAATAAGCCTACGCCTTTGGCTTCTGGGTGTCTGTGAAACACTTTGTTTAAACCAAATAATTTATGCCCATGCTTCTCTAAATCTATTCCCAAGCCATTATCTTTAAATATTAATCTAACTTTTCCTTTTATTACTTCAGATTTAATAAATATTTCTGGTATTCTTTCATTCGATCTATACTTTAGAGAATTCCCTACTAAGTTAAGAAAAATACTTTCTAAATATATGGTATCGTATTTTATTTTAGCCATTTTAGAAAAATCACTTGTAATTACAGCCTCATTTTTCATGATCTGTCCGGTAAGAATATCTTTTGTTTTATTCAAAACATCATTAAACTTAACAGATTCAAATTCTTTAGATGTGTTATTTGTAATTTTTACAGCATTAACTAAAGTATTTAACGTTTGTGTAAGATGATCAATAACTTTTTCAAACTTCTCGAACAAAAACGCTTTATCATCTTCACTTGTTGCTGTATTGTACAACCCTAAAAGCGAGTTAAGATTACTTACAGGCGCTCGTAGATTATGCGATGTAATATGTGCAAAATCGGCTAATTGATCGTTGTTTTTAATTAACTTTTGCGCTAAAATTTCCAAATCGTTTTTAGCTTTAATTATTTTATTTCGAGCAGATTTTTGTTCTGTAATATCGCGTATGGCGGCCGAAATTAAAATACCATCTTCTGTTTGTAATGGACTTAAATTTATTTGAACAGGGAATTCCTCCCCATTTTTATTCATAGCAGTTAAATCTTCCTCCCCAGATGATTCAGTTCCTTCTAGACCGCTTAAAACTGTATCTACTTTAGATTCGCACCCTGTTAAAAAACGTTGTGGTAAAAGTAAATCAACAGACTTATTAAATAGCTCTTCAATTTTATAACCAAACATTTTTTCTGCTTGCTTATTAATCATTTGGATTTTTGAGTCTTCATTAGTGATTACCATAGCATCTGGAGCCGATTCTAATAAGCCTCTAAACTTATTTTCTTCCATTTTTTGCTCGGTAATATCTTGGGTAGTTCCAATCATTTCAAGAATATCTCCTTGATCATCAAGAATTACTTCTCCTAAAGAATGTATTGTTTTCACTTCCCCGTCGCTAGTGATAATACGATGTATAAAATTATTTGGAAACTTTTTTTCTGTATAGGCAATCTCTACGTATTTGGCAACTACAGCTTGGTCTTCTGGGTGAACAAAATTGAAAAACGACTCGTAATTTAAATCTGTTTCACTTTCATCACTCCCATAAATCCCATGCATATTAAAAGACCATTTTAAAGTATCGGTAACCACATTCCATTGCCAATTTCCCATCTTGGCTATTCTTTCTGCAAAACTTAAAAAGTGATTTTTACGCAATAGTTCGGTTTCTGCCATTTTCTGCACAGTAACATCTTGACATGTACCAACTATTTCTGTAACATTTCCCAAATTATCTGTAAAAACATGAGCTAAAAGTTGCACAATTTTTATGGTACCATCGGTTAATTGAATTCGGTGCACTAAATCGGTGAATGTTTTTTCTTCAACGGTATCACGCATATGGTCGGCAACCCTGTCCTTATCTTCCGGGTGTGTAAAACTAAGGTAGGTATCAAGGGTTGTTTCTGTATTTTTTTCAAGTCCAAAAATATTATAGAGATTAGCAGACCATTTTACATTATTAGTAACGATATCCGCTTGCCAATTCCCCATTAGGGTAATGTTTTCGGCAAAATTCAATATATGGTTTTGTCTCAACAGTTCGTTTTTTGCTGCTCTTCTTTTTGTGATATCAAAGGATACGGCTAAAAACCCCGTTTTTTCACCTAAATCATTTTTAATACCTGTTAATGTTAACTCTACCGGAAAAGTAGAACCATCCTTTCTACGATAAGTCCACTCTCTTGTATCGGATACATTATGTTTAGCTAATTCTAAATAAGGGCTAAAATCAGAAAGATCTTTATTATATCTTTTTGCTATATCTTCCTTAAAACTTAGCATCTCTTCTTCTAAATGATAAATTTCTGGTTGTTTTAATCCAACCATTTCAGAAGCTGAATAGCCTAACAAAAGCTCTGCACCATGATTAAAGTGATTAATTATTCCATCATTATCAATCGATACAATTGCGAGTGGTCCAGAATTTAATATCGCTTTTAACTGCATGTTTGCATCATACAATTCTCTTTCGGCAGCCTTAGAAGCTGTAATATCTTGGCAAGTACCAATCATTTCAATAATATTACCCAAAACATCGGTAACAACTTCACCTAAAAGCTTAATAATTTTTAATTTACCATCACCTGCTATAATACGATGGGTAAAACTTTTAAGGCTTTTCTCTTCTCTTGTTTTATCAAAATAATGGGTTACAATTTCTCTATCTTCAGGATGAACAAAGCTAAAATAGACATCAAAATTTAAACTATCTATTTCTTTATCTAGTTCAAAAATATTATACATATTACTGGACCACACTACCTTATCTGTAACAGTGTCCCATTCCCAATTCCCCATTAAGGTAATCTCTTCCGCAAAATTAAGCAGTTGGTTTTTACGCAACAACTCACTCTTTGCTAATTTTTGTACTGTAATATCACGTATGGCTGCCGATAATAACAAACCCTGTTCTGTTTCTAAAGGACTTAAACTTATTTGTATTGGTATTTCTTTGCCTTCTTTATTTAAACCATACAATTCTTTCTCTTCTCCTAATGATCTCGCATCGGGGTTTTCAAAAAAGCTCATACGATGTTCGGAATATAAACCTGTTAATCTTTTAGGTATAAGTATTTCTACAGGTTTATTTAATAACTCGTCAATATGGTATCCAAATAATTTTTCTGCCTGCTTGTTTATTAGTTGTATTTCTCCTTGTTCATTGGTTATCACCATAGCATCTGGAGCAGATTCTAGCAAACCTCTAAACTTATTCTCTGCCATTTTTTGCTCGGTAATATCCTGAATACTACCAACAATTTCTATAACTTCGCCTTGAGCATTAGTGATAACCTGCCCTAACTGCCTAATAATTTTCACTTTACCATTCGTGCATATACGGTGTGTAAAATTATCAAATACATCACCAGCCATAGTTTTATTATGGTGAGCAGCCACAAGCTCCCTATCATCTGGATGAACATAATCTAAATAAGTATTAAAACACAATTCTACTGTATCTTTATCTAACTCGAATATGTTATATAGACTATCAGACCATACAAGCTTATCTATAGCTTTACTCCATTGAAAATGCCCCATTAAAGTAATCTCCTCTGCAAAATTGAGTAGTTGATTTTTTCTCAATAATTCATTCTGAGCAATTATTTTTTCAGAAATATCTGTTGAAACACCAAAATAACCAATAAGTTTATCCTGTTCATCTTTAATTGATGTTAATGTTAATTGAACCGATATTGTCGATCCATCTTTTCTTAGATAAGTCCATTCTCGGGTATCATATGCATTATGTTTAGATAATTCTAATTGCGCACTAAACCCTATAGGATTTTTACCATATAACTTTGCAATATCAATCCTAAATGCATCTAACTCTTCTTGCAGATGATAAAATGTTGGTCTTTGCAATCCAATTATTTCAGATGCTGAATATCCGGTTAAAATTTCTGCTCCACGATTAAAATGAGTAATAATGCCATCTGCATCTGTAGATACCATGGCTATTACTTCAGAATTAAACACAGATTGCAACTCTGCATTGGTTTTTTTTAAATCTATTTCTGTGTTTTTCTCATTATTTATATCCTGAAATATTCCAAAAACCCGTATACATTTACCATCCACAATTTGCGCTTGCCCAATAGCACGTGTCCAAATAATATTATTAGTTGCTGTTACTAATTCTAGTTCTACATCAAAAGAGGTTCCATATTCTGAAACTTCAGTAATTGCATTTTCAATCTTAGTTCTACTTTCCCCTTCCTTAAAAAAATTAATACCCGTTTCTACATCCACTTCGAAGTTTTCGGGCACTTCATGTATTTCATAAACTACTTTACTCCAAAAAAGGGTGTTTTTTATTAAGTCTATTTCCCATGTTCCAATGCGCGCAACTTCATTCGTTTTATCTAATATTGTCTCGATACGGAGGCGTTCTTCCTCATTTTCTTTAAGATGCGTAATATCACCCGTATGCATAATTAATCCACCAATATTTCCTTCGGAAATATACCATGGACGTACATCCCAATAAATCCATTGTACCGATCCATCTAAACGTACAAAAGGAGCTTCATCACACCTGTCTATTACACCTTCTTTAAGACCTTTTTGATGATTTGCTTTCCAATCGTCACCAATTTCGGGAAAAATATCATAGTGAGAACGACCTACTATTTGTTGTCCTTCTAAATTATAATCTTCTATATAACGTTGGGAAACCGCTAGGTAACACATATTATTATCGAGCATAGCAATAGCTGTCGGCGCCTGTTCTATAAAAATTCTATTATATGTATCTTTAACTTCCAAAGCAATTTTGAGCTTTGTTAGCTCTATTTCCGAATTTTTCTCACTATTAATATCCTGAAACACCCCAAAAAGGCGGATACATGTACCATCTACAATTTCTGCTTGTCCAGTAGATCGCACCCAAACAGTATTCCCTTTTAATGTTATAAGCTCTAACTCTACATCAAAAGAGCGACCTTGCTCCTTGGCTTCTTTAATTACTTTTTTTAATGTGTTTCTGCTCTCTCCTTCCTTATAGAAATCCACACCTGTTTCTAAACTTGGCACAAAATCATCGGGCGCTTCATGTATTTCAAAAACTACTTTACTCCAAAAAACAGTGTTTTTTATCAAGTCTATATCCCATGTTCCAATGCGGGCAACCTCGTTAGTTTTATCTAATATTTTCTCTATACGAATCCGTTCTTCCTCATTTTCTTTTATGTGAGTTATATCGCCTGTATGCATAATTAATCCGCCAATATTTCCTTCAGAAATATACCAGGGTTGCACATCCCAATAAATCCATTGTACAGATCCATCTAAACGCACAAAAGGAGCTTCATCGCACTTATCAATAAATCCACCTTTAAGACTCTTTTGATGATCCTCTTTCCAATCATCACCAATTTCCGGAAAAACATCATAATGAGAACGCCCCACAATCTGTTGTCCTTCTAACTTATAATCTGTTATATACCTTTGAGAAACCGCTAAATAACACATGTTATTATCAAACATAGCAATAGCAGTTGGAGCCTGCTCTATAAAAATTCTATTATATTCTCCCTGAGTTTCTAATTCTGTTTTAAGTTTTTTAAGCTCCAACATATTAGATTTTATTTTATCTTCCGATAAAACCAACTCTTCATTAGATTTTATAAGCTCTTTATGTTTCTTAATGAATGTAAAAAACGCAGGACGAACAACGCTTAAAAAACCGGTTAGCAAAAATAAAAGCATAATTAATGCAAGAAGATAGATAACATTCTTAAATTTTTTGAAATGTTTTTCTTCGGCTTTTTGGTATTGTACAACTAAGGCATCTACATTTTTTAAGTAACGATGTTCTAATTCGTAAATATTGTTTACTCCTTGATTTAAGGACTTTAAATCGGAATTTTCTATAGAAGATAATATCGGGTTAAAAGAAGTTTTATTAATTTTTAGAAGAGAATCTAATTTGCTATTATCTGCATTTTTATTATTTACAGATTGCAAATAATTATGTAGGCTATCCCATTCTTTTTTAAGCCCTTTTAATGTATTAATTGAGTTTTTATTTGCGTTTAAGTCTTGGCTATAATTAGCATTAAATACCTGTTTAATTATGCGTTGGCTCAACGCACGTTGTTTTACAGCAACATTTATTAAATAAGAATCTGATATTTGCGAGTTAATGCTCTTTTGAACAATAAACACAATAACAATTATTAATAATATAAGTGAAGATATAAATAGTAAATACCTTTTTTTTATAGAATTTTTTAGTTTCTTCATTAAGAATTATTACAAATCAATCTAAACTGATTTAACTTAAACAAAATTATTTTTTTATTTTAATACTAATTTAAAATAGATTGTTATTATTGCAGTGAAGCCACATATTTATTAAAATATTCAAAAACTCTTTATAGAGGAAGTGTATATATTATTATTTGGGGCAACAAACACTAATAAACATCGGCAAAATATGAAATTTCACAGACATATTAACCTTTTTTCTCATTAAGTTAAACTAAATAGCACCTATCGTATAATAAAAAACTTACATTTTAAATGAAAATCGTTTTCGCAACAAATAATTTAAACAAACTGAAAGAAGTTCAAGCTTTAATTCCAGATTATATTAAACTACTTAGTTTACAAGATATTGGATGTTTTGAGGAGGTTCCCGAAACCCAAAATACAATAGAAGGCAATGCTATACAAAAAGCAGAATACATAAAAACAAATTACAATCACGACTGCTTTGCCGATGATACCGGTTTAGAAGTTAACACCTTAAATGGAGAGCCAGGTGTTTATTCTGCGCGCTACGCTGGAGAACAACGTAACGCTTACGATAACACCAATAAACTTTTAACCGAATTGAACAATAAACCAGATAGATCGGCACAATTTAAAACCGTAATTGCATTACATATAAATGGAGAGCTAAAAACGTTTACAGGAATTTGCAAAGGTGAAATTACTACCGAAAAACATGGCGAAAAAGGTTTTGGTTACGATCCCGTTTTTAAACCCAACAACCACAGTAATACATTTGCCCAAATGGATTTAAGCATAAAAAATAGTATTGGCCATCGCGGCAAAGCAGTTAAACAATTAGTAACTTTTTTAAGTGAAATAAAATAAAAAATAGATTAAAAAAAGTGTTTTTTAGGGTTGGCTATTAAAATTGTTTTATTACTTTTAGTTTATGACAGAGGAATATATAGAAAAAGAGAATGCGGCCATTACTAAAGCGTACAAAGAGCTTTTAAAAGTGAGCTATACTACACTTTCCGATGATGATAAAAAACTTATTCGTCGCGCATTTGAAGTTGCCGTAGATGGACATAAAGACCAACGTCGTAAATCTGGAGAAGCCTATATTTTCCACCCTATCGCTGTTGCTAAAATTGTGGCTCAAGAAATTGGTTTAGATGGCACTTCTATAGCTGCCGCACTACTCCATGATGTTGTTGAAGATAGCCCAGATTATGACATTGAAGATATTGAAAAGGAATTTGGTGAAACTATTGCAACCATAGTTGCCGGCCTTACAAAAATATCATCACTAAGTAAAGATCAGGACATGGATGTTTCGCTTCAAGCGGAAAACTTCCGAAAAATGCTACTTACACTAAATGATGATGTACGCGTTATTATAATAAAAATAGCCGATAGACTACACAATATGCAAACTATGGACTCTATGCGTCCAGATAAGCAAATTAAAATAGCCTCGGAAACCTTATATATTTACGCACCTTTAGCACACAGAATTGGACTTTATAATATAAAAACCGAATTGGAAGATTTGGGTTTAAAATATCTAGAACCAGCAGACTATAACGATATTTTAAACAAAACTAAAGAAAGTAAAAAAGATCAAGATTTATATATTGAACAGTTTAGTGATGTTATTAAAAATTCTTTAGATAAAGAAAAGCTCCACTACACCATTAAAGGGCGTCCAAAATCTATTTTTTCTATTCGGAAGAAAATGATGGCTCAAGGTGTCTCTTTCGATGAAGTTTACGATAAGTTTGCCATCCGGATTATATATAAATGTGATGCCAATCCTCAGAATGAAAAATTTCTAGCATGGAAAATATATTCTATCGTTACCGATCATTTTAGACCAAACCCTATTCGCCTTCGCGATTGGATTTCATCACCAAAAAGTACTGGTTACGAGGCGCTTCACATTACAGTAATGGGACCTAAAGGACGTTGGGTAGAAGTACAAATACGCAGTGAACGCATGAATGAAATAGCCGAAAAAGGTTATGCTGCTCACTATAAATATAAACAAAACGGAGAAAAAGAAGACAACCTAGAAAGTTGGATAAACAGATTACAAGAAGCTTTAGAAAACCCGCATACTAATGCGGTAGATTTTGTTGAGCAATTCAAACTTAATTTATATTCAAAAGAAATATTTGTATTTACTCCAAAAGGCGATTTAAAATCTTTGCCAAAAGGAGCTACCACACTAGATTTTGCTTTTAATATACATACCGAAGTTGGTATGAAAACACGTGGAGCAAAGGTTAACGGAAAATTGGTACCACTTAGTTATGAACTAAAAAGTGGAGATCAAGTCGATATTTTAACTTCAGAAAACGCAAAACCCAATCCAAACTGGCTAGATTATTCGACTACAGCACGTGCTCGAAGTAAAATTAAATCTGCATTAAAAGAAGATAAAAAACGTGTAGGAGAAGATGGTAAAGAAATTTTAAGACGAAAACTAAAACAGCTTAAAGTTAATTTAAACGAAGATTCTATTAACGAAATGGTTAACTATTTCAAGTTAAAAACGAGTCTGGATTTATTTTACAGAATGGGCCTCGGCACCATAGATAATACCATGCTAAAAGCTTATGCTTCTTCTAGAAGTAATGCTTTAATGAGTTTTCTTAAAAGTAAAATTACACGTAAAGCAAGTATTAATACAGACGAATTAGAAAAAGATGAAATTACATCTAAATATGATGCCGTTGTTTTTAACAAAGAAGAAGAAAAATTAGATTACAAATTAGCAACCTGTTGCCACCCCATACCTGGCGATGATGTTTTTGGATTTTTAACTGTTTCCGATGGTATAAAAGTTCATAAAATGAATTGTCCAAACGCATTGAGTTTACAAGCTAATTACTCCTACAGAATAATGCCCGCGAAGTGGATAGATTCTTCACAGCAAGAGTTTTCGGCACATATTACACTTACCGGAATTGACCATATTGGCTTGGTGAACGATATTACCACCATAATTTCTGAAAATATGAGCGTTAATATGAAAAGCATTAGTTTTGAAAGTAAAGACGGGCTTTTTTCTGGAAAAATTGACGTTGTAGTTAAGAATAAAACCCTTTTGAAAAAACTTTTAGACCGTCTTAAAAAAATTAATGGCATTGATAAGGTTACTAGAGTGTAAAAAATGTGTAAATTTGCGATGAAATTATGGATACAAAAGTAGATACTAAAAATCAAGACATAGTTAAAAGCGTTTTTACAAGCTTTTTAGAAAAAAAGGGACACCGCAAAACTCCCGAACGCTATGCTATACTCCAAGAAATTTATAATAACAACGACCATTTCGATATAGAATCCCTATATCTTAATATGAAAAATAAAAAGTATCGTGTTTCGAGAGCTACACTTTACAACACCATAGAATTACTTCTAGAATGTCGTTTGGTTAGAAAGCACCAATTCGGGCAAAACCAAGCACATTACGAAAAATCATATTTCGACAGGCAGCATGACCATGTGATTTTAACAGATACTGGTGAAGTTATCGAGTTTTGCGACCCTCGAATTCAATCTATTAAAAAAACTATCGAAGAAGTCTTCGATATTGAGATAAATAATCATTCACTCTATTTCTACGGGACAAAGAAAACTCCCGATAGCAAAAAAGACAACTAACTAATTTTACAATGGCAGTAGATTTACTACTTGGATTACAATGGGGAGACGAAGGCAAAGGAAAAATTGTTGACGTACTAACCTCTAACTACAACATTATTGCACGTTTTCAAGGTGGACCAAATGCAGGACACACTTTGGTTTTTAACGGAAGAAAACATGTTCTACACACTATTCCATCAGGAATTTTCCATGATGATGCTACTAATTTAGTAGGTAACGGTGTGGTTATAGACCCAGTAATTTTTAAAGGTGAACTTGACAAACTTGAAGAACAAAACGTAGATTACAGAAAATCGCTAGTTATTTCGAGAAAAGCACACATTATTTTACCAACACATAGATTACTTGATGCGGCAAGCGAAACCTCTAAAGGAAAAGCCAAAATTGGCTCAACTTTAAAAGGTATTGGCCCAACTTACATGGATAAAACCGGAAGAAACGGTTTACGTGTTGGTGATTTAGAATTAAGCAATTGGAAAGAAAAATATAGAGATTTGGCTAATAAACACCAATCTATGATTTCTTTTTTCAACGTTGAAATCGAATATGATTTAGCCGAACTTGAAAAAGAATTCTTTGAAGCTGTTAAAGTTTTAAAATCTCTTAAGTTTATAGATTCTGAAGAATATGTTTACCAAGCACAAAAAGCAGGTAAAACTATTTTAGCCGAAGGCGCACAAGGATCTCTTTTAGATATTGACTTTGGAACATATCCATTTGTAACATCTAGTAATACAACCGCCGCTGGTGCTTGTACTGGTTTAGGTGTTGCTCCAGGTCAAATTGGTGAGGTATTCGGGATTTTCAAAGCTTACACAACACGTGTTGGTTCTGGCCCATTCCCTACCGAATTATTTGATGAAGATGGTGCAAACATGGCTAAAATTGGTAACGAATTTGGAGCAACCACTGGTCGCCCGCGTCGTTGTGGTTGGTTAGATTTAATTGCACTTAAATATGCTTGCCAGGTAAATGGTGTAACGCAATTAATGATGATGAAAGGCGATGTGCTTTCTGGTTTTAGAACCTTAAAAGTATGTACCGCTTACAAATATAAAGGAGAAGTTATCGAGCATTTCCCTTACAACATCGAACCTGAAAACGTAGAACCTATTTACACAGACTTTAGTGGATGGAACGAAGACTTAACAGGAATGTCTGAGGCTTCTCAACTCCCACAAGCTCTAAACGAATATATAGAATTTTTAGAAAAAGAACTAGAAATCCCAATCACTATTGTTTCTGTTGGACCAGATAGAAAACAAACTATATTTAGAAGTAAATAAAAAAAGTTTAAAATAATTTTTAAGACCTGACTCGTTTCTCGAAACTGTCAGGTCTTTTTTATTAAAAAAAACATAACGCATAATTAAACATCATTATTATCGTTATTTTTGCTATAAACATTTTCATTTTGATAAGAATAAAACATATATACATTTTCATATTTTTCCTTTTTGGACTTTCGGTACTACTAAACGCTCAAGATAAAAAGAAAATAAAAATTGAATATGCCGGGCGATTAAATGTAGATGAAGAAAATTATCCTGGAGCAAAAGTACTAACGCGTAACAGCATGCAACAAGTACATATTGTTCATGCAGGTAGTAATATGTGGTGCGATAAAGCAATTTACTACAGTGGTGAAAATTTTGTTGAAGCTTACGGAAATGTTATTGTAAAACAGGGTGACACCATCACCATGACTTCTAAATATGTAGAATACAGTGGCACCTCTCAATTAGCTTTTGCGAGTGGTGAAGTTATTTTAAAAAGCCCTAATTCAACCATTTCTTCAGATACTTTATATTTCGATCGTATTAAACAGCAATCATTTTATAAAAGTGGCGGTAATGTAGTCAAAGATTCTTCAGGTACTATTACCAGTAAAATTGGTCGTTATTATATGAAAGACAAAAAATTTCAATTTGTTGATGACGTTGTTTTAACAGGTGATGGAACTGTAGTAAACTCAAATTATTTCGATTTTTATGAAGATACTGGACTTGCATATTTATTTGGTCCATCAACAATAATAACAGAAGACAGTAAAACCTATTGCGAAAAAGGCTTCTATGATACAAAAAATAAAACCGGCTATGCTCTAAAAGATTCTAAGATATATTATGATGATCGTATTATCGAAGGTGATAGTCTATATTTTGACAACACAAAAAGTTTTGCCTCTGCAACAAACAATATTAAAATTACTGACACTATTAATAACAGTATTGTAACAGGCCATTACGCCGAAGTTTTTAGAGCTAAAGATTCACTTTTTATAACTAAACGTGCTTTAGTCACCACAGTTCAAGAAAAAGATTCTGTATACCTTCATGCTGATAAAATAATGGTTACCGGTAAACCGGAAAATAGGATTACTCGAGCTTATTACAACGCTAAATTGTTTAAAACAGACATTAGCGCCAAAGCCGATTCTATTCATGCTGATCAAAAAACTGGAATTACCGAATTAATAAATCTAGATCGTTTTGCTTCTACAGATGCTTTTTCAACAAAGCGACGACCTATTCTTTGGAATAACGCAAACCAAATGACAGGTGATACCATTCATTTAATTTCAAACTCAAAAACAGAAAAACTAGATTCACTTCGTGTTTTCAATAACGCATTTATCATTAGTAAAGACACTATAAGTGAAAATGGGTACAATCAGATTTTTGGTATAACTCTAGTTGGTTTATTTAACGATGCTAATGAATTAAGAGAAGTAAATATTAATAAAAATGCTGAATCTATATTCTATACACGTGATGAAAAACAAGAATTAATAGGTATCGACAAAGCTAAATCTGGTAGTATAAAGATGTTATTTGCAAATAGTGACATTGAAGAATACACTAGATTAAACACAGTTGATGGCACACTATTCCCTGAAAAAGATTATCAAGAAAAAGATAAATTTCTAAAAGGTTTCGACTGGAGAGAAGATGAGCGCCCTCTAAGTGTTGATGATTTATTTAAAGAAGATGAACCTTTTGAATTAACTGTTATTAAAGGCTTGGAAGATTATGTGCCGCAGGAGAACTTTTTTGATGAGGAGTTGTTGGAGCGGATGAAATATTCCAGAAAAAAATACAAACCTACTTTAGAAGACCATAATCAAGAAAACTTAATCAAATATGATTCGGAATTTAATAAATGGCCCAATAAATTAAGAATAAAAATTACATCTAAAACAGAAAAATCTCCAAACAAAACTCAATCTACTCCAAACATAATTGGTATAACAAACGATAGTGGGCATATAATTTATAATACAAATAAAACCATAGGTACCTTTAAATTCAAAATTTGGTTAAAAGGAAGCGGTAACATCTGTATTTTTTTACAAGAAAATGGAAACAATCATACTATTTACGAAATACTAGACATTGAATTAACTAACGAATGGAAACAGTACGAAATAAAAAGCACAAAAGAAAACGACGGGTCAAGTCTTAGATGTGGTGTTGGGCAGATCCGAACTGGAGACGATTTTTATTTATGGAATGCCCAATTATATGAAATATCTAATTAAAAATCAACTATGAAACCAGATTTCCTAAACCACCAAGCCCAAACCTCTCCTCACCCATTAGCCATGGAAATTTCCCATGCCAACGGTTCATATATCTATGATGCCAACAACAAAGCCTATCTAGATTTTGTTGCAGGAGTTTCAGCTTGTCCATTAGGACACCAACATCCAAAGGTTATAGGAGCAATAAAAAATCAATTGGACAAATACTCACACGTTATGGTTTATGGCGAATACATACAAAAACCAGCCGTAGAGCTTACCAAACTTTTAGCGAAACATTTACCACAATCTTTACAATCTACTTATTTAACTAATTCAGGGACCGAAGCCATAGAAGGCGCTCTAAAACTAGCGAGGAGAGCGACTGGCAGAAGCGAAATTATAGCAGCAAACAAAGCATACCATGGCAACACCATGGGAGCGTTGAGCATTATGGGTTTTGAAGAACGCAAACAAGCTTTCAGACCGCTGCTCCCCGATGTTAAATTTATAGATTTCAATAATGAAGATCATATAAACGAAATAACAACAAAGACAGCTTGTGTTATTTTAGAAACCATCCAAGGTGGCGCAGGATTTATTCAACCAAAAAACGGTTATTTAGAAAAAATCAGAAAACAATGTGATGCTGTTGGAGCTCTTTTAATTTTAGATGAAATTCAGCCAGGTTTTGGTAGAACAGGAAAACTTTTTGGCTTCGAACATTACAACTGCATTCCTGATATTTTAGTTACCGGCAAAGGCCTTGGAGGCGGTATGCCTATTGGTGCATTTACAGCGTCTTTAGGATTAATGAATTTACTTCAAGACAATCCAAAACTAGGCCATATTACAACGTTTGGAGGTCATCCAGTAATTGCTGCATCGGCATTAGCAACTCTAACCGAAATTACAGAGAGTAATTTAATGCAAGAAGCTCTCAAAAAAGAACAACTTTTTAGAAAACTACTAGTTCACCCTCTAATAAAAGAGATTAGAGGTATCGGACTTATGTTAGCTATAATCACACCTTCAGATGACATTACAAATACACTTATTTTAAAATGTCAAGATGACGGTTTAATATTATTTTGGCTACTTTTCGAGTCTAAAGCAGTTAGAATAACACCTCCTTTAACCATTTCTAACGAAGAAATCATTGAAGGTTGCACTAAAATAACAAATATTTTGGACGAAATAAAAAACACTTAAACACCTAATATACAGTGTAATATATTTTATTTTTTACAAAAAAATAAAAAATGTTCATTACTTTGTTAAAAACATTTAGTGCTGTTTTAGTGTAAACCACGAATAGAATGCTAACTTTAATAAAGTAGAAACCTCACAAAAGTGCTTATGGAGTTTGGTCACGACCACAATAATAGCTTACCATTAACGAAATTTGAATCGATGCTTAAAACAAATCATGTTTTATTTTTCGATTCAGAAGAGTTTGAGAATATCATTCATCATTATCTAAACCTAGGAAAAATTGCTTTGGCTAAAAAAGCAATTAAATTAGGCTTGGACCAGCACCCTACATCCATTAATTTAAAATTATTTCGGGTAGAAGTTTTTGTGTTTGAAGATAAACTTAAAGAAGCCGAATTATTGCTTGACGAACTTTATAGCATTGATCCGCTAAATGAAGAAATCTACATTCAAAAAGCTAATATTTTTTCTAAAAAAGATAATCATGAAAAAGCCATTGAAGTTCTAAAACAGGCACTACAACTAACAGATGATGTGGTAGATTTATATTCATTAATAGGTATGGAATATCTATTTTTAGATAAATTTGAAGAAGCCAAAATCAACTTCATGAAATGTCTTGAAAGTGATATCGAAGATTATTCGGCACTCTACAACATTATTTATTGCTTCGAGTATTTAAATGAAAATGAAGAAGCTATAAAGTATTTAAACACATTCTTAGATAAAAACCCTTATTGCGAAGTAGCTTGGCACCAATTAGGTATTCAATATTTCGCTCTAAAGAAACTAAAAAAAGCATTGGCAGCTTTTGATTTTGCTATCATTTCAGATGATACTTTTATTGGAGCATATATAGAACGCGGTAAAGTATTAGAGAAATTAGGCCGTTATCAAGACGCTATTGAAAATTACTCAATTACTTTAAAATTAGACGATCCAACTTCTTTTGCTCTATTGCATATTGGAAATTGCTATGAAAAATTAAAAAAAGACGATTTAGCATTACAATATTATGATAGAACTGTTCATGAAGACCCTTTATTAGATAAAGGTTGGATAGCTATTACTAAATTTTATAACCGAAGAAAAAATTACCAACGTGCTCTCTATTTTATAAATAAAGCAATTAATATAGACTCCGAAAATGTTGTGTATTGGAAACTTTATGCTCAAATAAATCAACGTTTAAATTTTTATGAAGAAGCAGAACGCGGATACAAAAAAACACTAGAACTCGGCAATTACGAACTAAACACTTGGTTAACACGAGGTGATTTATTAATTAAATTAGGCGAACCAGAAGCGGCAATTGATAATTTTGAACAAGCTGTAGAGTTCTATTCAGATAGCGCAGAATTAGAATATCGTCTTGCGGGATTATATTTAGCACTTCATGAAACCGATAAAGGTACGTTTCACCTAAAAAATGCTATAAAATTAAATGAAGAATATAGCTTTATTATTGAGGAACTTTTTCCTGAGATATACACAAAAATCTCTGTACAAGGCTTGCTAAAACAAAATTCCAAGTAAGTTTTATATTCTATATAAACATTTTCATTAAAATACATACCTTTGGTTTTTTACGTAAAAAATCAAAACATGCAAAGACGCTTAAAAGACTATTTAATTATTTCGCTTAAAGGCCTTGCTATGGGAGCAGCCGATGCTGTTCCAGGCGTTTCGGGAGGTACAATTGCTTTTATTTCTGGTATTTACGAGGAATTAATCAATACCATAAGCAATATAAATGCTTCTTTAATTAAATCCCTTTTTACTAAAGGTATAAAACCATTTTGGCAACAACTTAACGGCAACTTTCTACTTGCATTAATGACAGGTATTATGGTCAGTTTTGTATCGGTAATGCGATTAGCCAAATACTTATTAGAAAATCATCCTGTACTTATCTGGTCTTTCTTTTTTGGTCTTATTGTAGCCAGTATTTTTTTCGTTGGAAAACAGATTAGAAAATGGAATTTAGCTGTCATTATTAGTTTAATAATTGGCGCCTTTATTGCCTATTACATTACAACACTTCCAGCTTCATCAAATAACGAGAACCCGTGGTTTTTATTTATTGCGGGTGCTATTGCTATTTGTGCCATGATTTTACCAGGGATTTCTGGAGCGTTCATTTTAATAATTCTAGGCGCATACAAAGCACTTAGTGATGCTTTTCATGATTTTGACATCAAAAAAATATTAATTTTTGCTAGTGGAGCTCTTGTTGGGTTATTGAGTTTTAGTCATTTATTAAAATGGTTATTCAAAAATTACCATAACGTCACTTTAGCGATACTTACAGGATTCATTTTTGGTTCACTAAACAAAGTTTGGCCATGGAAAAAAACCTTAACCTGGCATACTAATTCCGAAGGAATCAAATCGGCCGTTTTACAAGAAAGCGTATCACCTTTTTCTTTCGATGGAAATAATCAATTACTTTTTTCTTTAATCTTAATGATTATAGGGTTTTTAACCATTTTTATTCTTGAAAAAGTAGGGAACAAAAAATAATTATGGAAAGCACCAGAACACTTACCGATAAAATTTTTCTAATCTTAAAAGGATTAGGTATGGGAGCTGCCAATAAAGTTCCAGGAATTTCTGGTGGTGTTGTGGCTTTTGTTGCTGGTTTTTACGAAGAGTTTATTTACTCATTAAAAAAAGTAAATGGTAAAGCTTTTAAATTATTGATTAACGGCAGGTTTAATAGTTTTTACAATTATATCAATGGTCGTTTTTTAAGTCTGCTTTTCTTCGGAATGATTGTTAGTTATTTTAGTGTTTCTAAAATTCTAGATTACCTTATTAAACATTATGAACTTTATGTATGGAGTGTCTTCTTCGGAATGATAATCGGCTCCATTTATTACGTTAATAAAGATTTTAAAGATCGGAATTACAAAACTTATTTATCTTTAGCTATTGGTATTTTACTTGGTGTAGGTATTAGTTTTTTAAGTCCAGCTAAGGAAAATGACAACCTCTGGTTTGTGTTTTTCTGCGGAATTATTAGCGTATCGGGAATGACCCTTCCTGGGTTTTCAGGCTCATTCATTCTTATTCTACTCGGTAATTATGTACTACTTTTAGTCGATTCTGTCAATGCGCTTTACGATACATTTTCTGAAATGTTTAATGGTAATTTTAGCTTTACGGCAAATCCTGACCGCATTAGAATGCTAAAAGTTTTAGCCGCTTTCACTTTAGGTTCTGTTACTGGTTTAATTACGTTTTCTCACCTATTAAGCTATATATTAAAACATTATAAGAGTATTACAACCTCTGCAATATTAGGGTTTATCATTGGCTCTTTAGGTGTTGTTTGGCCATGGAAAAAAACCATTTACAAGCTAGATAGTAATGGTAGTTTTCTTTTCGATTCAACAGGATCCAAAGTCGTTCAAAATTATCAACGTTTTTTTCCAGAATTAAACACAGATACTTATTTAGCAATTGGCTTTATTATAGTTGGTATAGCCCTCGTTTTAGCCCTAGAATGGTACGGACAAAAAACAAGACATTTAAAAGATTAACATTAAAAAATTATCAAGTGAAAAAACTAGGACTTTTAGGCAAGGATATATCATATTCATTTTCAAGAAATTATTTCAAAGAAAAATTTGAAAATGAAAATATAACAGACACTACTTACGAAAATTTCGACTTAGAAAATATTGATCTATTTCCTTCAATCATAAAAAACACAAAAAATATTAAAGGCCTTAATGTTACTATTCCTTACAAGGAAGCCGTGATGCCTTTTCTTGATAAAATAAACAAAAAGGCTAAAGCTATTGGCGCTGTAAACACTATAAAAGTTACAAAAAAAGGTAAACTTGTGGGTTACAACACCGATTGCTATGGTTTTAAAAATACATTAAAACCGTTTATCAAATCGTATCATAAAAAAGCACTAATTCTAGGAACTGGCGGAGCAAGTAAAGCTGTGGCTTTCAGTTTAAAAGAACTAGGAATCGATTATAAATATGTATCTAGAAAACAATCGAAAGGAGTTACTTTCACTTATGATGATTTAACAGAAAACATTATAACCGATCATCAAATTATTGTGAATTGTACGCCTTTAGGTACTTTTCCGGATATCGATGTTTGTGCAAATATTCCGTACAACGGCATAACGGATAAACATATTTTATTCGATTTAATTTACAATCCAGATCAAACTAAATTCTTAAAACAAGGTAAAGATAACGGTGCTGTTACCGTAAACGGCTTAAACATGTTAAAACTCCAAGCCGAGAAATCGTGGTCTATTTGGGATTTATAAAAAATATCCACACCTAAGCCTTTGTTAATAATAGACTTGTTAGTATCTTTAAACTCTAGAGTAAAAACATCGAACCTAAACATTTTAAAATGTCTGACTTAAATAATCCTAATGTGGAAAACGCTGATAACGTTAATCCTATAAAAAGTGAATCTACAACTCCTGAAACAACACCTATTGAAGCTGTAATACCAGAAGATTCACAAATTTCTGAAACACCTAAAGTTGAAGAAAACACGGAAGAAACTATAGCAGTTGAAACTGAACCTTTGAAAGCAGAAAGTGAGCATGATGAAGTGCTTAATGAAATTGAAGAATCTAATGCGGAAGACGCGGAAGATGAAGGAAACAAAGACAGGCATAGCATTGAGGTAAAAGAGTATGATAGCATGTCGTTAGAAGCTTTAGCCATTGAGTTAGAAAAACTTGTTTCTACTCAAAAAGTTCAAGCCATAAAATCGCATGTAGACGGTATTAATGCTGAGTTTAAAACAAAACATCAAGCTTTAGTTGAAGAGAAAAAAGAAGATTTTTTGCATGAAGGCGGAAATGAAATAGATTTCTACTACTCGTCTCCTGTTGAAAAACGCTATAAAGCAGCCTATAAAGAATATCGAAATAAACTTAACAATCACTATAAAAGTTTAGAGAAAAACCTAAAACAAAATTTAACCGACAAACTTGAAATAATTGAAGAGCTAAAAGGGTTAATAAATGTTGAAGAAAACATAAACACAACCTACAAGCACTTTAAAGAATTACAAGAACGTTGGAGAACTACAGGCCCAATCCCTCGTGATAAATATAATAATGCTTGGAATAGTTACCATCACCATGTAGAATTGTTTTACGACTTTTTACACCTTAATAGAGACTTAAGAGATTTAGATTTTAAGCATAATTTAGAAAAGAAAATATTAATTATTGAGCGTGCCGAAGAATTAGCGCAGGATGATAACGTAATGAGATCTTTTAGAGAACTTCAAGAATTACACAAAATGTGGAAAGAAGAACTCGGACCTGTTGGCAAAGAACACCGTGAAGAAATCTGGGATCGTTTTAAAGCCGCTACAAAAATTATAAACGATAAACGCCAAGTTTATTACAAAGAAATTGATAAGGTTTACGACAAAAACTTAGAGAGTAAGCTTGAAATAATTGCAAATATTGAATTTGTTGCAGCACAGCCTGCAGGCTCACATAGTGAATGGCAAAAGCGTATTAAAATTATTGAAGAGCTAAGAAATCAGTTTTTTAATGCAGGGAAAGTTCCGTTGAAAGTAAACGAAGATACTTGGGCAAAGTTTAAAGATGCTGTTAGAAACTTTAACAGAAACAAAAACGCTTATTATAAAAACCTAAAAAAGGAACAATATACCAATTTACAGAAGAAATTGGAATTGATTAAAATTGCCGAAGACAATAAAGAAAGTGAAGATACTGCTGTAACAACGCCTTTGATGAAAAAAATTCAAGGTGATTGGAAAAAAATTGGTCATGTACCAAGAAAAGATAGCGACAAAATCTGGAAACAATTTAAAGCAGCCTGTAATCATTATTTTGATAAAATACACGCGAAACGTAATGCTGCAAGCCAAGAGCAGATAGATGCTTTTAATAAAAAGGCAGAATTACTAGACACGCTTAAAGCCTTAGAACCATCGGATGATAAGGACAAAGACGTTGAAGTCATTAAAGTACATATTAATACTTGGAAAGACTTGGGTCGCGTACCAAACGACAAACGTTTTATTGAAGATAAATTTCAAAAAACCATAGACGATGTATTATCCAGTTTAAAAATGGATAAAACTGAAATCGAAATGATTAAATATGAAAACAAACTAGATAGTTTGACTTCTAATGATGGTGATACCAGAAATTTAGATAACGAACGTTTATTTGTCCGTAAAAAAATAGATGAAGTAAAAGCGCAAATCAATCAATTAGAGAACAACTTACAATTTTTCACTAATGTTGATGATGATAACCCGTTAGTTAAAGATGTTCATAATAATATTAAAGGGCATAAAGATACTCTTGTTCTTTTGAAAGAAAAATTAAGAAAAATTAAAGAGCGTTATTAGTAAATAATATCAGTTTAAAAATTAAAAAAGGCAGCTTAGAAATTCTAAGCTGCCTTTTTTAATACCAAATTACGTTTTCTAAAAACTAAACGCGAACATGGCCGTCTCCAAAAACATAATATTTATTGGTAACGAGTTCTTTAAGACCTAAAGGCCCACGGTGATGCAATTTATCTGTACTAATGGCAAGTTCTGCTCCTACACCAATTTGTCCGCCATCGGTAAACCGAGTAGATGCGTTTTGATATACTACAGCACAATCTACTTGCTCCATAAAAGTTTTTGCAACATCATTATTTGTTGTCATTATAGTAGCAGAATGTCCGCCAGAATATTCGTTTATTTTTTCAATAGCTTCAAAAACAGAATCAACCGATCCAATACAGCATTTCATTTCTAAAAATTCTTGATACCAAATCGAATTATCAGTTATTAACTTTTCATTAGTTAAAATCGATTTCGTTTCGTCGTCAACTAAAACCTCTACACCACTATCTTTTAAAATTTCATTTAAATCTAAAATTCTACCAGCATAATCAGGAAGTTTTTTACTTACTAAAATTTTATCTAAAGCATTACATGCCGAAATTTTCTGAGTCTTAGCATTTAAAATTACTCCAATAGTTTTTTTCCAATCTGCAGCTTCGTCAACATATAAAAAATTATTTCCACGCCCACTAACCAAAACAGCACAGGTAGCATGTTCTTTAACAAACTTAATAAGTTGCTCGCCACCTCTTGGCACAATCAAATCTAACGGCTCGGTAGGGTTTTTCAAAAAAGCTTGAGTTTCTAATCTATTCATAGTTAACATTTGAATATAATCTGTACTTAATCCATTTTCTTCAAGTGCCTTATGCCAAAGCTTAATAATAGCCCTATTGCTATGCACAGCTTCTTTACCTCCTTTAAGCAATATTTTATTATTGGCTTTAAAAGCAAGCACAGTAGCTTCTACAGTAACATCTGGTCTAGACTCGTAAATAATCATAATGGTTCCAAATGGAGCCGTTTTATTCACTACATCTAAACCGTTTTCAAATTCTTTTCTACTGATAATTTTATTTACAGGGTCTTCCTGTTCTCGAACTACTTCTATGGCGGTAATCATGCCGTCGATCTTCTTTTTATTTAAAATTAAGCGATCATACATAGCTTGATCTTCTTGATTAAAAGAGGCTATATCTTTTTTATTCGCATTTAATAAAGCCTCTTGGTTTTCCTTTAAAAGAATCTCCATGCTTTTTAAAACACTATTTTTTATTTTTTCTGAAATTAATTTCATTGTCATTTTTTATTTTAAAGAGACACTTTTGTGCCTACTGCTTTTCCATCTATAATATCAATAATAGTATTGTCTTTTTTACCATTAGCAATATAAGTTGGAATATTATTGGCAGCCGTTTGTTGTGCATAATCTAGCTTAGACCCCATACCGCCACGGCCTTCTCCTTCGGCTTTAGTGTTTTTTTGAATATACTTATCCAGATCTTCTTCTGGATTCACATTTTTTATTAAATCACTACTGGCTGCTTCTGGATGGCCTGTATAAAGCCCGTCTATATCTGTTAAAATAATAAGCTTATCAGCGTTTATAAGCTGCGCAATTAAACTTGCTAGCTCATCATTATCTGAAAACATAGACATGGTTATCGATACCGCATCATCCTCGTTAGCAATCGGAATTACCCCTTCAGAAAGTAATCCTTCGCAACAATTAATCATATTTTGTCTATGTACGCCTGGACTAAAATCTCGTTTAGTAGGCAGTACTTGAGCACATTTTAATCCATAATCATGAAAAATATCATAATAAAGGCGCATCATTCTGGGTTGCCCGATGGATGAATATACTTGACGTCTTACTGTTTTATCTTTAATTTTAGATTTTCCAATAACTTCTTTTCCGGCAATTGCAGAACCAGAAGACACTAATATCGTCATGATACCACGCTCATAAAGTTCTGCTATTTGTTTTACTAATCGTTGTAAAACCGGTCTTACAATTCTATTATCTTTATTGGTCATTACGTTTGTACCAACCTTAATCACTATTCTTTGTTTACACATTTTTAGTGTTCTTTTCCCATTTCTACAGCACGGCTAAATGCTGCAAAAGCGGCTTCTTTTATTAATTCATTAACATTATTATCTTCCATAGAATCTAACGCTGCACGTGTAGTTCCGCCTTTTGATGCTACTTTATCCATCCAAGAATTTGGTGATAAATTAGATTGATTAAAAAGCTCAATAGCACCTGTAAATGTTTGACTTACCAAAACAGACGAGTCGTTTTTAGAAAACCCCATTTGCAGTGCCGCTTCCATCATACTTTGCATAAAATAGAATACATAGGCTGGTCCGCTACCAGAAATTCCAGTAGAAGCATCAATAAGATTTTCACTAGAAACTCGCATTGATTTCCCGGTGGTATCTAATAAACTTTCCACAGTTAACATTTCTATTCTAGAAACTTCTGGAGACGTTACATAAGATGTTAAACCCTTACCTATTTGCGCTGGCAAATTTGGCATGGCCCGCACTACTTTATCTAAACCTGTTAGTTCTTTTATAGAGGCTATAGTTACACCCGCCATAATAGAGACAATAATTTGTTGTGAGCTTACCAATTTGCTAATGGCTTTAAAAACACCTTCCGCATGGTATGGTTTTACTGCAATAAAAATAATATCTGCTTTTGGTACGCAGTCTTCCAGCTCTTTAAATGCGTCAAAATGTGATATTTGGTTAAGCTCCTCCAATTTCTCTTCAGATTTATCCAAAACCATGATATTTCTCTTTTTTAGCAGTCTAGATTTAGACATGCCTTCCGCATAAGTAAGCCCCATGTTTCCTGCTCCAATTACCAGTACTTTCATTTAATATATATTTTATTAATGATTAAAAAATTTGGTTATACAAAAAGAATACAATCTTTATCATCTTTAACTTCACCATAATATGTTTCACGATATTTATGCAACGTTTTTATAGGTAAACCAAATAAGTATTTCTTAATATGAGTAACTTTACTTGTAAGTTCTCCCATTTTAACACTATGTATTTTTTCGTAAGTTGTGTTTCTTTTTACTCGTATAATTTTCATTTGTCTGTATTTTTTAAAAATAGATTATCGTTCTAATCTCATTTCTATATTTCTTGATTTAAAACCCTGTTTTTCAAATAATTTAATAACAGGATTTTCTTTGTTTATATGTATCGCTATATCGCCTCTACAATATTTTATAGTGTGTGATATTAATTTCTGAGCAATCCCTTCACCTCTACACGACTCTTTTACAGCAATGTAAACTAGTATGTTTTCTGCCAGATATTCATTCATACCTGTTCTATTTACAACTATGGCGCCAAGTATTTCACCTTTATTTTCCATGATAAAAACGTAACCGCCAAGACCTGGAACTTCTTTTGCCGCATACATAATTGATTTTCGAATAGCACTTTTGGTGTCTTTAAATTCACCTGAGTGTTCAAATAAAAATTTCGAAATACGGGATATATCATTAATTGATAGCCTCGAAAAGGCATCAAATGTTGTAATATTCATTAAATGATATTATTTATGATTATACCTAGAATTTAGGTAAATAGAAAAAATAATTAACGCAATTAATTATTCACCTACATAGTATAAGTAAATAATAAAAGTGTAAAAAATGTAGTAAGGAGATTGGCTTGATACTAAAGTCCAGGAGGAATAAATTTATCCGACTGAGTTCTAAAAACTAGAAAGTTAAAGTTGAAGATTCTAATATTTCTCTTTTCATGTATACCTTTTACCATGGTGCAAATATAAAAAAACTAAGCCCTAACCGCAAATTAAGCATGTTAAGATAAATACAATTCCCAAAAAAGGCTTGTTTTTATGGTTTATAGTTTTTTAGCCTCTTCCCAAAAAACATCCATTTCGGCAAGCGTCATATCTGCTAAAGGTTTGTTTAATGCTTTTGCTTTGCTTTCCAGATACTGAAAACGTTTAGAAAACTTTTTATTAGTACGTTCTAGAGCATTTTCTGGATTAATATTTTTAAAACGAGCATAGTTTACCAAAGAGAACAAAACATCGCCAAATTCACTTTCCATAGCATCTTGGTCATTTGCTTCTACCTCAACTTTAAACTCGCTGAGTTCCTCCTCTACTTTTTCCCAAACCTGGCCAGGCTCTTCCCAATCGAAACCTACTCCAGCCACTTTTTCTTGAATACGACTGGCTTTTACCAATGCAGGTAAACTTTTTGGAACACCTTCTAAAACACTCGTTTTTCCTTCCTTGAGTTTTAAGTTTTCCCAGTTTCGTTTAACATCTTCCTCATTTTCAACTTTTACATCGCTATAAATATGCGGATGCCTATGTATCAATTTTTCGCAAATAGAATTACAAACATCGGCAATATCAAAATCTTTAGTTTCACTACCTATTTTGGAATAAAACACAATATGTAAAAGCACATCACCTAATTCTTTTTTTACTTCTTCTAAATCCTTATCTAAAATAGCGTCGCCAAGTTCGTAAGTTTCTTCTATGGTTAAATGACGAAGCGTTTCCATGGTTTGCTTTTTATCCCATGGACATTGCGCACGTAGCTCGTCCATTATGGTTAATAAACGATCGAAAGCTTTTAGCTGGTTTGCTCTAGAATTCATAAAAATAAGATTTGGTTCCCGATGTCTCGGAAATAACAATTGCAATAGATACTTTAAAGTGTTTCCTTAAAGGTTAATTAGACTGTAAAAATACTATTTTGAATAATTGCAACAGAGAATAAAATGTTAAGAAATTATGTATTCTATAAAATAGAGAACATAAATAATATTAAGTTTACTACTTAATTAGAAAACTAGTATTGCTTTAATAAAAAAGTAACAAAATAAAAATAGTAAAATTTTTAATAACTATTTTGTTTTCTAAAAAACAATTCTCTTAACAAAAACGAATCAATTTGAATATAAAACACAAACTTATAGCCTTACTTTTTACAAAAAAGACAAAGCTTGAATGCGATAAAGTTTTATCAGTTTACAGTCCATATTACCAAAACCTTTCTAAGGTTAATAAATATAATTTTCAAATACGCACACTTCTTTTTATCCGAACTACAACTTTTAACTCTACCCAAGGATTTGTTGTTAATAATAAGATGAAAATTATTATTTCTAGTGCCTTTGCCCAACTCACATTTGGACTAAAAACAGATACTCTTAAAGTATTCAATAATATATTTATTACGCCCCAACCCTATTCTTATAAAAACAATGCAGCACTCTTTGATGGTGATGTTAATTTACATACTAAAAAAATAAACATGTCTTGGCCAGCTATAGAAAGGGGTTTTAAAATACCCGATGATGCTTTAAACCTATGCATTCATGAATTTGGGCATTGTTTAATTTTTGAAAATACTTCACGTTCCTATCTATCAAAAATATTTAAAAAGAAGGATTTTAATAATTGGAGAAAACACGCCGAAGTTAAACTTGAAAAAGTAAAATCTAACGACAATAAAGTTTTAAGAGATTATGCTGGAACCAACTTGGTAGAATTATTCTCAGTGTCTTTAGAAACATTTTTTGAACAAGCTGAATATTTTGAAGAAAACGAGCCCTTATTATACTTTAGCACGACCAAACTATTAAAACAAGACCCTAGAAATAAAACAAATCCTATTCTATAGTTAAAAGAGATAAAAAAAAACACCTAAACTACTTATATTTAACAATTTAATCTTATAATAAATACGATTAATAGAGTGCCAGCAGAACAAATTTTAAAAGCAGTATTGCCTACTACAGTAAAGGCATCTTTCTCTAGTGGAGGACTAAAAATATTAGCCATTACTCTTGTAAATTCTAAAATAACATTTGATAGTGAAGAAGTTGATAGTATTGATGAATTTGATGTAACCTCAAAACACATTTGCGGCTAAACAAGATGGTATTTATGCAATTAATGCACAAATAAAAATTAGTTCTCCTAATATATACCAATACAAATTTTTGATTAAGTATTGAAAAAAAAACGTTTTAATTGCTGGATAACATCACCTGAGCGTGGCAGTGATAGCTATAAACGTATATTATCCTTAAAGACGTATTTCTAAAACAATAGGTTTAGCAAAAGATGATACTATACCATTTGTAGCAAGTTTAAATGTTTTAGGTGATAAAGAACATAGTTATAGCTCTATTTATCAAATAAGATAAAACCACTGTTTTATACATTATGAAAGCTTTATTTATTACTTTGATATAGAATTTTTATTTGTTCATATTACAAAAAAAATAATTCCTTCTACCCTATTTTTTTAAATGTATTTATGCTAGACAAAATAAAAATCTATTTGCGTTAATAAAATTAATATTTTAGCTGTGAACCATTATTTTTAAATAAAAATGCAAATTAAATTTCAATATCTATTTATATTCGTTTTATTCCTTATTCAAGCTAACTTCTCTTTTGGGCAAACTAATAAGCCAACAACAGGTCCTGTTTTTGATAATATAGGCCCCGTTTTCTCTGTAGAAAATCTAGACTTACTGCCGGATCCTGCGCAAGATTTAAAAGCTATTTTTGATATTGATAGTAAGCAAACCGATGCTAGTAAAATAAATTATATAATAGCTAGTTTACATCGTTATTATAACATGCATGTACGGTATGGTATTCCTAAAGAAAACATACACTT
>NZ_CP047029.1:2232500-2522500 GCF_009796805.1 Algibacter sp. L1A34 | reverse complement strand
TTGAACCAGTTTTTTTATGAGCATATAACAATATCACAACTATTGTTTAAACAAAAAAGGAACTACAGATGGTTTTTATATTATCCAAAGATATTTCTATGATAAAACAATCATTAATCAATCAACGAAAAACTTTCAAAGTAACATAAATAAAACCTACTAATTCTGTTTTAATATTTATCTAATAAATAGATAATTAACTACTTATATCACAAATTATCTATGAAAAAACAGAACGATTTAAATTAATCTAAAATGATTATTATCATGTTTATTTTAACAAAAATATTTAACCTTTAAACATTCGAAATCAGATACTAAATGTGATACAAGACTGTCCTAAAAAGAGCTTTTGAAACAGAATCAATAACATTGATGAGTTTACAATCATTTTATAACTTGTACTAAGCTGCAATAGTGGGATTAAAAAAATAAGATCGTGGAAAAAGAAATTGATATAAAAAATAAAATCCGAGACTATATTATCGAATCTACTTTTGATGATGTAAAAAAAATAACGGATGAAACTCTTATTTTCGAAGAAGGAGTTCTTGATTCCATGGGTTTACTTTTTTTAATAGAATTCTTAAAGGAAGAATTTGGTATTACAACTAATGATGAGGAACTTGTGATTGATAATTTTCAATCTATTAATAGCATCGTTACTTTCATAAAAAATAAAACATAACTTCTGTATTTCACTCTTTAAATATAAGGGAAACTGAACTTTACCTCATTTAATTACCAAAATCAAATTTATCACTCTGTTTTTATCTCATACTAGAATAGAATTATTATGGTAGAAGTTTTAAAAAAAATAATTTTCGTTAAGAATTTATTGAAGAATGGTGACTATTTATTTGCGTGGAATGGAATTAAAAAACGAATTAAATCGGAAAATATAGCTTTTGGACTAAAGCGAGACCTATCTCTAGAATGGACGCCTCCTAGATCACTCATTAATATATCTATTAGACCTTATCAACCAAATGATAGCGAATATTTTCGATTAGATAACAACAACCATGGATTAATTGAAAAAAACATTAACACTTGTTATGTTGCACTTAATAAAGATGGCAACCCCTGCTTTCGACAATGGCTTATGGATTCATCTGAAAACTCTAAGATTCATGGCTTTTGGGGCAATTCCTATCCTGTCCTAAAAAAGGGTGAAGCTTTATTAGAAAGTGCTTACACTGTATCTAAATACAGAGGTTTTGGGGTTATGCCCACAGCCACGAATTTAATTTCGGAAAAAGGAAAGGAACAAGGAATTAAACATATAATAACTTTTGTGCTTAAAGATAACATCATAGCATTACGATCAATAGTTTATGCTGGGTATACGCCTTATATAATACGAACGGAAAAATGGTTTTTATTCAAAAAAAAGGTAATTTTTAGCAAGGTTTCAGATGAGTTAATGACATTTTTCAACAAATCAGTTTTACGAAAAATTTAATACTAATAAAATAATTTAATTTACAAATAACTACATATCTCAATTTTTTCAAACTAATAATTGCATCGATGGCTAATAAACAAGAGAAGTTTTAAATTATAAAAATATATTTTAATATTTATGAGTGAATTAGAAATCATAAAAAACAAATTGGAATGGGACTCAACAATTAAATTATTTGTCGAATCCGATTTCTATCATACTTATGATTATCATTTAATTTCTAAAAAAGAAGATGAAACTCCTATTTTAATAAAATACAACGAGGATGATTTAGTTATTGTGTTACCACTACTAATAAGAAAAATTGAAGGAACAGAATTTAAAGACGCTACTTCGGTTTATGGCTACCCTGGCCCTATTTCCATTAATTTAACAGAGGATTTTAACAATACCATTTTCATAAAAAAAATGTATCGGTTTTTATATGAAAATAATATTGTATCGGTTTTTTCCAGACTAAACCCTTATATAAAACACCAAGAAACTATTCTCAAAGGTTTAGGGCAAATTTATTCTCCTGGCCAAGTCATAGATATTGATCTCACAAAAGATATTGAAAGTCAAAAAGTCGATTACAATAGGAGATTAAAAACCTATATTAATAAATCTAGAAAGCAATATAGTACACGTTTAGCTAAAAAAAACCAAGACATTGAGACGTTTATTGACATGTACTATGAAAACATGAGGCGTGTAAAAGCAATTGATTCATACTTTTTTACGAAAGCCTATTTTTTTGATTTTATTAAATCAAATAGCTTCGATACCGATATATTATTAGCTATTGATAACGACTCTAAGGAAATTATTGGTGGAGCCATGTTTGTTAAAAAGAATAACATTGTTCAATATCATTTATCTGGAGTAAAAAATGAGTATTTATCCTTAAACCCAATAAAATTATTGATAGATGACATGCGGATTAGGGCAACAAAAGAAAAGTTTACATTCTTTAATTTAGGTGGTGGAGTAGGAGGCAAAACAGACTCCCTATTTTATTTTAAATCGGGGTTTTCTAAGGAAATAAAAGATTTCAAAATTTGGAGATATATTGTGAATGAACAGGTTTATGAAAACTTAGTTAGAGATAAACATAAGCAGAAAATAGATTGTGTTTTTTCGCATAAAACCTGCTTAGAATATTTCCCATGTTATCGATGTAATATTAAATATTAAAACAAATAGTTAAGATTATATTTAATAAAAAGTCAAAATTGTAAATCTTAATTTTTAAAAAGAACTTTCAGGTTTTTAACAGACAAAATATTATTGAAGTATGTGCGGCATTACAGGCTTTTTCCAATTTAATTCAAGCACAGATAATAAAGTAAACACTTTAAGGCATATGCTAACCAGAATTAAGCATAGAGGACCAGACGAAAGTGGAATTTATTTATCTGACACTGTTGGTCTTGGAAGTGTACGACTAAGTATTATCGATTTAAGTACTGGCACTATGCCATTGTCTAACAAAGATGAATCGTTATGGATTGTCTTCAATGGTGAGATATTCAATTATATTGAGCTTAGAGAAGAGTTATTATCAAAAAACCACAAGTTTAAAACGCATAGTGATACAGAAGTCATTATTCATTTATATGAAGAATACGGCCCTGAATTTCTTAACAAATTAAATGGTCAATTTGCTATAGCTATCTGGGATAAAAATAAACAAGAATTATTTTTGGCTAGAGATCGAGTTGGTATCAGACCATTATTTTACACCACAGTTGGAAATTCTTTTGTTTTTGCTTCGGAAATAAAATCTTTTTTAGAATTTCCAGGCTTCAACCCAAAAATTTCAGCGAAAGCTTTATCAGAGTATTTTACTTTTTGGACATCGCTATCATCAAATACTGCTTTTGAAGGTGTTTTTGAATTACCACCAGGAAATTACATAACCATTAACGCACATTCTAAAACCATAAAAAGTTATTGGCAATTACCCATTACTAAACCCAATGAATATGAATTCAATAATTTAGAAGAAGCAGCAATAGAATTTGAAACAATATTTACTGATGCTGTAAAATTAAGATTAAGATCAGATGTACCAGTAGCAGCTTATTTAAGCGGTGGATTAGACTCAAGCATAACAACATCATTTATAAAAAAAACAACGCCAGGTAGCAGCCTTCGAACCTTTTCAATTGGTTTTACCGAAAAGGATTTTGATGAATCGTCCTATCAAAATATAGCTAAAGATTATTTTAAGACTCAACACGCAAATGTTACTTGTAGCCCTAAAGATATTGCAGATAATTTTAAAAATATTATTTGGCACTCAGAAGCACCTTTGTTACGTACAGCACCTACACCAATGAGTATTTTAGCTAAAAATGTTCGAGACCATAACATAAAAGTAGTTATTACTGGAGAAGGTGCCGATGAGCTTTTTGGAGGATATAATATTTTCAAAGAAACCAAAATCAAACACTTTTGGGCCAAGGATCCAGAATCAAAGTATCGTCCTTTATTACTAAAAAAATTGTACCCATATATTCCGCAAATTAAGACGGCGAATAGCAATGTATTAAAAATGTTTTTTGGGTATAAATTAAATGAAACAGAATCGCCTATTTATTCGCATGTATTGAGATGGAATAACACTTCCAGAATTAATAATTATTTATCTAAAGATTACAAAGAAATTATTAAAAATCACAACCCAATTTCTGAAATAGAAAAGCAATTACAAGATAGATTTAAAGACTACGATTATCTTACAAAAGCACAATGTATTGAGTTCGAATTATTTTTACCTAAATATTTACTATCCTCACAAGGAGATAGAATGGCCATGGCAAATTCTATTGAAGGACGTTATCCTTTTTTAGACCATAGAGTCATCGAGTTTTCCATGAAACTAAATCCTGATCTAAAATTACATGGATTAAATGAAAAATACCTATTGAAGAAAATGATGAAAGGTAAATTGCCTGAATCTATATTAAACAGACCCAAACAAGCCTATAGAGCACCTATACAAAGTGCTTTCTTTTCTGAAGAAATGCCAATATATTTAAAGGATATGTTATCTGATAGAAAAATTATACGTTTTGGAATTTTCAACCCAAAATTTGTAAATCAATTAATACGTAAAATGAAATTAAATAAACAAGTATCTGAAATTGACAATATGGCCATTACAGCCATATTATCAACACAAGTTTTATATGATTTATTTATTAATCATTCCATACCTAAAATACAAGAAAGAGAATTAGTGGTATTTAATAAAACAGTATTAGAATAATCAACTAAAAACAAATTAGCTATGAGGTCAATTACAACTAAACCGTTTTCAAAAGATATTTTACACATTGAAAATATTGACATTGTTTGTAACGAAATAATAGAAAAACTAAGGACAAACGTTGCTAAAAAACTACAACGTAAAGGTGCTATAATAGGTATTAGTGGAGGAATTGATTCTTCTGTTTGTATGGCATTATCAGCGAAAGCTTTTGGTTCCAAAAAAGTAACTGCAATCATGCTTCCGGAACAAGACTCGAGCAAAGACAGCCAAGTATTAGCCGAAAAATTAGCAGCTAAATTCGGGGTTACCAATACATTGGTGGAAGATATAACGAAGATTTTAGATGGTTTTGGTTGTTACCAAAGAAGGGATGAAGCTATTGCAAGAGTAATTCTCGATTTCAATCCACACATTGATAAAGCTAAAATTGAAATTAAGCAAGATGTAGCTTCAAATTTACCTCCAATTTTTTCTATAACTGTTATTAAACCCAATGGAGAAAAGGTAAGTAAGATATTACCAGTAAAAGAATATCTTCAAATTGTGGCTTCTACAAATTTTAAACAACGCAGTAGAATGAGTATGCTGTATTATCATGCCGAAAGATTGCACTATGCAGTAATAGGTACACCAAATAAACATGAGGTAGAACAAGGTTTTTTTGTTAAGCACGGTGATGGCGCAGCAGATGTTATGCCAATTGGGCACTTATATAAAACGCAAGTTTATCAAATAGCAAAATATTTGGGAGTTCCACAAGAAATTATTGATAGAACACCTACAACAGATACGTATACTGCGGAGCAAACACAGGAAGATTTCTTTTATCAAATGCCATTCGAGCAAATGGATTTAATATGGTATGGTTGGGAAAATAATTATCCAGCTAATGACGTTGCAAAGGTTATGGATCGATCAACTCAAGATATTGAGAATATCTATAAAAACTTTAAAAGAAAAAGAAAAACAACCGAGTATTTACGAATGAGACCCATATTTTAGAACTTAAAATCATGAATATTTTTGACTACTTATTTGATTCAACCAAAGATCTTGAAAAGGATTTTTTATTAGGTTCAAAAGAAACAATGTCATTTAAAAAGTTATATAATGATAGTTTAAAAATAGCGTCTTATCTAAAAAAAACTATTGGAGAAAATAAAAATATTCTATTAATTAGTCCAAATTCAGTGTTTTTTTTAACAGCTTATTTGGGGGTTATAAAATCTGGTAATATTTGTATTCCGCTTAATTTTGTAATCGAGCAAAGTAATTTGGATTATATATTAAACACAACTGAAAGTACAACTGTTTTTATTGCAAAAGGATTAAAACGTAAGTTGAATTTTGGTAATAATATTCGATTAATTGATGAAGATGAATCTTTGGGAATTATAGATAATCAACAGTTAGTTGAATTTAATTCAGACTTTAATAAAAATCGAGTTGCCGAGATCATTTTTACTTCTGGTTCTACTGGAGAACCAAAAGGAGTTATGTTAAGTCATCAAAATATAATAGCAAATACAACGTCAATTACGGATTATTTAAAGCTGTCTTCAAACGATATTATGGCTGTGGTAATACCTTTTTATTACTGTTATGGCTTATCACTTTTACATACACATTTAAAAGTAGGCGGTTCCATAGTTTTAAATAATAGCTTCATGTTTTTAGGAACCGTAATTAATGATTTAAAGAATTATAAGTGTACTGGGTTTGCAGGAGTACCAAGTCATTTTCAGATATTGCTAAAAAAATCGCAAAGCTTTAAAACAACAGAATTTCCGCACTTAAAATACGTTACACAAGCGGGTGGAAAATTACATACCGTTTTTATTAAAGAGTTTATAGACGCATTTCCAACTAAAAAATTTTATGTTATGTATGGACAAACGGAGGCTACAGCACGATTATCGTATTTACCTCCAAACTTAGTAAAAACCAAAACAAGCTCAATAGGTAAAGCTATTCCAGATGTAGAATTAAAGGTTATTAATGATAAAGGAAAAGAGGCGGAAATAAATGAGGAAGGAGAGCTCTTAGCACGTGGCGAAAACATTATGTTAGGGTATTATAAAGATAAGATTGAAACAAGAAATACCGTTAAAAATGGATGGTTATATACAGGTGATATTGCCAAAATTGACGAAGAGGGATTTATATACTTAGTTGCAAGAAAAAAAGAGATTATAAAAGTTGGTGGTAAAAGAGTAAGTCCTAAAGAAATTGAAGCCGTAATATTATCTATTGAAGATGTAGTGGATTGTACAATTACAGGGTTTGATGATGATCTTTTGGGAGAAGCAATACAAGCAACAATTGTACTTCGCAGTAAAATGGATGAAGATAAAATAAAAGAAAAAATACTCCAGGAATGCTCTAAAAATTTATCACTTTATAAAATCCCTCAAAAAGTTATTTTTAAAACCTCTATAGAAATGAGTTCAACTGGCAAAAAACTCAAATAACCAACTGGATAAATACCTGCAAACAAGATGCTTAAAATTAATATTATAAAAACTTCCGTTATCAAATTATTCTAGAAAACTAGCCAGAAAAAATTAGCTTTTTTTTATGTTTTAAAATTTAGTCAAGACTAAAAGATTATTTATATTTGCGTAAACCATTATTTAATGTTAACAAAATCTGAAGAGAATTACATCAAAGAAATTTATGCTTTAGAGCAGAAACATAAAACAGATATAAACACCAATCTTCTCGCCGAAAGAATGGAAACAAAAGCATCTTCTGTTACAGATATGCTAAAGAAATTAGCAAAAAAAAGCCTGTTAATATATCAAAAATATAAAGGAGTTAAGCTTAACACTAAAGGTGAAAAAGCAGCACTTTCTATTATTAGAAAACATAGACTATGGGAAACTTTTCTTGTAGAAAAACTAAACTTTAGTTGGGATGAAGTACATGATATTGCGGAACAATTGGAGCATATCCATTCAGATAAACTAACCAACCAATTAGATGCTTTTTTAAATTTCCCTAAAGTTGATCCTCACGGAGATCCCATTCCCGATGCTAATGGTAAGTTTACAATTCTTGATACTATTTGCCTTGATAAGCTCAAAATTGAAGACGAAGGTATTTTTGTTGAAGTAAAAGATGATTCCGATACATTTTTAAAATATTTAACAAAAAACAACCTTACAATTGGTGCTAAAATTAAAGTCGTTGATAAAGAAGAATTCGATAATTCATTCAAAATAGAAATAGATAAAAAACAATTTAATATTTCTGAAAATGTAATAAAAAATTTATACCTAAAAATATGAATTACAACCCAATCACCGCTCTATACTTCTTTTTTGGAATTAGTTTATTGATTTTTTTAATTTTCCGACCTAAAAAAGGAATTTACTTTTTACTGAAAAGCACCTACCACAAAAAGGATAAAACCATTATAGAGGATATATTAAAATTCCTTTATCACAATCAAACGTCCAATAACTCAATAACCACTACAGATTTAACTAATACTTTAAATTTCTCAAATTCATCTATTATTGAAAGTCTTAATAAAATGATGGATAATGAGTTAATTATATTAGAAAAAGATAGCTATAAATTAACTCCAAATGGAAATGAATATGCCTTGCAAATTATAAGAGCGCACCGATTATGGGAAAAATATTTATCCGAAAAAACCGGTTTTCATAAAGAAGAATGGCACGACAGAGCAGAAAAAAAAGAACATGAATTAAGCGAATCGGACGTTAATAACCTTGCTAATCTTTTAGGTTATCCAAAATTTGACCCACACGGAGATCCCATACCAACAAGAAAAGGAAAAATGGTAAGTAAAAGAGGTGTGCTCCTATCCTCTCTTAAAGAAAATGATATAGGTAAAATTATTCATATTGAAGATGAACCAGATATTATTTACAAGCAAATATTGGCCGAAAACATACATCTATACTCCATTATTAGAGTTATAGAAAACAATAATACACGTTTGGTATTTCATTCAGAAGGTGAACAATTTGTTTTAGCTCCAATAGTAGCAGGAAATATTACCGTATCTGTATTAGAAAAAACTGAAATTCAAGAAGAAAACATTGCGCGTTTATCCAGTTTAAAAATAGATGAAACAGCTAAAATTATTGGACTATCTAAAGAATGTAGAGGAGAAAGTAGAAGACGATTATTAGATTTAGGATTTGTAAGAGGTGCTTCTGTAGGGATAGATTTGCTAAATCCATTAGGTGATCCAAAAGCATTTTTAATAAAAGGAACAGCCATTGCATTAAGGGAAGACCAAGCATCAAAAATTTTAATAAACAAAATTAGTCATGGAAAATAAAACAAAAAGCGCTTGCGAAACCTGCGCTCATTTTAATGCAGATGGACTTAAAAAATTAGGCGTAAAAACTGGCGATTTTGATTTTGTTGTAGCATTGGCCGGCAATCCTAACACAGGAAAAAGTACGGTTTTTAACTCACTTACTGGTTTACGCCAACATACAGGAAATTGGCCAGGCAAAACGGTAACAAGAGCCGAAGGTGGTTTTGAGTATAATGATCAAAAATATAAGCTTGTAGATTTACCAGGAACCTATTCTTTATTATCAACTTCGGAAGATGAAGAAGTTGCTAGAGATTTTATCCTTTTCGGAAAACCTACTGTTACTGTAATTGTTGTAGATGCTAGCCGATTAGAACGTAATTTAAATTTAGTTTTACAAATTTTAGAAATTACAAACAATGCCGTTTTGTGTCTAAATTTAATAGATGAAGCTGAAAGAAATAACATTCAAATAGACACGAGAGTTTTATCAAAAGATCTTGGAATTCCGGTTGTACCAACAAGTGCAAGGTTTCAAAGAGGAATTCCAGAACTCATTCAAACTATTAGTGAATTGGCAAATGGTAAAATAAAATGCAAACCACGAAGAATAAAAAATATTCCTAAAAATATTGAAAATTCTGTTAAAGAATTGAGTGAAACTATAGAAAAAGAATATCCTAATATTTCAAATAGTAGATGGATTGCTTTTAGATTATTAGAAGGAGACACTCAAATAATAGAAGCATTAAAAACAGGTAAAATAGCAACCAATGAATACTAAAAATATAGATGACATAATCGCATTATCAGAAGAATTACGCTGGGAAATTGGTGATGATTTTCACGATAATTTAGCCGAAAGTATTTATGCCGATGCTTCTAAGATTGTTGAAGGTGCTGTAACGAAAGATAACAAAAAAACTAAATTTAGGTTAGATGCTAAAATAGATAAAATTGTTACAAGTAGAATTTGGGGCTTCCCAATTATGCTCTTTATTTTAGGAGCTGTATTGTGGCTCACTATTATTGGTGCGAACTACCCGTCTTCTATGTTGGCAACATTACTACTAGACAATATTCATCCCTTTTTAAAAACTGTTGGAACTAATATAGGTTTTCCTTGGTGGTTAAATGGGTTTTTATTCGATGGAGTATATTTAGCGGTTGCTTGGGTTATAGCAGTAATGCTACCACCAATGGCCATATTTTTCCCTTTGTTTACCCTTTTAGAAGATTTTGGTTATTTACCAAGAGTTGCTTTTAATATGGATAACCTTTTTAAAAAATCTGGAGCACACGGAAAACAAGCATTAACCATGAGTATGGGCTTTGGCTGTAATGCTGCAGGTGTTGTAGCTACACGTATTATAGATAGTCCTAGAGAACGCTTAATTGCCATTATTACTAATAATTTTTCTTTATGTAATGGTCGTTGGCCTACACAAATATTACTAGCCACAATATTTATTGGAGCAGTTGTACCAGCATCTTATTCAAGTTTGGCTTCTTTATCTGCAGTAATAGGTATTGCTGTTTTAGGTATTGCGTTTATGTTTTTCTTTTCTTGGGCATTATCTAAAACCGTTTTAAAAGGAGAAGTTTCAACCTTTAACTTAGAATTACCTCCTTATAGACCACCTGTTTTTTGGAAAACCATTTATACATCATTAATAGATAGAACAATGATAGTTTTATGGAGAGCCATTGTTTTTGCGGCACCAGCAGGAGCTGTTATTTGGTTGATTTCTAATATTTTTATAGGAGATGTAAGTATTGCTTCTTGGGCGATTAACTCCTTAGATGGCTTTGGCTTTTTATTAGGTTTAAATGGCGTTATTTTATTAGCTTATATTGTTGCCATTCCTGCTAACGAAATAGTAATCCCTACAATATTAATGCTTACCGTAATGGTAACTGGTATTTCTGGAGGAGTTGGTGATGGCGTTATGTTCGAATTAGATTCCGTTACAGCCACAGCAGATATTTTAAAAGCTGGTGGATGGACGTTACTTACTGCCATAAATGTGATGCTATTTAGCTTATTACATAACCCTTGTAGTACTACAATATACACAATATACAAAGAGACCAATAGTATGAAATGGACAGTTGTAGCATCTATACTTCCTGTTATTGCAGGTTTTATTGTTACTTTTTTAGTTGCTCAAATCTGGAGAATTTTCATTTAACAAATAAGTGATCTAAAATGAAGAAAATATTTTAATAGCATAGATTCAGGTTTGATTAAATAGACGCGTCCTTAATAAAAATTATATAATTCTAAACAGTTTTTATACTGAAAACAAATCAAAACCCACCTGAGTAAGTTATAAGCTTATTCAGCATACAAACAAATAAACCACTAAAAAACAGCACTTTAAAAAAGTAAGTTTTATAAAAAAACGTAATTAATTCGTACATTGAATTATAATTACATTTATCTTTAGTCTTCAAGACCACTAATATGGTATATAAATAATCAGGGTAAAATTAATTTTACCCTGTAATTATAATCAGAACTAGACATTTGAAAATTAAAACAGATAAAACTATGCCAACTAATAATTCACCTGGAGTTTATGTTGAGGAAACCTCATCCTTTCCAAATTCGATTACACAAGTAGCTTCTGCAATTCCTGCCTTTATTGGTAAAACTCAAATCGTGCCGGAAAATGGTGAATTTACACCTGTTAAAATCAGTTCTCTCTTAGAATATGAACATCACTTTGGCACTTCTAAACCATACGAATATCACGTAACTATTAAACAAAACACTAGAACAAATACTATTGAACTAGTAAAATTGGAAAAAGACTTAGATGCCGAAAAGGCAATTATGTTTTATGCTATCAAACTTTATTTTTCCAATGGAGGTGGTCCTTGCTACATTTCTCCACTATTTACCAATGCTAACAAGGAAAAATACGAGAAGGCTCTAAAAGCAGTTGCCGAAATCGATGAAGTAACACTTTTAGTTTGTCCCGATGCTATTCAACTTGGTAATGATTATTATATACTATGCCAAGAAGTTCTACGCCAATGTAGCGCTCTAAAGGATAGGTTTGCAATTTTCGATGTATTAATGGAAGATCAAATAGATGAATCTACTATCAAATTTAGAAATGGTATCGTTGGAGATTTAAAATATGGAGCCGCATATATGCCATATCTTAACTCATCATTTAGCTATAAATATAACGAAAATAAAGTATCTGTTATTAATAATCAAGAGACTTCAACACCAGTAAAAACCACACTCAACCTGCTTAAGGATTCAAATCCTGATGTCTACAATTTTGTAAAATCTGAATTAGTAAAACATACAGTAATCTTACCACCAAGTTGCGCAGTAGCCGGTATTTATGTTCAAACGGATAATAATCGTGGCGTATGGAAAGCTCCAGCAAATGTATCTATAAGTAGTATTATTGATCCAACGCATACAATAAGCGAAAGCGAACAAAATAGCTTAAACGCTAATCAAGCATCTGGCAAATCCATCAATGCTATTCGAAGTTTTCCCGGAAAAGGCACATTGATTTGGGGTGCAAGAACTTTAGCAGGAAATAACAATGAATGGCGTTATATACCAGTAAGAAGGTTATTTAATATGGTTGAGGAATCGATAAAAAAATCGACAACCTTTGTCTCCTTTGAAGTTAACGACGCTACCACCTGGATAAAAACAAGAACAATTATTGAAAACTACCTATCTTCATTATGGAGACAAGGCGCTTTAGCTGGAACTAAAGCCGAACATGCCTTTTATGTTCGTATTGGTTTAAATGAAACTATGACTACACAAGATATTCTTGAGGGACGAATGACATTCGAAATTGGTCTTGCTCCTAACCGCCCAGCAGAATTTATCATACTTAAATTCACCCATCAAATAAAAACTATTAATGGAGAAAAAGAAGTTCAAATAAGTTTATCAAGTAATGAAATAACTATTTTACTTGAAGCATTAGATAAATTACCATTCTATCAAAGCAATCAATTAATCGCAAAAATAAAGCAACAAACAGAAACGTAATCTCAAGAAAAAGATTAGGAGATTATAAACTTCACAGGCATGTGTTAACCTTATTGTTCTATTTTATTCTTCCATAACTTATATATTTAAAATCTCGCAAATTTTGCAATTTGTTCTAAACCAGACATTATCTAAAATTATTAAATCAACAAAATACCCGATAAAAGGCTATTAAAACCAATTAAAGCGCAATAACCGTAAGCTAAAACCTTGTGTTCCATAAAAAAAAGTTAAATTTGTACCGCCCAAAATCTATAACTAATACCTCTCAATTATGCTGAAACTAAAAAAAAACATGAGTAATTTTGATAGACTTGTAAGATTTATAGTCTCCTTACTATTGCTATCATTATTTTTTATAGGAGAAATAAGAGGTGTTTTTGGCATAATGTTAATTGTTGTTTCTGTTATGTTTGCCTTTGCAAGTATAACCGCTTTTTGTCCTTTTTATAAAAGCGTTAACTTCAATACAAATAATAGAGACGATTATATTTAATTATAAAACTATGTAACTTTAAGTTCGTATTAATTAACACCTATATGATCTTTATTGAGCTATAATTTTCATGCTTTCTCGACACTGAAGTATTGACAAATCGATAACATTTTTATTCTTACTAGAGTTTAGTATAGATAATTCTGTACATGCAATAATAACAATATAATTCTCTGAATACTTTTCAATCAACTTATTGTAAATTATAATATCCTCATTATTTTCAGTATTAGCATATACATTTTTTCTTAAATCATCCAAAAAGAGAACCTCATCATCCCTTAATTTCTCTATTGATCTATCCTTAATATACGATGCTATATAAGAATCATTATTGGTAAACTTGGTTCCGAAAAACACCAAATTACTCAATTCACTATTTTCTAACTCCTTATTTAACAACTCGTAAGGGTGAATAATCTGTAAATTAAACTCAATCCTATCCAATATTTTATGAATGGTAATGTTTGGAACTAACAACTTAACTTCTGCGCGATTGTAATCTTTAAGTTCACGCTGAAGTATTGGCGCTATAACAGAGGTATTATTAGGTAAATATGGGTTAATAGAATTAAAATCGAGTTGCTTTAATATAAAAGGAAATGTACTGTAACCTCCTTTTTTACAGAAATATAACTCATGTAATTTCTCTTGATAAAACAATGTGCTTCTAGCTCCTAAACCTAAAATAATTAACTGCTCCATTGTTAAACACGTTCTAAAATATAACTATTAAAAATAATTATTAGAATCACTGATTTTAGAAATCTGAACTAAATTTGTATTTCTTAAAAGCGTCTGTAAAATACGGTCATTATATTTTCTGGACGTTTCAGTTTGAATTTTTTCTCCTTTTGAAAACTTGTAATATGTTTTATCCCCATTGAAACTTACTTTTTGTTCTTTTTTACTAACTAAAAAACTTTTTGCAATACCTGTTTTTTCATCATACTCAGGTACATGATCAAAATTCGACACATCAAAATCGGCATGAAGTTCTTTGTTTATTCGATGTAGTAAGTTTAAATTAAATGCTTTAGTCACGCCTTGGCTATCGTTGTATGCAGGTAGCACAATCTCTTCCGGTTTGATACAATCTAATCCTAAAATTATTTTATCGCCCACTTGTAAAGCATTACTCAGTTTGGTTAAAAAATCTTGAGCAGCTTCATCTTCTAAGTTACCTAAATTAGAACCTAAAAACATAATTATTTTTTGCGATTTATTTGTTTTTACATCCTCTAAAACACCAAAATATTCACCTTGTTTTATTTCTATATCAAGATTAGAAAACTCCATTTTACAAGATGTTTCTAAAGCCTTCAATGCATGTATAGAAATATCTATTGGTACATATTTAAAATTATATTTTTTCTCTAATAATACCTTTAAAAAGGTTTTTGTTTTTTTACCATCTCCAGCCCCTAACTCTATTAAATCGATAGTATCCGAAGGATTTATTTTTAATTTACGAATTATATCTTCAGATTTCGTATCAAAAATCTCATATTCTGCACGCGTTAGATAATACTCGGGTAAGTTCATGATTTTAACAAAGAGTTTATCCCCTATTTCATCATAAAAATACTTTGAAGGTAAAGTTTTTGGTGATTTGGTTAAACCACTAGAAACATCTATTTTAAATTGTATATTCATATTATTTTGCTAAACGTATACCAGAAAACTGCCAACGTGTTTCCGGTGAAAAAAAGTTTCTATAAGTTGGTCTACTATGGTTTGGTGATGTTGCAACGCTATGCCCTCTCAAAACCATAAGATTAATCATAAATTTACCATTGTACTCGCCAACAGCACCTTCATCTTGTTTATAATTAGGGTATGGTAAATAGGCAGAATTAGTCCATTCCCAAGTTTTTCCCCAATTAAATTGCGCATTGGCTATTTCCCACTCAAACTCGGTAGCCAATCGTTTATTTTTAAAGCTAGCATAAGCATTTGCTTCATAAAATGAGATGTGAGTTACCGGAGCATCCAAATTTAAGAGCTCTTTTCCTGCCAATGTATAAACATACCAAATCTCATTTTCTTGTTCCCAATACAATGGGTATTCTATGTTATTTGTATTAATAAAATACCAACCATCATCTAACCAATATTTAGATGTGCTATATCCATTTGCATTTATAAACTCAATGTATTCTCCATTAGTAATTAATCTATTTGCAATAGCATAATTTTCTACAAATACACGATGAAAACCAAACTCGTTATCATAACAAAATTCATTTTTATTATAACCAATATTATAAATACCTTCCTTTATATCAATAAATTTTAAAGGATCTGTTTCCTGTAACATGTTTGCATATGCTACTTCATATAATTTTGGATACGTAGGGTTTCTAGAAAGTGTATATTTAATATCCGTAATTAATAACTCCTGATGCTGCTGCTCATGATTAATTCCTAAAACAATTAGCTTAGAAACGTCTTCATTAATTTGAGAATCTCCCAAAAGTTTTTCTATATGCTTATCTACGTATTCTCTGTATTTATAAATATTTTCAACACTTGGCCTTGTAATTAAACCGCGTTCATGCCTAGCTATACGCTTACCTAAAGTATTGTAATAACTATTAAACAAAAAACTAAACTCAACGTTAAACACCATATAATCCTTTAAAAATGGTTTTAGAATCATCTCTTCAAAAAACCATGTAGTATGAGCTAAATGCCATTTTGGTGGACTTGCAAAAGCTGCAGACTGCGGTGTATAATCTTCAATTTCTAAAGGTTTACAAAGCGAATTAGTAAGATTTCTTGTTTGCTTATAGTGTTCAATAATATTCATTCTAAATCATGTAATTAAATATCAGACGGGTTTTGTATTAGAAACTTACCTTATATCTCTTCTAGAATTGGTAAATTAAAGAAAATAAAGATTAAAACAATTTTTACTAATTGCTTTGGTTATTCTATTGGTAATCTATCTGTATTCCGGGTTTTTAAAAGCCCAATGTGTACCATCATCCCATTTCTCTCGAGAATTACCATAATTGGAATAACCATTATTTTCTTTTAGCATTTTTGCCAAATGCAGTAAGTTGTAAGTCATAAATGTAGCGTTTCTATTGGTGAAATCCGAATCAAAACCGGCGGGAGCATCTAATTTTTCCTTTTTCCATTCTGTATCTCCATAACTTGGACCAGGACCAACTTTACCAATCCACCCACAATCTGCTTGAGGTGGAATGGAATAACCAACATGTTGCAAAGCATACAAAATACCCATAGCGCAATGCTTAACACCATCTTCATTCCCTGTTATCATACAGCCTCCAACTTTTCCATAAAATATGTATTGCCCTTTATTATTAGTTTTAGAACTCATAGCATACAAACGTTCTATAAGTTTTTGAGCTTCGGAAGATTTCTCGCCTAACCATATTGGTGTGCCAATAATTAGAACATCTGCAGCCATTACTTTATCAAATATTTCTGGCCAAGCATCTTTATCAAAACCATGTTCCGTCATATCAGGATATACACCAACGGCAACTTCTTCATCTACTAATCGAATAGTTTCAAAAGACACATTTTCTTTTTTCAAAATATCTTGAGAGATCCCCATTAAGGTATCGGTATGACTTTTTTGAGGTGATTTTTTTAATGTGCAATTAATGTAAATAACTGAAAGGTTTGAAAAATTCATAATTATAGTTTTTTAAATTTAAGTTGAAACATGCCCGATTTAAGACAAACAAAAACACATCTATTATAATATAATGATAAAATTAAAGTCAAAAGATGACTAACCTGTGCTCAACCGCTTATAATGTTAACTCTTTTGAATACCCTCCTTATATATTTCTATTCCTCTTGTTTTGCCATTCCAAAAAATTATCACTCTTAGTTAAGTTCTTTGTAAACATAATAACAAGTTGAATTTTAAGCATAAAAAAAACGGCCTAGAGAAAACTAAACCGTTTTTTTATGAGTTAAAATTTGTGACTCAGACTATAGCTAAATCACTATTATTAATTAATTCCAAAACGAAGCATACAATGCCGCCACAATAAGAAAAACTGCAAAAGCACCTATATTAAACAACGGACTCGTTTTAAAAGACTCTTTTGTAATTTCTATTCCTTTTTCATCATCTGCGCCTTTATGTTGAATGTAACTATACACTGCAATTACAATCATAGTTAATAGAGTGGTATACCCCATTTGGTCCATAAATGGCACATTAACAAAAATTGCTGAGCCAGACCAGCCATTTGGTGCTACTTTAAAATACATAGCTATTGGTACTGATACTAAAGCTCCAAAAATGGCTGCCTTGTTTGTTGTTTTCTTCCAGAATAATCCTAACATAAATACAGCTAAAATACCAGGACTTACAATACCTGTATATTCTTGTATAAATTGAAATGCTTGATCTATACCACCTAACAATGGCGCCATAATACATGCTATAATTAAAGCTGCAGCAGCAGATAATCGACCTACATTAACCGTTGCTCTATCTGTAGCTTTTGGATTAATATATTGCTTATAAATATCCATTGTAAAAATAGTTGATGTTGAATTTAGCATCGATGCTAAAGACGAAACAATGGCCGCTGCCAATGCTGCAAATGCAATCCCCTTCATTCCTGTTGGTAAAAACTGTAATAACCAAGGGTATGCTTTATCTGCTTGTTCTAATGATGGTAAATTATTCAAGGCTGAATCTCCTAACCTTGCCATAATCTCAGGATCGTTAATCATAACATAAGCTGCAATTCCAGGAATCACTACTATTAATGGAATCACTAATTTTAAAAATGCGGCTAATAATATCCCTTTTTGCGCTTCTTTTAATGATTTTGCCGCTAATGTTCTTTGAATGATATATTGATTGAAACCCCAATAATAAAGGTTTGCAACCCACATACCACCTATTAAAACACCTATACCTGGCAACATATCGTAATATGCGTTCGATTTATCAAAAATCATAGTAAATCGATCTGGTGCTGCTTCGTAGACTATTTTTATACCCGAGATAACACCTTCACCTCCAGAAACTGTATTTAAAGCAATATAAGTTGTAACTAAACCTCCTAAAACTAAGAAGATGACTTGAATAACATCGGTCCAAGCTACTGCTGAAAGTCCACCATATAATGAATAAGCCGCTGCAAATAATGCCAAGCCAATAACACCATACATCATAGGTATTCCCATAATAGTTTCTAAAGCCAAACTACCTAAATATAATACTGATGCTAAGTTTACAAACACATATAATGCAATCCAGAAAACGGCTAAAATGGTTTTTAAATTGGTAGAGAATCTCTTTTCGACAAACTCAGGAATGGTATACAATCCTTTTTCGATAAAAATGGGTAGAAAATATTTACCAACAATTATTAAGGTTATAGCTGCCATCCACTCATAAGATGCTATGGCGAGTCCTAAAGCAAATCCAGAACCAGACATCCCTATAAATTGTTCTGCAGAAATATTGGCTGCGATTAGTGAAGCTCCAATAGCCCACCATGGCAATGATTTACTTGCTAAAAAATAATCTTCTGCATTTTTTTGATGTCCTTCTTTATCTCTAGAAACCCATAAACCGACGCCTAATATTAAAACAGCATAGGCTACAAAAATAAAGTAATCCCAAAATTCAAAATGTGTTGTCATATTCTATTAATTAGTTTGATTGTTTTTTTAGTTTGAAACTATCCTGAAGTAATGCTCCAGAATCGCCCCCAATATAAATATTAAATTCACCCGGTTCTATGACATATGTTTCATTATTATCATAAAAACCCAATTCCTTTTCTGATAATGTAAAATGAACAGTCTTAGTTTCTTTTGGCTCTAATTCTACGAGTTCAAATCCTTTTAATTCTCTTACAGGTCTAGTAACTGAAGCAAATAGATCATGGATATATAATTGAGCAACTTCCTTTCCTTTTACTTCCCCTGTATTAGTTAAATCGACAGAAATTTTAATCTCTCTATCACTCACGGTATCAATTTTTAAATTTTCATATGAAAAAGTAGTATAACTCAAACCGTATCCAAACGGATATAAAGGCGTATTTTCTTCATCTGAATAATGAGACCAAAAAACGTTTTCTGCACTTGGTCTACCTGTATTTTTGTGATTGTAATAAATAGGTACTTGCCCCACGCTTCTAGGAAACGTCATGGGTAACTTACCACTTGGATTATAATCACCATAAAGTACTTGTGCAATGGCATTTCCACTCTGCACACCTAATTGCCATGCTTCAACAATAGAAGGAATATTTTCATCGGCCCATGGAATAGCCAATGGCCTTCCGTTGGTTAGCACGAGAACAATGTTTTTATTCACTTTATAAACAGCTTCCAAAAGCTCCTGTTGCACTCCTGGTAAATCAATATTCGCTCTACTTTTTGCTTCTCCACTTTGCATACCATGTTCTCCCAAAACCATAACAACAACATCAGATTTTTTAGCCAATGCAATAGCTTCAACAAAACCAGAGGTATCCGTTTTATTTACAACAACCTCATCAGCCCAAGCAGCTTTAGATTTTGGAACAACTACATCTGCTCCTTTAGCATAAGATAAATTATTTCCTTTATACTGCTGTAATCCTTCTAAAACTGAAATTGCAGATCCTGGTTCTCCTGCCAAACTCCAGTTTCCTAATGGACTTGTTTTATCATTTGCTAATGCACCAATTAAAGCAATTTTTTGATTCTCCTTTTTTAAGGGTAATAGGTTATTATTATTTTTAAGAAGAACAATCGATTTTTTTGCCATATCTAAAGCATCATCAATAAACTCTTTTTTTCCGGTTATTGCTTTTTCTCTTTCTTCATCACAATACCTATAAGGGTCTTCAAAAAGACCCAATTCAAATTTCACTTTTAAAATACGTCTTACAGCATCATCTACAAGTGAGACATCGACAGTGCCTTCGTTAACTAAATCGGCTAAATGCTCTACATAAACATAAGATTCCATATCCATATCTGAACCTGCTTTAATAGAAAACTCGGCAGCTTGCTTTAAGTCTTTCGCATGTCCGTGGGCCGTCATTTCCATCATAGATCCCCAATCTGAAACAACAAATCCATCAAAACCCCATTTCCCTTTTAAAACTTCTCGTTGTAAATATTTGTTACCTGTAGCAGGGATTCCATTAAGTTCGTTAAAAGAATTCATAAATGTTTTAACTCCAGCTTCAGCCGCAGCTTTAAAAGGAGGAAAAATGATATTATTTAAAGTAGAAGTACCAACATCCACCGTATTATACTCTCGGCCTGCTTCTGCAAAACCATAACCTGCAAAGTGTTTTGCACATGCCGCGATAGTATTTGAAGTGGATAAATCTTCACCTTGAAAACCTTTTACTCTTGCAATAGCTATTTTAGAACCTAAAAAAGGGTCTTCTCCTCCACCTTCCATAACCCGTCCCCAACGTGCATCTCGAGAAGTATCTATCATAGGAGCAAAAGTCCAGTTTATACCTGATGCAGCAGCCTCTTCGGCAGCATTTTGGGCAGATTTTTTTATTGTTTCCATATCCCAACTTGCAGATTCTGCTAATGGAATAGGTGCAATAGTTTTAAACCCATGTATCACATCGAAAGCTATTATTAACGGAATACCCAATCTGGTTTCTTCTACTGCTATTTTTTGGACAGCTTTCACTTGTTTTACCCCTCCTTTGATATTAAGCATAGAACCGACATATCCATTTCTTATGTGCTCATATTTCATTGCCGATTTTCCTTTATCTGGACTTGGGCCAGTAGCATCCCAAAACCCATTGTATTGATTCATTTGACCAATTTTTTCTTTTAAGGTCATTTTAGCCATTAAATCGCTAATTTGATCATCAAAACCCGAATGAATAATCTGTTGTCCTGGATCTTTTTGAGATACACTTGTGTTATTTTTTAAATCGTTGCATGATGTAATGATGCAAATAAGCAAGATGTAGAGTGAGTAGTTTTTCATATTTTTAATATAGTATAGATTGCATAGCGTGAGGTTCAATTTCTAAAGAAACCTTACGGTTTTTTACAATTAAGTTGTAAGTTATTTTATTATCAGTTTTATTCATTACTACTGTTACAAATGAACCATCTGTATTTTGGAATGTTGTACTATCTAGTGTACTTCTACTTGAGGTAGTGCTTACACGCAAAGCTCCTTTTTTTATAAATTTGGAAAAGTGTCCAATATAATAGTAAGCAGGTGTATAAATAAGTTCTCCAGTTTGTGTATCTGCATGCACAGGGGCAAAACATAAATTACCAACATGATTAGGGCCTCCTTTTTCATTTAGGAGAATATTCCAATCTGTCCAACCTACGGTGCCATTATTAAAATCGCTAATCATAGAATTGCCATAACGTTCGGCATTTGGCCAATATTGGTATTTATCGGCATCAAACTTTTCGTTACATCCTTCTGTAAATAATAAATTTTTAGAAGGGAATGATTCTTTAAAATTTTTAAGATTATCATACATGGGTTCTCCTCCTGTCCATGTCTCATACCAATGAAAACCAGTTCCCCAAGCGTATTTTGCAGCTTCTGGATCTTCAAAAATTGTATTAGAACGCTGCGATAATAAATCTCTATTATGATCCCAAACTACAATGTTTTTATCACTCATTCCAGCTTTTTCAAACGTTGGTCCTAAATAGTTTTTTAGAAAATCGCGTTCTTCTTCCGCAGTGTAAATACAAGATTCCCAAATTTGCACCGCCATTGGTTCGTTTTGTATGGTTACACCCCAAACAGGCAATCCTTCAGCTTCATAAGCTTCAATAAATTTTACATAATAATTTGCCCAAGCTTGATTAAACTCTGGTAGCAACTTACCACCATGCAGCATATCTTTATTAGATTTCATAAAAGCAGGAGGGCTCCAAGGGCTAGCATAAAACACCATACTATTTCCTATTAACGCTGCCGCCCTTTTTATCATAGGCAATCTAAATTGCTTATCTTTTTCTATAGAGAAGGATTTTAACTCAGCATCACCTTCATCTATATAAGTGTAACTTCCAGAACTAAAATCACAACTATGGATATTAGTTCTAATTACATTATAACCAATACCATCTTTACCAAAATAAGATTGCAAAAGTTGATCTTGTTTTTCTTGGCTAAGCGTTGCAAAAACCTCAGCCGATGCATCTGTAATTGCTCCACCAATACCCAAAAATTTCTGAAATGTTTTATTTGGATTTACAAAAATTGAAATCTCAGTTTCTGTTGGTTGGCTACTAGGTTTAAAAGTTGTTTCTTTAGTTAGGGATAGTTTTAAATTACTGTCTTTAGCGGTTGTATATACTTTTACATTTTTTTTATTAAAGCCTTGTTCTCGAACCATATTTTCTTGTGCATTAATAACTCCTAAAGTAATAAAAAACAAAACAGCAAACTGCCCTATTTTAAAATTGTTTCTCTTTCCCATTTTTTATGTTTTCGATTATATTCAAACCAAATACAACTAAGTTTAATTTAAAATAAACCCTGTAATAAGCTTAAGTACAAAGTTATTTTAAGCGATAAGTAGACGATAGCAAAAATTGCGCATATACTATAAAAAATGTTGTATAATTCAGTTTAGCAGCTTTAAATGTTTATAAAAATTATACGAATTGAATTAAAAACTTTAGTTTAGAGCATTGCTAAATTAATTGAGATTATTAATCTATTTAAAAACGAATATGTCTTTATCTTAGAATTAATTCAGATACGATTTATATTTTAAATATTTTCCTTAATTTCTAATCCTAAAGTTTCGTTATTTTTTTGAAAATTTAAATTTTATAGGATAAAAGAGTAATGTTTTTATGAAGAAAAAATACTGGTTTTTTGTTTGCTATCTCCTATTATTATCATTAAATATTTGGGCCCAAAAGCCTAGTAAAAAATTCGCTTTTGTTAATATAAAGGAAAGTGTTTCAAAAATTGGGGTACATACTATAATTCAGGATCAGCATGATTTTATTTGGATAGGCACCAATGGTACTGGTTTAAATCGTTTTGACGGCATAGATTATAGAAGCTATAAATCTGAAATAAACGATTCTACATCATTAAGCAGTAATACAGTTAACTGCTCTTTCCTTGATTCAAAAAACAGACTATGGTTTGGAACCGATAACGGAATTAATTTATATGACGATAAGAATGATCGATTTAAAAGAATTAAATTAATAGGTAATGAAGAAAGCAAAACAATACTTCGTGTAACAAGTATTAAAGGTGACAAAAAAGGAGATTTATTTGTAGGCACCTACGGCTTAGGCTTGTATAAGATTAATTCGGATACTTTTAAAGCCGAGAAGATAACTGAAAAAGGAGTCGGTTTTTCAACCCCTTTAATTGTAAATGCTCTTGAAATTGATGCTAACGGACAAGTTTATGTTGCAACAGATGAAGGAATAAAACAATACAACCCTGATACAAATACGCTAGATTCATTTTTGTATAATAGTAACAAATATAAAGACATTGTTAAAGAAAACTTTCAATGTTTACTTATAGACCAAAACAATCTATGGGCAGGTTCTATGTCTAAAGGTCTTTATAAAATTAAAAATATTGATAACGACAGCATAGAAAGTAGAAAGCTCGATAAAATTTTAATTTCGGAAAACAGAACTTTATCTATTCTCAAATTACCAGATGGTTCAATAATGAGTACTATCGAAAACGATGGCTTATACCACATGAACAATAAGGGAGACGTTTTTAATCATTACCTATCTAAAAAAACAAATGCAAAAGGTATAATGTCTAATTCAATATGGGTTCTATTTTTAGACCATAATGAGCGTATTTGGATGGGATATTATAACGCAGGAATAGGACTTTATGATGAACTATATGATAAGTTTGATGATATAGAAAGCTTACCCAACAATCCAAATTCATTACAAAATGCTGCTGTAACGGCTATAACAAAAGACGAATTCGATAAAATATGGATTGCCATGGATGGAGGTGGTATTGATGTTTACAACCCCAATTCAGATCAATTCACCCATATTAATAGTTTAACAAACGGAGCATACTCCGGCATAACTAATGATTACATTGAATCTCTTTTTATAGATAGTAAAAAAAATATTTGGGCAGGTAGCTGGAACCAAGGCTTGTATTTTTTAAAGTACGGAACCAAAAAATTTATTAATTACAATAAAACGAATAAAGTAGGAGAATTAGAATCTAATAACATCTTAAGTATTGCAGAAGATCTAGAAGGTACCATTTGGTTTGCTAGTTGGGATAAAGGTTTGCATTCTTACAACCCCAATACCAAAAAATTTACGCATCATGAAAGCGATGTTTTCATTAAACATGGCATTGTAGATGCTTACTCAAGAAAGATAATAATAGATAAAAAAGGCAACCTATGGTTAGCTACCACCAATAAAGGCCTATTTAAAATTAATAAATTAAGTGATGGTAACTTTTCAATAACATCTATGGCAAGTAGAATGTCTAAAGAATTTAATAATCATTCTACAGCTAAGCATGTACTATCCTTAGCAGAAGGAACCAATGGATCCATATGGATTGGAACAAGAGGAGCCGGCTTATGTAAATACAACATTAAACTTGATACTCTCTTTTGGTATAACAAGCTAAATGGCCTAGAAGCAATAAACATAACTAGCGTTACTGAGGATTTAGAAGGTAATATTTGGCTTAGCTCTAACTCTGGAATTACAAAATTAGATGTAAAAACAGATACATTTACCCAATTCACAAAAAACGATGGGTTACTTTCTAACGACTTTTATATAAATTCAACTTTTAGAGATGACGACGGAAGTCTTTATTTTGGAAATTATAAAGGAATCGACTATTTCAAACCTTCAAATATTTTAGTTAACAACACCGTTCCTTCTTTATATCTAACAGGTTTCAAGCTATTTAATGAGACTATTTTCCCTAATAAAGATAAATCGCCTCTAGAAAGTGTTATTGGAGAAACAAATCATATTACCTTAAATCATAAAGAATCTGTTTTTACTATTGAGTACACTGGAATTAATTATACAAGACCAGAGAAAAACCAATACGCTTACTACTTAGAGGGCTTAGAAGAAAACTGGAATTATGTTGGCGATTTAAGAAGTGCCACCTATACCAATTTAGATCATGGTGAATACACCTTTAAATTAAAATCGTCTAATAGCGACGGGGTTTGGAATGATGAACCACTAAGCTTAGATATATGTGTATTGCCACCATGGTGGAAAACATACGAGGCTTTATTTATATATATAATTTTATTTGTTTCTGGAATCTATTTTTTAAATAGACTAGCACAATTAAGAATGATTGAAAAACAGGCAATAACCTTAGAACAAAATAAAAGGTTGCAAGAAGCAGCTTTAAACGAGAAGAAATTTCAATTTTTCACTAATATTTCTCATGAGTTTAGAACGCCACTTACTCTCATTATGAATCCTATAAACGATATTATAAAAGATCATAGTTTAAATTTACCTCTTGCTGTAAAGCAAAAACACAACATAATTTATAAGAATACGCAACGGCTTTATAGATTAATAAATGAACTCTTAGATTTTAGAAAACTAGAGTTGAATAAAGCTAGAGTTAAGGCAGAGAATTTAAATTTAGTAGATTTCACAAAAGATATTGTTGGGTATTTTAAAGAAGAAGCATTGTCTAACGGAATAGATCTTAACTTAGATGCAGACGTAACAAATATTCCGCTGTGGTGTGATGCAAGTATGATGGAAAAAGTAATATTCAACATACTATCAAATGCTTTAAAAGTAACGCCAAGAGGTGGTTCTATAAGTATAGATTTAGAGTCTACCGATACGCTATACGTATTACCTTTGGTTAACGAAAAAGAACCTGTTCAAGTTGTGAAAATAATAATTTCTGATACAGGACCAGGAATTGAAGAAGAAGAAGTCGAACGTATTTTTGAACGTTTCTATCAATCTAAAAGCCTTAATAAAGGTTACTATGGAGGCACAGGAATAGGCCTAGAAGTTGTTCGAGATTTTATAAGCTTGCATAAAGGTGCCATTAAAGTTGAAAGTAAAATAGGAGAAGGCACAACTTTTACGATAAAATTACCTGCAGGAAACACACATTTTAACGAAGCTGAAATAAGATCTGAAAGTACAGAACTCCAAAACCAAAAAGAAAGGCTTGTAGCTACAAGTGTTTTAACAGATACTGAAGTTAACGATACCCCAGACGCTCATAAATACACATTATTAATAGTAGAAGATAATATAGAACTCTTAGATTATTTAAAACAAGAAATAGGAAGTGAATATAAAGTACTACTCGCTAGTAACGGAAAAAAAGGACTTGAACTAGCTAAAGAGTTACTTCCAGATGTAATTATGACAGATGTTATGATGCCTGAAATGGATGGAGTCGATTTTTGTAAACATATAAAAAGTGATATTCGCACAAGCCATATCCCTCTATTAATGCTAACGGCAAAAGCTAAAATTGAAGATAGAATGGATGGTATAGAAGTTGGCGCAGATGCTTACATGGTAAAACCTTTTGATATGAGGTTGTTAAGGCTACGTTTATCTCAGTTAATAACCAGCAGACAACTTATATTTAATAAATACTTTAGTGCCATTAGTGAAATGCCAGAAGGTATTAGAACCTCCTCAATAGATAAAGAATTTATAGAAAAAGTACTAAACCATATTCATAAAAATATTGAAAACCCAGAGCTAAATGTGGGTATGCTAGCCGATAAATTAAGCTTAAGTAGAAGCCAATTTTACAGAAAAATTAAAGCGCTTACAAACCAAACTGCGAATGAGTTTTTACGAAATATTAGACTCCAAAAGGCGAAACAAATTTTAGAAACAGGAAATGTTAGTATTAGTGAGGTTTGCTTTAAAACAGGTTTTTCTTCACCTTCGTATTTTACAAAATGTTTTAAAAGTTACTTTGATATTTTACCTACCGAGGTATTTAATAAAAATAAATAATTATTCAAACTATTAGGCTACTCCCCTTTTTTATTTCTTCAACAGAAAATTTAATGTTAAAATTAATTCAACCTGACTGCTTTAGAATAAAGCACTTACCTCTAATAGCTCTAGTTGTCCAACTTCATTTATCATATAAAGTTGCAAACCGTATGGGCCTTTTACTCATTAGCCTAATCAAACTTCAATATAATTTAATGCTCATATTCATATAAAACAAAACCTTTTTCAGAATGTTATTAAGCCTAAATACGTATTCAATTGTAAAACTAAAACCTACCTTCTACAATGTTTTAAATCAACGTCTTAAAACCTCTTATTACTTCATAATAATTGTTGCATAAACTATAATAAATGTTGCATTGAAAGTGTGAAATCAATAAATGCTACAAAAATATCATAGGTCGCTCTAAAGTTCATATTAATATTTTAATATTTTCTTAACATTTGTATTGTATGAAAATCGATTTTTCCAAATGGTATAAAGTTATAGAAATAGTATTATTAGTAGCTATAATAGCTCTAGTAGTATTTGTTATAATCTATATTTTTTAGAAATCTCTTTTCTTGTATACAACTTAAACAAAACCTAATTCTAAACTAAATTTTATGAAAAACAGATTACTAAAAAAATTAGTACTTCCCGTATTTTTATTAATAGGAAGTATTATTTATGCGCAAACAACCGCTAAGGGTACGGTTTCCGATGTTACAGGACCAATTCCCGGTGTTAATGTTGTTGTTAAAGGAACTACTGTAGGAGCTGTAACCGACTTTGATGGAGAATTTGAGGTTAAAGCCAGTAAAGGAGATGTTTTAATCTTTTCTTTTGTTGGATATGTTACACAAGAACTCAATTACACAGGACAATCTTCAATAAAAATATTATTAGAAGAAGATGCAGCCCAATTAAACGAGGTTGTTGTAGTTGGTTACGGTACAAAACAGAAAAGTTTGGTTACTGGAGCCATTTCTAGTATTGACTCTAAAGATATTCAAAACAACTCAGCGCCTCGTATAGAGGGTGTTTTACAAGGTAAAACTTCTGGGGTAACTGTAGTATCTTCATCTGGAGCGCCAGGATCAGGAGCAAAAATAAGAATTAGAGGTGCAGGATCTAATGGAAACTCAGATCCATTATATATTGTTGACGGAATTAAAGTAAGTTCTATTGATAATATCTCTCCTAACGATGTTGCCAACATTGAGGTTTTAAAAGATGCAGCCTCTTGTGCTATTTATGGTACACAAGGAGCAAATGGCGTTATTATAATTACAACTAAACAAGGTAAAGTTGGTGAAACGGTGGTTAGCTACAGTACGCAAATAGCAACGCAATCGGTTAGAACATCAATGGAACTAATGGATGCTTCTCAATTTGTAACCTATTTTCAAGAAGCAGGCCAAACTCAAGTAGTTGATAATGGAATTAACACCAATTGGTTAGATGAAACCTTTAACAACGCTTTTAGCCAAAGACATGATATTAGTGTTTCTGGTGCAAACGAAAAAACATCATTTTATTTTTCAGGATCTTATGTGGATCAAGAAGGTGTAGTTGGAAATGATTCTGATTATAAAAGGTTTACCGGCAGGCTTAATTTAAAAACCCAAGTGAATGATTGGTTAGAATTAGGTACTAACATTACATATTCAAATATAGCATCATCACCTATTGCAGAAGATGATTCTACTGGAGGAATTATAAACCATGCATTACTTATAGATCCATTAACACCTGTTATTTATTCGGGAACATTACCACAAAGAGCTCAAGATGGAGTTGCAGCAGGTACTGCTATGGTAGATGAAAATGGTAACGTTTATGGATACCCAACATATTCTACTGGAGAGGTTACAAATCCTGTAGCATCTGCTAATTTTAGATATAGAGGCGGTATTGATACAGATAAAATTTTATCATCAGTTTATGCCAAATTAAAATTAGCCGAAGGTTTATCATTCACATCAAGATTTGGATATGAAAGATCCAATACATTCGATAATAGATGGACACCTATCTGGTCTGTTTCATCTGAAGCACAAAACACTTCAGTACTTTTAAATAATAAAATCGATAGAAACTCAAGATGGTTATGGGAAAACTTTGCAACCTATACTAAAGAATTAGGTAATCATAATTTAACTGGATTATTAGGATATTCATCTGAAAAAGTTAAAGCACCATCATATACTTTAAGAGGATCTGATGTTCATGAACAAACAGATGAATTTGCTTATTTCGATTTTGCTAACAGAGATAACGATGTTATTGGTGGTGGTATTTTTGAAAGAACAGGCAAATCTGTTTTTGGCAGATTATCTTATGATTATTTAGGAAAATATTTACTAGAAGGATCGCTAAGATATGATACCTCAAGTTTCTTCCCTACAGATAAAAAATCAGGATATTTCCCTGCTGTTTCCGCTGGTTGGGTTGTTTCTAAAGAGAGTTTTTGGAATGAAAATTCTAAATTAAACTATGCTAAGTTTCGTGCTAGTTGGGGACAAAATGGTAGTGATAATAATTTAGGAACTTATATTAACAGTTTAATATTTCAAACAGTAGCTCGCGAAAGCGGTGTTGTACCTGTTGTTTATGAGGGTGTTACAGGGATTACACCAGGTAATTTACCAAATCCAGATTTAGGTTGGGAACGTTCTGAGCAATTAGATCTTGGTGTAGATTTTAGAGCTTTTAATAGTAAACTAAACTTCTCTGTAGATTATTATATTAAAACAACCAAAGACTTACTTCTTGTTGATGGAAACATTATTGCTCCACCTTCTTTAGGAGTAGGTGTACCTTCAATTAACGCAGGAACCGTAGAAAATAAAGGACTTGAATTCGAAATTGGCTATGGAGACACCACAGAAAGTGGCTTTACTTATGGTATTAACTTAAATTTATCTACCCTTAAAAATGAAGTTACCGAAATTAATTTTGTAGGTGATGATGGATTTATTGTTGGTGCTGGTGCGCCTCAAAATAATGATGGTGTTACACGCTTTAAAAAAGGATTACCGCTTTGGTATTTTCATGGATATAAAACAGATGGTATAGATCCTGCCACAGGCGAAATTATTATTGTAGATACCGATGGTGTAGCAGGAATAACATCTAATGATAAAACTAATATAGGTTCTCCACATCCAGATGTACTTTATGGAGGTAGTATAAATTTAGGATATAAAAACTTAGATTTAAATGTTAGATTTCAAGGTACACAAGGCAACGATATTTTTGCAGCTTACCATCAACCTTCAAGACCAATTACTAACAAACCTGTTGAGTTTTTCACAGGGAGATGGCAACAAGCAGGAGACAATGCAACATACCCATCTGCAGCGAATGCTACTACAGCATACGACACAGATTTAATGGTTGAAGATGGATCCTATATGAGAATTAAACAAATTCAATTAGGCTTTAATTTTCCTTTAAATTTAGTTGAAAAAATTAAGCTTAAAAAGTTAAGAACTTATATTTCTTTAGATGACTATTTCACCTTTACAAAATACAACGGTTTAGATCCAGAAGCAGGAAGTTTTTCTGATAATAGTATTGGTGTAGATAGAGGATTTTATCCAATACCTTCAAAAATATTGTTAGGGTTATCAATTGAATTTTAATAAAAAAATAATAAATATGAAAAAAATATTATATAGCGTTGTACTTGTATTTTTTGCAGGTGTATCGTGTAGCGAAGATTTTACAGAAGTAGCACCTGTAGGTGTTCTAGAGAGTTCTACATTCTTTCAAAGTGAAAGTAATGCGGAAGAAGCCTTAATAGGTTTGTATGATATCATGCAATATAACTATTCTAAGGATTGGAGTAGTGCCTTCTTTTTAAAACAATTACCAGGTGATGCAGCAAATGCAGGCGGAGGAAGCTCAACAGATCAAACTCAATTACAAGACATCGATGATTATACAAGCATCTCAATATCAAACCCTTCCATAGAAAGTGTTTGGTCTGGATATTATAAAACTATTGCTTTAGCTAATACTATTATAAATGAAGTTGAAACAGGTACGTTAAGTAACAAAGAATTTGTTCTTGCAGAAGCTAAATTTATGAGAGCTTGGTGCTATTTTGAATTAACAACCATGTGGGGAGATGTACCATTAAGATTAGTAAATCCTACAGCAATTAGTCCAGAAGCGTTTGCAATACCAAAGAGTACAAGAGCACAAATTTATACACAAGTAGAATTAGATTTAGTTGATGCCATAGCTGGTTTGCCAGATAAAAGCGCCGTAAGTCATAACTTTAGAGTATCAAAAGGTGCAGCTCAAGCATTTTTAGGAAAAGTATTAGTCTTTCAAGGAAGAAATGATGAAGCGATTCCGTTTTTGGCAGCTGTAATAGCTAATCCAGCTCACGATTTAGAACCAAACGTAGCAGATATTTGGTTAGAAAGCACAGAGTTTGGAGTTGAATCATTATTCGAATTAGGTTATATATCAACTAATGGTGTCGATTGGGGTAATGTAGCTTGGGGAGGTAGAATGGAAAGTAATTTACACATCCAATTAATGGGACCTCGTGGTGATGGTTTCTTCGATTTAACAGGAACAGGACTTATAAATGGTTGGGGATTTAATTTACCAACAGCTAAATTAGTAAGTGCATTTGAAGCAGCTGGAGATGTAGATCGCAAAGCCGCTACCCTAATGACGGAAGCCGAACTTGTTGCCGTAGGTGGAAGTCTTACAGGTACGCCTTGGGATTACGAAGGCGCATTTAGAACCAAGTATGCTACACGTTCGTCACAAACAGTTAGTGATGGTGTTGCAGAACTAAATTACACCACAAACTGGAGAGTGTTTAGGTATGCGGAAGTATTACTTTTAGCAGCAGAGGCCTATAATGCAGAAGGACAAGATGATAATGCGAGAACAGAGTTAAATAAAGTAAGAGATCGAGCAGGGTTAGATGATGTAGATGCAACCTTAGCAGATGATGCTTTATTTGATGCTATTGTAAATGAAAAATATTTAGAGTTAGCACATGAAGGTCAACGTTTTTGGGATTTAGTGAGATGGGGAAAAGCAAACGAAGAATTATCTTCTGCTGGTTATACATCAAAAAATGATTTATTTCCAATTCCAGCATCAGAAATTGATAAAAATGACGCACTAACCATTGCAGATCAAAACTCTGGATATTAATAAAAAAGAATTTCATAGTTTGAGTTTGTTTAGTTTTGAAAAGCAGCGTGGTAATTCACGTTGTTTTTCTATTTAAGAAAGCTTGTATATCTATATTAAAACATAAAAAAGAGTAAAGATGCCATATAAAAACATATTTTTTCTAATAACTTTATTGGTTTTATCTAGTTGTAAAAAAGAGGAGAACAAACTTACTGGCAAAATATTTACAAGCTTAAAGGCTAATTCTACAGGAATTAATTTTAAAAACATTTTAATTGAAAATGATTCTATGAATTACTTCAACTACACCTCTATTTATTTCGGAGGAGGTGTTTCTACTGGAGATATTAATAATGATGGTTTAATCGATGTGTTTTTTACAGGAAACCAAGTTGAAAATAAATTATTTCTAAACAAAGGAGGTCTACATTTTGAAGACATTACTAAAAAAGCAAACGTAGCAGGAGATAAACGTTGGTATACAGGCTCTACAATGGCAGACGTTAACGGTGATGGCTTTTTAGACATTTACTGCTCGGTAGCAGGAATTTCGAATGAAAAAAGAAATCAACTTTTTATGAATAATAGAGATGGTACTTTCATTGAAATGGCAGGAAAACTTGGTATTGATGATGCCGCGAACTCTGTACAAGGCACTTTTTTTGATTATGACAAGGATGGCGATTTAGATTTATATGTTGCTAATTATCCAATTTCTAATGTAAATACTTCAAACTTTACTTATTTAAATAGAATGAAAACGGTTACAGATAAGGAGTCCGATAAACTTTTCAGAAATGATGGAGATATATTTACAAACGTTTCAGAAATATCTGGGGTAAAAAGCTACGGGTTTTCTTTAGGTGTAACAGCTGGTGATTTAAATAATGATGGATGGCAAGATTTATATATTTCTAGTGATTACAGCGTTCCAGATTACTTCTATCTCAATAATAGGGATGGCACATTTAAAGAAGTTTTAAAACAAGCCACAAGCCAGACCGCCTTTTATGGTATGGGTCTCGATATTGCCGATTTTAATAACGATGGGAATTTAGATATTTTTCAAGCAGATATGGATGCTAATAGTAACCGCAGACAAAAAGCCAATATGTCTAGCATGAACCCTAGCGTATTTAAAGAGATCATTTTTATGGGTTTTCATTATCAATACATGCATAATTGCATGCAGTTAAATAGCGGTATATTAGTAGATAGTGTTCCGCAGTTTTCAAATATTTCAAGATTAACAGGAACCTCTTCAACCGATTGGAGTTGGGGACCTCTCTTTGCCGATTTTGATAACGATGGAAATAAAGATTTATTTATTACTAATGGCATACGAAGGGAAATTAATAACACCGATTTCTTTAATACTTATTCAAAGAACGATACAACCAATTATACTAAACTTGAAAAGAGTTTAAAAATTCCTTCAGAAAAAACTGATAATTTTATCTTTAAAAATAAAGCAAACTTAGACTTTGAAAAAGCGAATCAAGAATGGGGTATTGAATACAAAGGGTTTTCTAATGGTGTTGCTTATGCCGATTTAGATAATGATGGCGATTTAGAAATAATCACGAATAATATTGACGATTTTGCTTCTGTGTACAAAAACAATAGCTCGGAAACGAATAACTATTTAAGCATACGTTTTGAAGATGAATCTCAGAATAAATTCGGAATAGGCAATAGAGTTTATGTTACCACAGAAAACGAAACCCAAATGCAAGAATTAACCTTGAGTAGAGGCTTTCAATCGTCTGTATCCACAAGACTTCATTTCGGTTTAGGAACTTATAAAAACATAGATAAACTAAAGATTGTATGGGCAGATGGGCAAGTACAGACTATGGATAATGTAAAAGCAAACCAAAACCTTGTTTTAAATCATAAAGATTTGGAGATTTCCGCTAATAAAATCAATAAAACAGCGACATTGTTTAAAACAGATACTACAAGTTTTTTTCCAAAACATAAACACATTGAAAATCAATATGACGATTTTTCAACACAAATATTACTACCACATAAAATGTCTGCATTTGGACCAGCTCTAGCCATAGAAGATTTAAATAATGATGGTCTAGAGGATATTTTTATTGGAGGCGCATACGGGAATACGGGAAGTATTTATTTTCAAAATAATAAAGGTTTTAATGAAGCTACAGTAAACTTTTTAAAACAAGATAATTTAAGTGAAGATGTTGGTGCCTTGATATTTGATGCTGATGCCGACGGAGATAACGATTTATACGTAGTAAGTGGAGGTTATGAGTTTGCAAAAGAATCTAAATTATGTCAAGACAGATTGTATTTAAATAATGGAAAGGGTGAATTCTTAAAAACACCACTTCCAGAAATGAAAACTAGTGGTTCCAAGGTATATCATGCCGATTTTGATAAAGATGGAAAAGAAGATTTATTAGTCCTTGGAAGGCAAATTCCTGGACACTACCCTACTCCTGCTAGTAGTTATTTATTAATGAACAGAAGTTCGGAAAAAGGAGTTCTTTTTGTAAATGAAACGGATAAATTAGCGAAAGAATTTTTAAATTTAGGAATGGCAACAAGTGCTATTATTTCCGATTTTGATAATGATAGTTGGTTAGATATTATAATTGTTGGTGAATGGATGCCGATAAAAGTATTTAAAAACATTAAGACCGGTTTTAAAGATGTATCTAAAAAAATGGGTTTAGGCCCTGATACTGCCGGTTGGTGGTGGAGTATTAATCAAGGTGATTTTGATGGTGATGGTGATATGGATTATCTCTTAGGAAATAATGGCTTAAACTATAAATACAAAGCTACAGAGAATGAAACTTTCGATATTTATTTTAATGATTTTGATCACAACAATCAAGAAGATATAGTATTAAGTTATTATAGTGAAGGCAACCAAGTTCCTGTAAGAGGGCGTTCGTGCTCTTCTCAACAAATACCTGGTATTAAACAAAAATTTAAAGATTACAATACTTTTTCTGAAGCTACACTAGTAGATGTTTATACTAAAAAAGGATTAGAATCGTCGTTGCATTATCAAGTAAAATCGTTTGCAAGTATTTATTTAGAAAATAAAGGCACTCAATTTGTATCTCATAAACTACCAGTTGAAGCACAGTTTTCAAGTATTAATAAGATATTGGTGGATGATTATGATAAAGACGGCAATTTAGATGCTTTAATTGCTGGCAACTTATATGTTTCGGAAGTTGAAACTCCACGAAATGACGGCAGTTTTGGTAACTTTTTAAAAGGAAATGGAAAAGGTGATTTTAAAGCAATTACCCCAAGTAAAAGTGGTTTCTTTATTAAAGGCGACACAAAAGATCTAGCAGAAATTGAAGTGCAAGGTGTAAAATATATTGTTGTTGCAAAAAATAACGACTTTTTACAATTTATAAAAGCCAGCCATTAATTGGTTGGCTTTTTTTGGCAGTATCTTATTCCTGAATAATAAAAACTAAATAATCTTTTATGAAAACAAATTGTGCGATTATATTCAGATTAATAAAAATTAGAACTTTTGGCATTTCTTTAATTATTGTTTTTAGCGTGATAAACTCATAATAGCGGGCAGGTTTCTTATAATTAATTTCAAAAGAAATTACAGGTAGTATTATATTGTTATTTTCTCGTTTTAGCATTGCGATCCCCAATGTTCGTCTATATTTTATTTATCAGGTTTCTTTTTAAAGATTGGCGTTAATTTATTTTCCCTCAAATTTTCTACTTTCAAAATAGAGATGAATTTAAATAGATATACTTCATAATTATGCTTAAGCTTTCTTTATTTTTTTTTTGATACTCATAACTTCTTATGAATTAACTACTTTCCTGAAGGAAGGTTGATAAAATAGTACCTTTAAAGGTGTTTTTATTTTTAAATATTCAAATTAATTATCTTTATTTACAATATTTACATTTTTAATTATTATTTTTCAACCATATTAAATAATAAAGCTCCCTTCATTATTATTAATAGTTCTAACTTTTTTAATAGCATATTACTAGTAATATGCTAAACTAAAAAATAGAATCTATGCAAAAACACAGAAAAGAACTAAAACCCATCGTTTTTAACGATCATATATTAAAACCATTCATTAATCAGATTAATAAAGATTTAAATGCTTTCTGTATAAATGAAACATTTTTTACATATAAAGACTTTACTAAAAGTATTTCTAAAATTAGAGATTGTTTACAACTACAAAAAGTTGTTTCTAAAAATGTAGGCTTAGTTGTAAATGACGATTTAGAAACTTACGCCTCAATATTTGCTATTTGGTTAGAAGGTTTAGCCTATGTACCTCTGCATCCGCTACAGCCAATTGAAAGAAATATTGAAATAATCGATCAAGCAGAGGTGAGTTTAATATTAGACTCGTCATTGGTTAGCAAATATGAAAAATTCGAAAAAATAGCTACAAACGAATTAGTCTTTAATAAATTCAATTTAGAAATAAAGGAAATAGCAGATAGCGAACTCGCTTATATATTATTTACTTCAGGAAGCACAGGAAAACCAAAAGGTGTGTCGATTACAAGAGGAAATGTTGGAACATTTATCAAATCTTTTTTTGAAATAGGATTTGATATTACCGAAAAAGACAGGTGTTTACAGGTTTTCGATTTAACGTTTGATGTTTCTGTTCAATCATACTTAGTCCCACTAACTAGAGGAGCATGCACATTTACAATACCCCACGACCAAATAAAATTTAGTTATGTATTTGGCCTTTTAGAAGATCATGAAATTACTTTTGGAGCTATGGCACCGTCTATGTTAAGATATCTTCGTCCTTATTTTGATGAAATTAATATTCCTAGCATGAGGTATAATATTCTTACAGCCGAAGCCTCTCCTATTGAATTGGTTGATGAATGGAAAACATGCCTGCCAAATGCACGATTATTTAATTTTTATGGACCAACTGAAGCTACAATATATTGTACATATTATGAGATTCTTAGAGATTCTAAAAATAAATCATTAAACGGCATGTTTTCTATTGGTAAAGCAATGGAAGGTTTAGAGGCTGTTATTCTTATTGATGGTGATATTACGAAAGCGCCAGGAATTAAAGGAGAATTATGTGTTGCTGGAGACCAAGTTACTCCTGGTTATTGGAAAAATGATAGCAAGAATAAAGACTCGTTTATCACTAAAATAATTAATAATAAAGAGCTAAGGTTTTACAGAACTGGCGATTCATGTAATTTTGATAATGATGGAGACATTTTATTGTACGGGAGAATTGATTACCAAGTAAAAATACAAGGGTATAGAATAGAGCTTGGAGAAATAGAATATAAAGTTAGAGATTATCTTAATGGTGTAAATGCTATATCAATCGCTTTTACTAACAATACCGGTAATACTGAACTAGCATTATTTGTAGAAAGCAAAGAGGTTTCTGGCGATGACATTAAAAATTATTTATCAACACAGTTACCTCCATACATGCTTCCTTCTAAACTATATTTTTTAAATGAATTTCCATTAAATACGAGTGGAAAAATTAATCGACTAGAACTAAAATCATTAATAAAATAAGGTGTATTATGAACATTAACTATAAATTTCATCATATAGGGATTGCAACAAAGAGCATTAATAAATGCATAACATTTTATGAGAAGCTGGGGTATTCACCGTCTGACATTAAAATCGAACCTTCCCAAAATGTACGAATTTGTTTCTTAAAAAAAGAAGATAATCCAATAATTGAGATAATTGAAGAATTAAATGAAGATTCAGCCATATCCTTAATACTGAAGAAAATGGGATCAACAGTATATCACACTTGTTATGAGGTAACTGATATTGTTGCCGCAGCAGACGAATTAGAAGATAGTGGGTTTAGATTGTTATTTGAACCTAAAATTTCAGACACAATGGATAATGGTTTATTTTGCTACCTATATTCTGTTAATTGTGGATTTATAGAATTATATCAAAAACAAATTTAAGATACTCGTTAATTATATTTATATAATAATACTAATAGGAATTCATTCTTTTATTCTTGCATTTAAATTTAAAATATAAAAAAGAGCTATAAAATAAATTTTCAGCCTATTCAGTTTAAGGTCAGTATTTTAAAACTAAATATGTTAAAAAAAAAAGATTAATTAAATCTCATAAAATAAAGTTTAATACATACTCTATACCTTAGCTATTAATAGATCATAGAAAAATATTACTAACCATAAAATAATTAATATGAATAAGACTAAAATAACACAAGAAGTTGAAGATATCTTCAGAAAAGTTTTTGATGACGATAAATTAGTAATTAACATGACAATGACTGCAAACGATGTTGATAATTGGGATTCTTTAACCCACATGTTACTAATTGTAGAAGTGGAGAATACTTTTAATATAAAGTTTAAATTAAGAGATTTGAATAAAATGAAAAATGTTGGAGATATGATTGATCTTTTAGTATTAAAAACAGAATAACCAATCATGATTTTTAACTCTCTCAGTTTTTTAATATTTTTTGTTATTGTATTCTTTTTATATTATTTCTTATTTAAAGAAAATACCAAGTACCAAAATTGGATATTACTTCTTTCAAGTTATTTCTTTTATGGATATGTAAATTGGAAAATTATCCCAATACTCTTAATTGCTACTGTTATAATATTTACTTTAGGTATTGCAATTCATTCAACTGAAGAAAATGAAAAGAAATCTTCTTGGTTAGCAACCCTAGGTATACTGCTAGGAGTTGGTTTATTAGTTTATTTCAAGTATTTCAATTTTTTTATTGATTCATTTTCATCCGTTTTAAACACGTTAGGATTAAAATCAAATATAGGAACCTTCAATATTATTATGCCTATTGGTATAAGTTTTTTTACTTTTAAACTAATTAGTTATATTATTGAAGTTCATAGTGGCCAAATTGAACCATCTAAAGATTTTGGAGTCTTTGCAACGTATATAGCTTTTTTCCCTACAATTATGTCTGGCCCAATAGATAGACCAAATAATTTTATTCCTCAACTTTTAAGCAAACGATCATTCAAATATGATTTGACCGTAAATGGTTGTAGACAAATTCTGTGGGGTTTATTTCAAAAAGCAGTAATTGCAGATAATTTAGCTACGATTATTAATGAAGTTTGGGATGATATCCCAAACCAATCAGCGAGTAAATTACTCCTTATTGCAATTCTTTATAGCTTTCAACTATACACCGACTTTTCTGGATATTCGCATATGGCAATTGGTGTTGGTAAAATTCTTGGTTTCCATATTACTAAAAACTTTAATTACCCATATTTTTCGCGAAATATAGCAGAATTCTGGCGAAACTGGCATATATCTTTAACATCTTGGTTAACAGATTATATTTTTATGCCATTAAGTTTCAAGTTTCGATCTTTTGGTAATTGGGGTTTAATTTTGGCTATAATTATTAATTTCATATTAGTTGGGCTATGGCATGGAGCAAATTGGACCTTTGTTATTTATGGTCTTTTTCATGGGTTACTTTTTATTCCTCTGATTCTTACAGGAACAATTTTTAAAAAGAAGGAACTAAATGTAAACAAGTATGGGCTACCATCGATAAACGATTTTTTTAGAATTATTGGTACATTTTCAATTTGGACATTAAGTTTAATCATTTTTAGAGCTGATAATATTCTTCAGGCTTGGAATTATTTCTTAAACATTTTTTCTCCCTCCATTCTTAATGCTCCAAAATTCACAAGTCACAATTTAGCATTAATTTTTATAATTATTATTTTTATAATTATTTTTATGCTGATTGAATGGTATGGTAAAGAAACAGAATGTCCATTATTCCAACTAGATAAAATGAAAAATAAATATAGCCGTTGGGTTATCTATATTCTTATTTTATTATCAACAATAATATTTACTGGAGGAAAACAAGTCTTTATTTATGTTCAATTTTAAATGAAAAAATTAAATGAAAAAATTTATTGGAAATATAATTTTATTTTGCTCAATTATAATCTCCATTTTATATTTATTAGATTATACTGTTACAAAAGGTTTAAGAAAAACGCATTTTCATACATTTAATAATTTAACAAAAATATACAATAGTGAGTTAAATTCTGATTTAATAATTAACGGTAGCTCTGCAGCTAAATTTCAAATATCACCATACTTACTTGATTCTATTTTGGAGCTAAACTCCTATAATCTTGGTATGGAAGGAATAGGATTTATCCCTCAAAACTTACAAAGTGATCTCTATTTAAAATATAATAAAAAGCCAAAAATAGTACTTCAAATATTAGGTGACCTTGAATTATTTAAAAGAGAAAAATTAATTGGTTATATGCAATTCTCTCCTTATTTAGATACGAATGAGGTTAAAAAAGTAACCAAAATGTATAAAGGGTTTTCAGTTTTAGATTATTATATTCCGTTTATTAGATATTATGGAAGTCCTTTAGATATTATAGATGGATTTTTCAGTTTTTTCGGTTTAGAATTAAGAAAACCCACTGGATATAAAGGCTATTTTGAACAGAACTTGGAATGGAATAGTGCTTTTGATAAATTCAAAAAAAACTATAAGGACGGTAGATTTATAAAAATGGATCCTGAATCAATGAAATTATTTGAGATTTATATTGCAAAGTGTAAAAAAAGTAAAATAAATATCTTTTTTGTTTATCCTCCAAACTACTACGAATACAACCAATATATAAAAAACCAAGATCAGATTATCTCATACTACACTAAAATATCTAAAAAATATCAAGTTCCCTTTCTTAATTATTCAAATAATTCACTTTCACTTTCAAAAGAATACTTCTATGATTCACAACATTTAAATAAAAAAGGAGCTGAGTTATTTACAAAAATACTAGCTCAAGATATTAAAAAACTTACAAATTAAAAAAAATCTAAATCATTACAGATGCACAATAATTCTATGTTGAACTATTTTAATAACAGAAGTACCAATGTCTCTGCCGAATCTTTTAATGCCAAATTTAAAGAATTTAGAACTCAGTTCAGAGGCGTAAGAGGTGTAGAATTCGTCTTCTTTAGACTAACTAAATTATATGCATAAATTGAGTTGCCTCCTATAACATTACTTGATCCTTGAAATGTTGTGCCCAAGGCATAAAAAAGCTCTCAAATTCCTGTAAAGGCTTAATTTTTCTAGTAGCGGGAACTGGAATCGAACCAGTGACCTTTGGGTGATGATCTCCGAGACCTTCATTTTTTAAACCATTTTACTGGTGTTTAGTGCTATTGTTTTGTAGAATTGTGTTCAACTTTATGTTCACTTGTTGTATAAATATTTGAATAAAATATAATAGATTATTTTATTACTCCATATACTCCTGCCATTTTATTAAAATGTATTTTTCAACATTATTTTCTTTCTTTTTCAAAAAGCCAAATTCATAAACAAAAAGATAAACATCCCCTTTTGCATTTTTCCAATAATGTGTAAAAAAGCTAGGATTAAAACCTAAACCTAAAACTGTCAATGCTCGTATAGTTGCTTTTCCAGATTTATTGTAGTTCTTAAGAATTTTTCGATTCAGTTTTAACTGATTATCTACTTTACTATAAAACCTAGGAGTTTCTTCTAAAGATTTACGATAATGATAAGAACTTTTGCAATGCAAATCACAAAACCTTTTATCCGAACGTCCAATCAATTCTTTTCCACAAGCTAAACATTCTTTTTTCTTTAATTTCATAAATAAATTTAAGTGTGTATTACACGAATACTATTCGTTTAAGATACGACTATTTCGTTTCATATAAATACCTTGTATTCAAAATATTTATATGCTAAATAAACATATCACATTGAAACATCTTTTTATTAAAGAAAAACAATGTATTGGCTTACAATTCAACTCAGATAAAGTCATTCAAGCTCTAATTAAAGAATTACCAAACCCTAAATGGAGTAAAGAGTTTAATATGGTATATATTCTAAACAACAAATCTAATGTCAGTTTGGTTTTTGAAAAATTTAAGGGTGTTGCCTGGGTTAATTGCAACTACTTTTTTAAAGACAGAAAACTTAATAGTGATAACAAAACTACGGATGTATCTTGGTTTAGAGAACGATCTATAAAAAAAAATTTTAGAACATGTCCTGATGAATTTCTACAAAAATTAGAACTAAAAAAATATTCGAATAGCACAGTAAAAAACTATGTTCATAGTTTTGAGAAATTTATTAATCATTATAAACAAAGGGAATTATTTAGTATTAACGAAAATGATATTAGGCTCTATCTTCAAAAACTAATTAAAGAAGACAAGTCTAATTCATATATTAATATGTCTATCAATGCTATTAAATTTTATTACGAAATGGTTTTAGGAATGCCTAACCGGTTCTACTCTATTGAAAGACCTAGAAAAGAATCTAAATTGCCAAAAGTATTATCGAAAGAAGAAATAATTACAATAATTAACTTTACGAACAACATAAAACATAAATGTATTATAAGCTTATTGTACTCTTCTGGCTTACGAAGAAATGAACTCTTACAATTAAAAATAAAAGACATTGATAGTAAAAGAATGGTTATTAGAGTTGAACAAGCTAAAGGTAATAAAGACCGCTATACAGTTCTCAACAAAAGTGTTCTGGAAGACATGAGAACGTATTTTAAAATTTACAGACCTAAAACATATTTGTTTGAAAATCCCATTCCTGGCAATCCATACAGTAGCTCTAGTGTATTACAAATTGTTGTTAAATCTGCCAAAAATGCAGGTATTAAACAAAGAGTTACTCCCCATATGTTAAGACATAGTTTTGCCACGCATTTACTGGAAAGTGGTACAGATATTCGCTACATTCAATTACTTTTAGGACATAACTCTACTAAAACTACAGAAATTTATACACATGTTGCTACAAGTTCCTTTACAGAAATTAAAGATTTACTATCTTAGTGCGCATATAATAGATATATAGTTAGTACTACATATAATAGATATATAGTTAGTACTAACTATATACAATTGTTACCAACAATGTGGTTCGTGAAAAGCAAAAACCTGTTCCGAATCCGAATTTATCGCTTTCTGAATTTTAAGAAAAATACGTTACCAAAAATGAAAAAACTTATATTTATATCGATTGTTCTTGTTCAAATTAATTTATTTGGACAGAATAAAGAATATAAAGAATATAAAGAAATAACTAGAATAGAGGATTTTAAACCAGCTCGAATTGTTAGCCTCTCAGATACTATTAACTCTAAAAAATGGGAAAGTTTCACTCAAAAAAGAAAAGAAAAAATAAAACTGAATGCATTAGAAAAGCAAATAGCGATTAAAAATGACACATCAAATGTTATTCAACTTCTATATTATGGAATAAAGGAAAATATTGAAATTAAAATTAGTGATACTCTATATCTGACTAAAGACTTGAGTAAACAATCTGATAAATATGGTTATGTAATTAATGACCATCCAAGTAGCTCAAAAACATTTGAAATAGGAACTTTAATGAGACACAATGGTATTCAACAATTGACTATTTATTTTAAAAATATAAAAAGATTTGGTCGATTAGATATCGATACAGATTATTCGCAAGTTTATATAATTCCAGAGACCAATATTGAACTGATTGAATTTGATGAATCAGAACCGCATCAAAAAGAGGATAACCAAACACCAAAACCTGCAAAAACGAAGTTAGTCAAAATTGAAGATAGGATTTCGATAAATTATAGAATCCCAGATAGAAAACACAGTTGGTAACACCGTGTATAATTAATTGCTTGGTTCACTGCCGACTTACGAACATTCCTGCGGAATATTCTATCTGTGATTTATTTACTAAATTAGTTGCTTAACCACGCAACTAACCATACACAATCACGTTGCCATTCATTGCGTAACGCACTCGAAAAGGGAAAGCTGAATTTAGAAAAAGCTAATTTTTGACAAATAAAACGTTGAATAAAAAACTGAATTGAATAACTTTACGAAAATCTAACTAAAACAAATTGAATATGAATTACATAAAAACTGGATTAATAATTTCGACAATTATTATTTTCCTTTCGATGATATTTTTACAATATGACGTTCTGGGAATAAACACAGTTAAAGATGTTTTTATAATTCCTGCATTTATTATTAATGCTTCATTAATTTTTAAAATTTTCAGGAATAAAAAGCAAACGGCTGAATAAAAGACTCTGTATAATCACTCAAACGCTGAATGAATTTTGAGTAGAATTTAGCTAGTTTCGGAATTGAAAATATTGCGGAATAAAACGCTGAATGAATTTACTCAATCGCTGAAAAGTGGAAAACGGAGTTTAATCGGATAATTTGAACTCTGAAAAACAACGAAATGGCAACACCGTATAAAAATAATTGCGGTTTAGTGCTTAATCAAAGGTCGTTGCGTGTTTGTAACGTCTGATTTTCCTTCGGAAAATCTTCGCATACAAACCCGCAACTATTCTTATACATAAACGTTGGCAGTAATTATGAAACACCTGTACATATTAATAATTTTTATTTTCATTTTGAGCTGTAAGAATGATATCTATTCTGACAAAGAAAAAATTGTTACAACAAAAGACGGAAATACAAATGTGTTTTATAAAAACTCGTTTGAAAATGGACTGATTAAAGACTCAATAGCTGCTTTTGACTTTGACAAAGGTATTGAGCAAAGTTCCCAACTGAACTTTAAAAGCTCTAGAGGATTTTATGAATCCGCAAATAAACTAGAACCTAATAATACAATTATAATTAATGCTTTAGGGAATGTAAGTGCTGACCTTAAAGACTTTGATAAGTCCTATGAATACTTTGAACAATCTTTGCGGATTGATAGCCTTGATGCAATAACCTATTTGAATTATGGCTTTTCAAGAGCAAGAAACGATGAATTTAATAAAGCAATCGAACCTATACAACAAAGGAATTAGTCTTGAAAAGAAGTGGAGAAAAAAGAGGTTATTTTCATTATAATATGTCACGAGCATATTATCAACTGTATGACGATAGCAATGCTAAAATTAACATCAATAAATCAATTCAATTGGTTAACGACGAAGTTTTGAAAAAAGAGATTCTGAAATTTAGAGAAACAATAAATGAAAAATAACTACTGCCAACATTGTATATAAAAAATTGCTATTTTTAGCTTAACCAATCTTAGTTGCTTTGTTTGCTAGCTGCTGATTTTCCTTCGGAAAATCCTCGCATACAAACACGCAACTTTCCATATACGTAACCGTTAGGCACAATTTGACAGACCAATGAAATTAACGATTTTAATATTACTTTTTTCTACCATTTCTGGATTTAGTCAAGAAATTAAATTCAATCTATTTTTGAAAGATTCTTGCTCAAACGAAATTGAAAGAAGTGATTACTATCATCTTGAAAAGGACGGAACCAAGTATAATATATCGGACTTTGACGGAACAATAATTCTTCTGACTAAAGGAGAGTATAAACTTGTCGCAACCGAAATTGGAGAAGTACGTAAAATTGTAATTGACAAACTAATAAATTCAGACACTTTAGTTAAACCGAGAATCGAAGAATATATAAAAAAGACAAATGTTTCCTATAAAAAAGGCACAAGTCGGGAACAACTTAAAAAACTTGGAATAATTCCTAACTATAAGTTTATGAATTGCGAAAAGGTTTGTGACGGAATTGAAACTGATTATTACTCAAACGGAAAAATTCGGCTGAAAGCGGAATTTAAAAACGGACTTGTAATCGGAGAATTAAAAAGATATTATCAAAACGGAAAAATTAAAGAAGTTTCTGTTTATGACAATGACGGAATTTTAATAAAAACAACTCTGTTTAACGAAAATGGAGAAATAAAAAAAGAATAAAAACTGTGCCTAACACCGTATAAAAATAATTGCGGTTTAGTGCTAAAAAAAAGGTAGTTGCGTGTTTGCTACATCTGATTTTCCTTCGGAAAATCCTCGCATACAAACCCGCAACTATTCTTATACATCAACGTTGCCAGTAATTTGAGAATGACGAAATCAGAAAAAAAATTATTTATCGGAATTGGAGTTCTGATTTTATTAATTGACATATTTCTACTGAAAATATGGGTTGCTGATATTGAGCCGAATATATTTATGTCTAATGGAATTACATTCCCTAGATTTATAACTATCGGAATAAACTTATTGATTGCAATAATTCTATACTTCATAAAAAAAGGATATTCAGCTTTGTTCCTTATTAACGGAATTATTTGTCCCCTACTTTTTACTTTCTTTTGGAATTCTTGGTTGGAAAATCATCCATTCGATTATTCGGAATTTAGTTTCACGAACGATAACAGAAGTTTTATAATACACATTGAAAAAAATCCTGATGGAGTAAGTTTAAGAGAAATAAAGAAACATTCTAAAGATTCTATTTTGACTCTATATTATGGAGAATATGAAAAACTTGGAGACAGTCTGAAATTATCATTACGGTTTCTAAATAACTATGATTATAAAATAGAAAAGGATAGTTTAATAATGAGAGATAGAGTAATGTATATCTTTGAAAATAAACTGATAGGTTTTCCCGAAAGTTCGATTGAAATAAAACTGACCGAAAAGGAATAAAAACTACTGGCAACACCGTGTATAATTAATTGCTTTGGCAAGTGCTTATTTGGAAAATTCCTTCGGAATTTTCTCGCGTTCGTTTTTGTTTACTAAATTAGTTGCTTAAACACGCAACTAACCATACACAAAACCGTTGTATGCAAGTACTAACCCACTCATACAGTATAGAAGTATATAAAAGAGTTGTTGAAATAACAATGACTTATGAATACTGAACTTGGACCAAGCCTTGTAAAAATAACTGGAGATGATTTATCAAGATTTATGCTTGGAAAATTAGTATATATTGAACATCCAGAAAAAGGTGTATGTGAAGTAGATTATAAGTGTATCTACATAAATACTTTGAAACAAATAAATACAGAGCCTTAATTAAGAGTTACTTTTTCTATAGAAATGTTCAGGGTTTTTAAAAAGCCTTTAAAATCTTCATTATTAGAATATAAAGGGTATCTAACACTACAGTCAAAACCGTAATATTTCATAATAGATTCTAACATAACTTTCATATTACCATACTTTGACATACTCTTATCACTGAAATTATAATCGTCTATCTCTTTTAGTACAGAATTTAAAATAAAGTCTTTATGAGCTTGATAATCACCTTTTATAGCTAAATGAATATCATCTATTAAAAACTTATGGTTAAAACCTGTCTGCACAATAGTAAACTTATTACCGTCATATTTTAATGAAGACTTTCTCAAATTAGAAGGTTTGATGGTATTAAGATTATCCAAAAGAGTATTAGCTAACCCTAAGTTTTGGTTTTGTTCGCTAGTTAAGTTTTCTAAATTATGATTGATTGACATTGAAAATATATTTTTTACTAATATAATAAAAATCTGACTGACCAAAGCACAACGCAACTGTTACGTATGACTGACAAGTAGTACGTGAAAAGCTCACTCAATCGGAATTACTAACTGTGCGGCATATAACGCACGAAATGAAATAAGAATATGACAGAAGAATTAAAACAGTTTATAGAAAAGGAAGAACGAACAGAAAAGAGAATGGTATTAATTGGAAAAATAACAGATATAGCTATACCAATATTTATAGTAATTTCAGTTATACTCTCTATCTATCTGTAAAATGAAATATGGAATTTAGAGTTCCAAATAAAGCGAGTGCTAACCCAATAACTTTGAATATGTTATCAGTCTTATAATACCAAACGAAGTTGTTTTCGGATATAGCATTTCGTCCTTTATCAGTTATTCCCCAAAAATCAGTTTCGCCTTTACCGTGTAATCGGAATTTTTTAATATAGTCGTTATAGTGGAGAGCACCTATGAGTAAATTAACTGAATCTAAACTATAATTAGTTTTTCGATGGATATCCTCAACACTTAATGTTTTACCACCATCTGTTGTTCTTGACGTTGTATAACTATTGTCATCATAGACTTTTAAAAGCAGTTTTAGAATTTTATCTTTTTTAATACCTGACATAAATTATATTTTTGAACAAGTTATAAAAAAGAATTAACTTACAATCTGAAAATAAAAACACCTGACATACAACACAGTATATAATCAATAAGGAGTTAAGTAATCAATTTGAGTAAATCGCGCGTTTAAAAAAGACAGTTAAACATCTGAAAATCAGTTAATTTTAAATTCCTTACTGAATTATATACATAAACGTTGTGGTGCATTTACCAAAACGAACGCTGGAATCAAAAACTGACTAAAACCGAACTGACATTTTAATGAATTTTTCACGACATTGTGATTTATGCGAAAACCAAATAACGAGTCTTGAAAAAGGATTGACTTGTAATTTGACCAATAAAAGACCTGATTTTAATAATATTTGCTCAAAAATTACACTTGACAAAAAATTTCAAGAAAAATTAGAAATTGCAAATCTCGAATTGGAAATAATCCGCAGAAACCAAAAGTCAACACATCTGACTTTTTACGGCACAATAATTATTGGTTTTCTTTTAATACTTCTTGGGTACTTTTTATCTGACTGGAAAATATTTAGCTTGTATTTATGGTATGTGAAAATTGGAATGATTGCAGCTGGATTTTCATTTCTGGCAGCTGCTTACTCTAAACTGAATAAATATAGAGGAGAATATAAAAAAGCGGAATTGGAAAAAAACAAAATTGATGAAGTCCTAAATAAATATGGAATTTCATATCAAGAAAACTTTGATTTTAAAGAAAAAATTCACGGAACACAAGAAGTAATTGTGAACGTTGAATTTAAAAATTGGAAAAAAGGACATACAACTAATTCGTATAAATTTGATTATTAATAGAAGTAATAAAAAACGACACCACAACACCGTGTATAATTAATTGCTTATTTTAAGCCTACTTACGAACATTCCTGCGGAATATTCTATCTGTGATTTATTTGCTAACTTAGTTCCTTAAATCACGCAACTAACCATACACAATCACGTTGGCATTCATGTCTCACTCAGCTCAAAAAAATATATAAACGAGCTTAAAAGTTGTTAAAAAACTCACTCAACCGACTTCTGACCATTTAAAGCGCAACTGTTGCTTACGACTGACTTTACTCTTGCGCAAAACATCTGACTTTTGACAAACGAAACTCAAAGATTACGCGCGACTGACTTTACTCATGCTCAAAAAAACTCTCACTTTTCTAAATTCAAACGCATATCTGTCGTAAAATAAGTCCAACAAAAAAAACACGCATGCCAACATTGTATAAAAATAATGCTTAGTTTAGTACCTAACCAAGAGTAAATGCGCGTTTGGTTGCATCTGATTTTCCTTCGGAAAATCCTCGCACACAAACTACGCACTATTCTTATACGTAACCGTTGTACGTAATGTGAACCAAATGAGAAACTTCATTCTTATATTAATGATTTTGACTTTTTTATCGTGTGATACGAATAATCAAATCGAACTGGATGGGAATTGGATTATAACTGAAATGACTTATGATGGAAAAAGTGTATTTCCAAAAACTCTGAATCAAACAATCCGAATTATTTATGCTGGATATGAAAACTCTGAAAGTTTGACTTTTAAAGTTGCTGACTCAACTATAACTCTTCCTGGATTTGAATCAGAGAAATTAAAAACAGAATTCACTTTTGATAAAGGGAAATTGAAAATTAACTCTAATCACTCAAACTCTGAATCTGAATTGACAAATAAAATTTTTAGCGGAACTTATGATTGGAGCTTTTCGAATATAGAAAAAACATTAAAATTGAAATCGGATAAAACCTATATAAATATGATAAGTCAAGAAAAAGTTATAAGTGATGCTGTTGACAAAGTATTTGATGGATTTTAAAAACACTACGTACAACAAAGTACTGTGGTAAAAAACAAGTAAAAATGTATTAATTTTTCACTAAAGTACTTTTATAGTTTCCATCATATATTAATCCTGATTTAGCTAGTGCAAAAGCCTGTTTTAGTAGCTTATTACACACGGCAATTAATGCTAATTTTTTGCTCTTTCCTTTCGCTACGATTCGCTCATAAAGATCGCGGCAAGCTTTGTTGTATTTACACGCATTAAAACTGCACATAAATAATAAATTCCGAAGCTTTTGATTCCCCATTTTACTTATTCGTGGCCTCCCTTTTACACTACTTCCACTTTGCCGGATCATAGGTGTAAGGCCAGCGTAACTACAAAGTTCACTTGCGCTCGTAAAACGATCAAATCCACCTGTTAATACCACTAACATAATGGCTGTTTTTGGTCCTATACCTGGAATGGTTTTTAAACGGGTAAATAAATCTTGATGTGATTGTTTTACTAATATTAACAGCTTATCCTCCAAAGTTTTCATCTCTTTTGTTAGTTGTCTTAAACTACGTTTTAAAGACGTTACAACAAGCTTACTTGGATTTCCCAAAACCGCTTCTCCATGTAGTTTGTTTTTTAGCATAGTGCTTTGTTTTGTATATACAGAAAGGGTTCTAACGATTTGAAGACATTCTATTTCTTCCTTAGAATTTCCTTTCCATAGCTTTAATTCTACTTGCTCTGAGTAAGCACAAATAAGTTTTGAATCGCTCTTATCTGTCTTAACTTTTGATAGTCCCATCTGTATAAAGCGTTTTACTGACAATGGATTTTCAACCGATACTTTGATACCAGATTCTAGCAAATGATACGCTAACTGATAATGATAATAGCCTGTGGCTTCCATAACGCAATGACTCTTATTATTTAAAAGTTTCGTGAACTTTTTAAAGCCAAGTTCATTGTTTTTAAACTGATAGTAATTACCATCAGAGTCCGTGACATCGAACACCAAATGACTAATGTCTATTCCAAAATATTTAATATCTTTATTCATAAGAAAATGTTTTTTTGAAAGGACGATCTACGCGAGTTTCAACGACTTAAAATCGAGGTCTAAAAGCCTCATAGAACTGTACGAAATCTGTGTAGAAAAGAGAGGGGATTTTCAATGTTGACGAAGTCTAAAGCTTCTGCGTGTATATTAACCTTACTCCTCTCTTTTGTGCTTTCTTATTTTTAGGCCTTAATTTAGTGTTTTTATTAAAATGCTAACTTAAGCCGTGTATATTTAATTGCTTCATTGAGCTTACTTGCGAATATTCCTGCGGAATATTCACGGGTTCGTTAAAGTTTACTAACTTAGTTGCTTAACCACGCAACTAACCATACACAAACACGTTGCCATTCATTGCGTAACGCACTCGAAAAGGGAAATCTGAATTTAGAAAAAGCTAATTTTTGACAAATAAAACGTTGAATAAAAAACTGAATTGAATAACTTTACGAAAATCTAACTAAAACAAATTGAATATGAATTACATAAAAACTGGATTAATAATTTCGACAATTATTATTTTCCTTTCGATGATATTTTTACAATATGACGTTCTGGGAATAAACACAGTTAAAGATGTTTTTATAATTCCTGCATTTATTATTAATGCTTCATTAATTTTTAAAATTTTCAGGAATAAAAAGCAAACGGCTGAATAAAAGACACTGTATTATCGCTCAAACGCTGAATGAATTTTGAGTAGAATTTAGCTAGTTTCGGAATTGAAAATATTGCGGAATAAAACGCTGAATGAATTTACTCAATCGCTGAAAAGTGGAAAACGGAGTTTAATCGGATAATTTGAACTCTGAAAAACAACGAAATGGCAACACCGTATAAAAATAATTGCGGTTTAGTGCTTAATCAAAGGTCGTTGCGTGTTTGTAACGTCTGAATTTCCTTCGGAAATTCCTCGCATACAAACCCGCAACTATTCTTATACATAAACGTTAGCGACAATCCACTTCGCAAATTTTTGCCAGCTTCTTTTCTCGCGATTTTTTTTAGAATTTTAAGCCAAATAAAACAAAAAACTCAACTCCTAAAAAACAACTTTGACGTCGGACTCGTTTCTCATCAGCCAAATTCAGTTCCGTAGTGATCTGCCTCGCTCACCTACTCTACTGCGTCGGACTGACAAGCTGAACGGCCAATCTGGAGTTATAATACCCAACTATTACGCTGGACTTGTTTCTAATCCGCCAAATTAGAGCCTTAGAGATTGTCGCAGTCAATCAGCTTAACAATGTCGGACTGATAAGCTGAACGTGATTCTCTGATTCTTAAATCAATAAACTGTCGCTAACATTGCCTATAGTTCATTGCGCTGGAATTTTCCGCTGGAAAATTCCTCCCATTTTTACTATCTTAGTGCCTTAACAAAAAAACCGTCTATGTTTCGCGCAACGAAACCATAGCCGTGACCGTTAGCCACAAGCAATGAAACCGAACTACACATATAAAAAATCATCGGAATTTATTGAAAATATAGATTTTGAATACTTTGAAACTTATTCTCTTCAGCGAGGAGAAAAGTTTGAGGAAAAAATAAAATCTTTAGAATCTGAATTTGCTAATATAAAATCCAAAAATGGCGGAAATGAAACGCAGAAAAATCGCTTGTCTGAATTAAATGAATTATTGAATTTCACTCAAGTAATTATCAATAAAAAAGGACAATTTCATTTTTCAGCAGAAAAGATAAACCGAATTGAAAAAACAGATTCTAAATCAAAACGCTTGATTGAGATTCTGAAAACAGAAATAAAAGATATTCCGAATTGGATGTGTGCGCCAATTTATCGAGATGCAATTTTATTTTATGACAAAAATGAAAATCTTGTTCAACAATTGAATATTTGTTTAAGCTGTGAATATATGGAAACTGAATTGTTTAATCATATCAATGCTGATTTCAAAACTTATGAATTAATGCGTGAATTCTTAATTGAAATCGGACATAAAATAGAAACGGAAAAAGCCAATGGCTAACACCGTATAAACTTTATTGCTAGTTTTGGCTCACTTGGGAAATTCCTCCGGAATTTCGCCGTTCGTGTTTTATTTACTAAATTAACTGCTTAAACCACGCAACAAAGCTTATACAACAACATTAGCGTGCATTCCACTCTACTCTGAAAAGCAATTCCTTATCCCCTATTTTCTTTCGCAAAAATTTAATTTTAACAAAAAAATTAAAGAACTATTAGCTCTTGGAATCGAAGCGAAAACAGATGTTTAATAGATTACGCAACGGACAACTCACTCAACCGATTTCTGACCATTAAATACGCAACTGTTGCGGTGGACTAACTTTCTACACGGCAAAGCTAAATCTATAATTTCTGATCAAAGCAAAGCGCAACTTGTACGGCGGATTGAATTTCTGGACGTTTTAAAAATTACTTAACAAGAACGGATAAGTATTTTTGTGAAATATGTAAACGCACGCTAACAATATGTATAAAAAATTGCTATTTTAGGCAAACACTTTGGTTAGTGCTTTTTTCGATAGCGGCTGATTTTCCTGCGGAAAATCCTCGCACTCGAAAACGCAACTTTCCATACATGCAACGTTACCTACAATATTGAAAAAACTGCTTCAAATAATAATTCTGACTTTAATCACAGCTTGTGGTTCAACTAAAAATACGACTGACCTAATTGCGGACGAAAAGTTTGAATTATGCTCTGAAATCAAATATAATCGACTCGTTACGGAAGTTGGACCGATTGAGGGAAAGCTGATTTACAAACAAAATATTCATAGTTTATTAGAAAATTCACTAATTCAAGAAAAATATCTGATTGAAATAAGCAAAAACGGATATACGGAATTATTAAAAAAGGCAAGTCGCAAAGAAATAGAGCCTGAGTTTTTTGAGAAACTTAAATCGGATTTAGGATTTGACCCATATTTGTTATTTCCGATTAATTCCCATTTATCTTGCTATGGTTATTTATTTGAACAACTAAAAATTTTAGACAAGTCAAGTTGGCAATTTGAATTTGGATTAGCTTATAACAAATTTGAGGCTTACGGAGATTTAAAAACTGATAGCGAATATTTAATTGACGCGCTGAATAAAATTCCAGAAGATAAATTTCAAAAAATAATGTATCGGAAATTATTCTTGGATTTAATATACACGAATCTGAATTAAAAATACTGTAGGTAACACCGTATATAAAAAATTGCTATTTTTAGCTAAATCAAAAGGTCGTTGCACGTTTGTTACGTCTGATTTTCCTTCGGAAAATCCTCGCACACAAACACGCAACTTTCCATATACATAAACGTTGGCATTCATTTATGACAAAACCGCAAACATATTTACTAATTCTGATTTCACTCATAATTGGGTGCTCTAAAAAGAGAACATCTGAATTAAACGGAGTTTGGTACAATTTGGACTCAACGGAAAAAGAAAGATACTACGAAGCTCATATAACTGACACAGGATTCGTGGTTGTTTATCAAAGTGGATTGAGCTATTTATCATCTTATGAATTCAAATCTGACACACTGATTCAATATTTGAGAGACCCTTTCTCTAACCGAAAGATAATTGACACTCTGAAATTTCAAGTGGAACAAAAAAAGGATTCATTCAAAATGGTGAATTTAATAAACGGAAAATCTAATTCGAAATGGATTAAAATTCCGAATGTAAAACCTTTTGAATTCTATGAAAACCAATCTGTAGACTCTTTTGCATTAGGATTTAGGGAAAGATATTTTAAAAACTATGTTTCAAAATATGTTCCTGAAAACTATGTGAATTCGACAATGAAATATTTTGATTTAGATTGGAGTTTAAAAAAAGAATAAAAAACGAAATGCCAACAATGTATAAAAATAATGCGTAAGTTTATTCCTCAATCTAAAGTTAGTGCTTGTTAGCTTGCATCTGATTTTCCTTCGGAAAATCCTCGCACTCAAACTACGCACTATTCTTATACGTAACCGTTGGCAATAATTATGAGAAACCTAATCTTAGCATTTATAATTCTGACATTTTTGAGTTGCAAAACCGAAACTGACAAAATAATTTCTAAAAATTCTGGAGATTCAGAAATCTACTATTTGAACCTATTTAAAAGTGGCGAAATCAAAGACTCAATCGCTTCTCTGACTTTTGACCTAGCATCTGCTAAAAGCGCAAAAAACGACCATTTAAAAGCTAAAAGTTTATATAAAAAGGCAAATATTATCGAACCAAATAATAAAATAATACTTAACGCTTTAGGAAATGAAACAGCGGAATTATCTCAATTTAAAAAGTCTTCTGAATATTTTGAAAAATCACTTAAAATTGATAGTACATATTCACTTACTTACTTGAATTATGGAGTTGCTTTGAATAAGGATAAGGAATTTGACAAAGCAATTGCTATTTACAATAGTGGATTGAATTATGAACAGGACTCTGAACGAAAAGGATATTTTTTTTACAACATAGCTAATGTTTATTACAAAATGAATGATTTTAATAATTCCAACAAGTATAATAATAAGGCATTAAATTTGGTAAAAGACAAAAAAGTTAGAGAAGATATTTTGGAATTAAGAGATGTTATTTCGGATTAAAAAACTATTGCCAACAATGTATAAAAATAATGCTAAATTAGTTGCTTAATCAAAGGTTAGTGCACTTTTGTTACGTCTGATTTTCCTTCGGAAAATCCTCGCACACAAAACCGCACTATTCTTATACGTAAACGTTAGCGCACATTGCTCACTCAGCTCAAAAAAAACAATAAACCTTCTCAAAGTATTTTAAAAACAATTACTAAAACTTACTCAATTGATTTTTGTCAAATCAAAACGCAACTGTTACCTAAGTCTGATTTTACTCTCGCAAACTAAAATTAAATAAAAAATTAAACCGACTTCTGACAAAGCAATACGTAAAGTTTACGCGCAACTGACTTAACTCTTGTGTTTAAAAAATTCTGACTCTTGCCAAACAATACGAAACTGTTGCTTCGGACTTTTCTTTGTTGCGTGAAAAAATCATATTTAAATACTCTTGTGAGAAAAACATAACAACGTGCGCTAACATTGTATAAAAATAATGCGTAATTTAGTGCCTAATCAAGACTAAATGCGTGTTTGCATGCATCTGATTTTCCTTCGGAAAATCCTCGCACACAAACTACGCACTATTCTTATACGTAAACGTTGGCAAACATATGAAAAGACACTTACTAACTTCAATCGGAATTCTAATTTTATTGATTTCTTGCAAACAAAAAGAAACTCAAAAGATTGAAATTCACGAACAAAAACCAACAACTGAATTAAAAGCAGAAACGGAAAAAATAGTTGAGGAAATTCCTATTCCTGAACAATATTTTGAAAACGATAGTTTACGAATTCTACTGGAATCTGATTTGGAAAAACTTGCTCTAAACCCAAAGTTTGATTTAAAAACTGAACCAAGAATAAATACACATAACGAAACAATAACTGATACTGTTAAAACACAGACATTTGACAAAACAAAAATTTACTCTTATCGAGCTAAAGACAAAGAATGGATTTATGCTGCGAAAATAAGAAGTTCGGAATTTAAGTTTTTAGAATTTATCAAAATTGGAGTTAATAAAAAAACTCTTGAAAATATATTAAAATCGGAATTAGAAACTGATTTAGTCAAAATTGGAGATTTAGAGAACACATCTGTTTTCATTTTTACTTTTGAGAATGACACGCTGAAAACAATAGACTATCAAGGTTGGGTAGACTAAAAAATACGATTTGCCAACAAAGTACTGTGGTAAAAAACAAGTAAAAATGTATTAATTTTTCACTAAAGTACTTTTATAGTTTCCATCATATATTAATCCTGATTTAGCTAGTGCAAAAGCCTGTTTTAGTAGCTTATTACACACGGCAATTAATGCTAATTTTTTGCTCTTTCCTTTCGCTACGATTCGCTCATAAAGATCGCGGCAAGCTTTGTTGTATTTACACGCATTAAAACTGCACATAAATAATAAATTCCGAAGCTTTTGATTCCCCATTTTACTTATTCGTGGCCTCCCTTTTACACTACTTCCACTTTGCCGGATCATAGGTGTAAGGCCAGCGTAACTACAAAGTTCACTTGCGCTCGTAAAACGATCAAATCCACCTGTTAATACCACTAACATAATGGCTATTTTTGGTCCTATACCTGGAATGGTTTTTAAACGGGTAAATAAATCTTGATGTGATTGTTTTACTAATATTAACAGCTTATCCTCCAAAGTTTTCATCTCTTTTGTTAGTTGTCTTAAACTACGTTTTAAAGACGTTACAACAAGCTTACTTGGATTTCCCAAAACCGCTTCTCCATGTAGTTTGTTTTTTAGCATAGTGCTTTGTTTTGTATATACAGAAAGGGTTCTAACGATTTGAAGACATTCTATTTCTTCCTTAGAATTTCCTTTCCATAGCTTTAATTCTACTTGCTCTGAGTAAGCACAAATAAGTTTTGAATCGCTCTTATCTGTCTTAACTTTTGATAGTCCCATCTGTATAAAGCGTTTTACTGACAATGGATTTTCAACCGATACTTTGATACCAGATTCTAGCAAATGATACGCTAACTGATAATGATAATAGCCTGTGGCTTCCATAACGCAATGACTCTTATTATTTAAAAGTTTCGTGAACTTTTTAAAGCCAAGTTCATTGTTTTTAAACTGATAGTAATTACCATCAGAGTCCGTGACATCGAACACCAAATGACTAATGTCTATTCCAAAATATTTAATATCTTTATTCATAAGAAAATGTTTTTTTGAAAGGACGATCTACGCGAGTTTCAACGACTTAAAATCGAGGTCTAAAAGCCTCATAGAACTGTACGAAATCTGTGTAGAAAAGAGAGGGGATTTTCAATGTTGACGAAGTCTAAAGCTTCTGCGTGTATATTAACCTTACTCCTCTCTTTTGTGCTTTCTTATTTTTAGGCCTTAATTTAGTGTTTTTATTAAAATGCTAACTTAAGACGTGTATAATTAATGGCTGTATTATTCTCTACTTGCGAATATTCCTGCGGAATATTCACGGGTTCGTAAAAGTTTGCTAACTTAGTTGCTTAACCACGCAACTAACCATACACAATCACGTTGTAAATAATGCTAAAAAATGAAGAAGATGTTATGGAATGAGTGAATTCAAAAATCTCATACTTTTCATTAAGCTTGTAACCTCTAAATATCCTTTAAAGATTAAATAAAAAAATATGAAAAAACACAATCTCGCTTTTTTACTAATACTATTAGCGTTAAGTTCTTATGGACAAGTAAATATCGGAATAAGTAAATCATGGGCAAACATTTACGTTTCTGAATTAAAACAAGATGTATTTGATGAAATTAAAAATTCAAAAACAATATTTGTAATTCCCAATGAATTAGATGAAAATAGTTTCAAGCAAATAATTAATAATGTTTGGACAATAAATGATATTGAGTTCATTTCCGAAGATAATTTTGATTATAATAAGTTCTCCAAGAATGTAATTATTAAATTAATAAATAAAGAAGGACGCAAAGACAAAGTAACATTCGATAGTGCTGTTCCTGATAAAACAGTAAAAGAATATATTATATTTAATTTTAGTCTTTTTACTCCAAGTCAAAGTAATGCAGTCGCCCAAATATTTTTCACTCCAAACATTAAAAAGAGGGAGGTTATAACCAATTCTTCTAACAGAAAATCTATACTTGAGAAAGCTATAATTAAGAAAAAGCAGAAAAAAAATAAAGAAATTGCAGGTTTTTACAATTTCGAGTTAGGGTATATTAAAAATTATTTTCAATTTTTAAACAGTCATTTAGACAAAAATATTAATGCTAAATTGAGAGACCTCTATATTGATAAACATGAAATTAAAAATTTAAAAAAATCAACTTTATTTGCTCCTCATTGGATGATGAAAAGGTATGACCCTTTTTCATCTACAATTAAAAAAATAGAGAAACCTGAAAAATATTTTTCGAAATATAATCATAATTATGCTCTAATTTCTAATGAAGATTTAAATAATAAAATATTAAATTCGAAAGAAAATTTTTACTATTTAATGCATACTCAGGTAAATGAAAATAAAATTATATCAGTTATTAATGGTAAAACTGGGAACATAATATTTAGAAAAACTTCAAAAACATCTTACAATATTAATTCTAAAGATATTAGTGACCTAAACAAAGAAATTTAAAAAACATTTTAAAACAACTTTTTTTTTATGCTTTTCTATACAAAATCATAAGAAAGTTACTTATTATATACTACTCGTAACATGAATAAAAATGTAACTTTTAAATCTAAAAATGAAAAACATCATGAAATAAATATGGAGATTTATAAGTTAAAATGGTATAGAAATCACTATTTACAACACCGTATAAAAATAATTGCGGTTTAGTGCTTAATCAAAGGTATTTGCATGTTAGTAACGTCTGATTTTCCTTCGGAAAACCCTCGCATACAAACCCGCAACTAATCTTATACATAAACGTTAGCATTCATGTCTCACTCAGCTCTGGAAAATAAAAATCACTCAAAAGTAGTTTAAAATAGATTCCTTAAAATCTCACTCAACCGACTTCTGACCATTCAAAACGCAACTGTTGCGTGCGACTGACTTTACTCTTGCGCAAAAACATCTGACTTTTAACAAACATTACGCAAAGTTAACGAGCAACTGACTTTACTCATGCTCAAAAAATTCGAGGTTCTAAAAAATTAAACGCAACTATTTCGTAAAATAAGTCCGACAAAAATAAACACGCATGCTAACATTGTATAAAAATAATGCTTAGTTTAGTGCCTAACCAAGAGTTAATGCGCGTTTGCTTGCATCTGATTTTCCTTCGGAAAATCCTCGCACACAAACTACGCACTATTCTTATACGTAAACGTTGGCAGTAATTTAAGACAGACGAAATCTAAATGGAAAAATTAAGAAATAAAAAGAGTGTATTAATTTATTCAGCAATAGGAATGCTATTTACATTTGCAGGAATAATACTTATATCCTTAAAAAAGTATGACAAAACTGCTTTAATTTTAATAATTATTGGAATATTAATTGCGTTTTATGGCATTATGAGAACAGTAACTATAAAGTCAAATAAAAAAAATGAACAATAAATTATTCTTTCATTATTTAAGTTATTTACAATACCCTTTTTTAATAGGTGGTATGTATTTTACATTTAAATTAAACTCAAGTGAATTTAATTTCCTGAAAGCCCTTAATAATATGTTGATTTTTCTGGGACTTGCAATTAGTTTTGCTTCTCTTCAAGATACAAATAAAGTTTCTATTAAATTTGAAAAAAAACTTTGGGAAAATCCAAAATTTGGAAAAATATTTATTCGTTATCTTACGATATCAACTCTTTTAGTTTTGGCTTTTGGAGTTTTTGGATATTTTATTTCAGAGAATCAAAATATAAAAGAAGTTTCATTTGGAATTATCATTTTTGGAGTTGGATTAATTGGAATGCTAAAGACAGGAATGGAAATTTTTGAAAATCATAGAAAAGATAAAAATACTGCCAAATCTTCTATAAATAAAAATGAACAATTAACACAAACGGAATAAGACTCATTAATGAGGTATAAAAACTACTGCCAACAACATATATAATTTATTGCTGGCTTTTTGCCTACTTGCGAAAATCCTCGCGGATTTTGAACTGCCCCCAAAAAGTTAGACACTATTTGAGGGTATTATTATGGGAAGAAAAGTCAAGTATGATTACGCATTTAAACTTCGATGTGTAAAGCAAGTTTTAAAAAATCACCAAACAGTTGAAGATGTGTCTAAGTTATATGGTTGTCATCATACAACCCTTCATGATTGGATTCGATTTTATGAAAAATATGGTAAAAAAGCACTATTACCAAGAAAAACCAAAGTGTATAGCATTCCTTTTAAACTTAAAGTTTTAAAAGCTATTGACAAAGATTCATTATCTTTCAGTCAAGCTTGTTTAGAATTTAATATTCCTACTAAATCTGTAATTATGAAGTGGCAACGTAATTATAAAAAAGAGGGTATTGTAGGCTTAAACATTAAACCTAGAGGTAAACCAAAATCTATGCAATTTAAGAGAGCTAAAAAAAAGTCTAATAAACCTTTAACAAGAGAAGAGGAACTTTTATTAGAAAATGAATCATTACGTGCAGAACTGGACTTGCTAAAAAAGTTACAGGCCTTAATTCAACAAGAGCAAAACAAAAAGCAAAAGCCATAACAGAATTAAGGCATAAGTATGATTTAGATATTTTATTATATCATACGAACATGGCAAGAAGTAGTTATTATTATCATCATAAAAGAAGTCTTTTAGTTGATAAATATAAAGAGATAAAACTATTGATTCATCAAATATATCATCGTCACAAAGGAAGATATGGCTATAGAAGAATCTCTTTAGAAATCAACAAAATAGGCACTCTAATAAATCATAAAACAGTACTCAAGTTAATGCGTGAATTAGGTTTAAAAAGTTTAGTCAGAGCTAAAAGATACAAGTCTTATAAAGGGCGAATAGGAGAAACAGCTCCTAATATATTACAACGAAATTTTAAAGCTATTAGGCCAAATAAAAAATGGGCTACCGATATTACAGAATTTAAAGTTTTAGGAAAAAAACTATATCTATCTCCAATAATTGATCTCTTTAATAGAGAAATAATAAGTTATCAATTATCTGAAAAACCTGATTTTAAACAAGTAGCTATTATGCTGAAAAAGTCTTTTAAGAAAATACCAGATCAAACAAATTTAATATTACATTCAGATCAAGGATGGCAGTATCAAATGAAACAGTATCGAAGATTATTAACAGAAAAAGGAATTACTCAGAGTATGTCTCGTAAAGGAAATTGTTTAGATAACGCTGTGATAGAAAATTTCTTCGGTATTCTAAAATCTGAATTGTTTTATATAAATAAATATAAGTCGATATCTCAGTTAAAAAAAGAGATTAAAGTCTATATAAAATATTATAATAATGAGAGAATTAAACAAAATTTAAATGGTATGAGCCCGATTGAATATCGAGCTAATTATTATCAAAATTAATTATAAATTTGTCTAAACATTTGGGTGCACTTCAAAATCTTCTGAGTGTTGAATTTTATAATCTAAATTATAACCAATAGAGCGAAAATATTTTTGCATGTTTTTAAAATACAAACCTTTTTCAGCCGAAATAAGACCTAATACATTTTCAAAAACAAATGCTTTTGGTCTATAGTTTTTTAAAAATTTAGCATATTCTTTATAAAGGAAATTTCTAGGGTCATCTTTCATTCCTTTTTCATCTCTAGCTCTTCCAACTAATGAATATGCTTGACAAGGTGGTCCGCCAATAACTAAATCAATTTCGTTATTTCCAGCCAAGTCATCAATTTTCTTGAAAATATGGTCATTATTTTTGCCTCCAATACCAATATTTAAAATAGTATCTGATAAAGATTTATCGCCAAATTTAGATATGAAGTTTTCACGTGAAAATTTCTCGTTTAGGTAATCGTTGTAATGGTCTAGATTATTTTCGTTTTTTAGTTTGTGATAAACTAATCTGGTTTCTAAAGTATTACAAGCATGAGAGTCTATCTCAACATGAGCAATAGGATTGAACCCAGCTTTTATAAAGCCTTCGGAAAGTCCACCTGCACCTGAAAATAAGTCAATAAAATTCATAATGTGAATATACTAATAATATAAATTTGCGCAATATTTTCTTATAGAATTATTAACACATTTATCCACTCCACACAAATTTCACTTATCTCCTATCGTCGTTTCGTAAAAGCGTGTCCCATTAATATCATAGAGAAAGTTTTAGAAGGAAAAAATAACAAAATGTAGTAGTTTAAACTTTCGCTTTTAACCAAAGTTCAAGTTATATAACGCAGAACATTATAGTACATTCCATAATATTGGTTTATCGAATGGATAAATCACAATTAAAAGATTTGGTATAGAACCCAAATAACAAATTTATGAATGAAACAAAAACACCACATCCCCAGTTTCAACATCATAGAATGGAGATCTTCCCATTGAATCTTTGCCCGTATTGTTAACGGGTAAATAGCGACCGAATATAAGAGCTCTGAGGTCTTGAATATCTTTTTTTGTGGCTGGTTTGTTTTCAGGCGTAGTGAGTATATGTTTTACTCCTTCTACGACTACTGTTCCTACAACAGCATTTCCAATACCTGCTAGACTCATTGTTTCAACTTTTGTTTTTTGCTTTTCAACTTTTTCTTCAGTAGAATCTTTTACAACATCTTTTGTGTAATTTTGTTTCAGATACCAATATCTGGACTTACAGGATTTGGAACAAAATTTCTGCACACCTCTGCGGGTTGGGATATAATCGTCGTTGCAATGCAGACAAATTTCAGTTTTTTTCATATTTATGAGTCAATTATACGTGTAATTTACGTATAATTTTTATTCTAGCTGTTTAATATCTAAATTAAATACATGCTTTAATAGCACTGTTTCTGCCTCTAAATCTGTAACCAATAGTGTTTTGTGTAGTTTTTTTTGTTGTGGCTTCTTTTCCGATTGGTTATCTATTTGAACTATTGGTGCGGTAACCGTTCTTTTCTTTGAGTTGTTATATCCACTTTCAATATCTGGAAAATAGGTCTCTATTAAATGTTGGGCATTAAAGTTTCCCTTAGGAAGAATAGCCCTGCTTGGATAAAAGTTCTTGACCAAACTCTCGAAATGTTTTTTATAATTTAGGGACTGGATATGGAATATACCCAAAACGCCATCGCTATATTGATCCATTTGAGCCATGTTGTCTTTCATCCAATTCGTTATATAAAACAAACATTCCGCTAATTCAAAATACTTCTCCAGAATATAATCAAATTCATATTCCTTTACTTCGCTCTTCTTTTCCAATAAGCTAAATAAATTTTTGTCCAGATCACTTGTTTTTAACAAAAGGTGCTTATTACTCCTTGTATTTTTATATTCCATTGGACCTTGGTTATAATCCATGACATATATTTTATTGAAAATGTTTGTTGTTTTAAAAAATTCAAACTTTTCAATAATATCTTGACTGATTTCATTTTTAGGTATGAAGAAAAATAATTCCGTCAATAAATTCGGAATCAGGCTTAAATAAAACTGATGTAAAATAGGTTTACCCATGAGTATTCTTTAGCATTTCGGAATAATCGGCTGGCAATTCAGCGTCAATATCTCGTAAATATTTTTCTAATGCGCTCATTGAAGAATGACCAGTTATCAACATCAATTTACTTTTTGCCTCAAATGGTGACGAATCATTCATTAGTGCACGGTATAGTTTAGTTATATAGGTGTGCCTAAAACTATACAGTCCGTAATCTTTATTCAACTCAAAATGGTCTTTTACAACCTTTTTAAAGCGCTTTGAAAAGTAGTCCCTTTTGTTGTTAATTTGCGTTTCCCAGACACCTCCAATTTGCAGAGGTGTAAATAAAACCCATTCTTTATTTAATTCAGATAAATCCGGCAAATCATCCCATAAAATTTCTGGAATAATTTTTGTTTTTAACGGGCTATTCTTTGCCTTAAACTGTATGGTCCTATCTTTCGTGTTTATGTCACCTACAGTTAGCCTAGATACCTCTATGGGACGCAGAAAATTATAGGAGATAAACTTGATGTAAAGCAAAAGTATAGGGTCTTTCTTTTCCAAGTATTCAAAAATATCTTCTTGAATTTCGGTTGTATAGGTTTTGTTTCTTTCTGGTATGGATTTTAGAACTGGTATTTTTTTAATAAAATTTAATTTTACAATATCATTGTCTTCTAGGACTTGCATGATACTACTTAAATCCGTTCGAAAATTATTCCTATTCCGTGCACTTGTTTTCCCCAATATCTCGTTTAAAAAGCCTGAAACTACTCGTTTGTTTAAGTTGTTGATAGTCTTAAGCTCTGAATGGTTTTCATTCAGCCACACTAAAAAATTCTTTACACGATTGTCATAACTTCTTTTGGTAGTTGAATTTACGATCTTTTCTTTTTGTTTCAATCCAAAATCAAAAGCATCTTGCAAAGTCATTGCTGGTTTATCGTCAACAGTAGTCAAGCTTTTGTTTTCTGCATGATCTAAAACGTGTTGCTCTTTAAGGTTTTCCTTGGTCTTTAAACGTAAATAGAGCTCCGTATTGTTATCATATGGGTTATACCCCTGTTTTAAGAGCTTTAATAACACTTTTCTATAAGTAACCAGAACGGAGAGTCTTTCTTCCTTCGTTTTATATTTATTGGCATTGCCATAAAATGGGGTTACCCGTTTTAACTTACCGGTTTTTGGGTGTCGGTAAGAGAAATAGAGATACCAGCGCTTTTTTAAATCGCCGCTCGCTGAATAGATTTTTGGGGTTGAAAATTTTTTGTTTACTGACAAATCGTATGCACTTTCGTATTCATTTTGTGCATCTAAGGTAATTAATTCTTTTAAACTATGCATAAAAAAACGGCTTAGTGAAAACTAAACCGTTGTTTTTAAATAATTTATACTTTGTAGCGGGAACTGGACTCGAACCAGTGACCTTCGGGTTATGAGTTTGAAAAAAAACCCATTTTCCGTGCTATTTTGCTATATTTTAATAAAACCGTGTACCGAATTGTGTACTCTGATTTATAATTAATTTCTATTCAAATATACACATTATATAATAACGTATTACAAATAAAGTTTTCACAAAACAGAATAATTCTCTTTTGACTAAAAAACACTATTTAATCTTATCACAACAAAATAACATATTCGGCAGAGTATTCAATCTTTTATAATTTCTTGTTGAAAAGCAACTAACATTTCTGCTAAATTATCGGTCAAAATAAAATTAACTCCAGCATCCAATAACTCTTTTAGCTCCTCTTTTTTTTCTGAATGGAAGTAATTAACTTTAATTCCATTTTTTTTAAGCTTTTTAATATCCGATAACATATTCTCGTCATTTCTATTACTTTTTACTTGAAGAAAAGGAAAACCTTTTTTTATAGTTTCATTTATATAATCGGTTCGAGAAGACAACCTTTCCATATTACAAATTTTTATACTTGAATTTATCCGATTTACACCTTTCGATGCCTTTTTTCCACAAGCAATTATAGATTGACTTACTTTATTTTCAGCAGTCACCATTTTAGCGACTTCTACACCTGTTTTCTTATCCCCCTTTAAATGAATGTTTAACCATATATTATTCGGCATTATTTGTAAAACATCATGAAGAGTCGGTATTTTTTCACCCACATACTTTACAGATTTCCAAGAACCTGCATCTAGCTTTCTAATTTCTTCAAAAGTTAACTTAGACACCAAACCATGCCCATTTGTTGTTCTATCAACTGTATCATCATGCATAATGATAAGTATGTTATCTTTTGTGAGTTGCACATCAAACTCTATCATATGAGCACCCAAACGAATAGCTTCTTTAAAAGCTGAAATAGTATTTTCAGGGTGAGTGGCTTTTGCTCCACGATGAGCACAAACCCCTTGGGACGGCAACATTTCTAATTGCCCAAAAAGTAAAAAGTTAAAAAAAAGAAGAGGAATTAAAAATAAATATTTTTTTAAAAATAGTATTCTTTTCATAGTTGTTACTTTTAAGTATCTATCTAATAACTATAATAATGACTCCATCTTATTCTTTTACAAAATCTTTTTTAAGTCTTAAATTTACTTCGGGTTTATTATTTGTAAGCGTTTTTTCTCCTTTGTCATTTTTCACCAAATCAAAACTATCATAAACCTTTCCTTTTGTGGTATACGAATTGTATTTAATCGTATCATTTTCAACTGTTATAATTTGAAAAAGCTGTGTGAACTCACCTCTTTTAACCATCCATTCTTGATCTTGAGATTCGTACATTTTTGGACCACTAACAGATACTGCGTAAACAGTACCAGCATCTTTTACAATAGTTTTCCCCAAGCCTTCATTAGAAGCGTATCCTCTAGCATATGTATGATCGTGACCTTGCAAAACTAAATCAACATTATATTTATCTATTAAAGGTTTCAAATTTTCACGTAATTCTTTATTATCTCTACCTTTTTTGGTTGAGTAAATAGGATAGTGCATGGTAATGGTTACCCATTTCTTTGTATTACTAGCTAAAACAGAATCTAACCATTTTGTTTGTGCTTTTGCAGAATATTCACTGTTATAAAAACTTTGAGCATCAATAGAAACAACTTTCATATTTTGATAATCTAAAGCGTAGCAAGTTTCTTTTAACTCATCTAAAGGCCCATTCTCTGGCAATGTAAATTGTGGCCTCCATAAGGCTGATAAATTTTTACGATCTACACTTTTATCATATTCATGATTTCCTGGAGTCATAATACTGGGTACGGTTGCGTGTATAAAACTTCCTGCATAAAACCATTCTCCCCATTCTTTGTCAGATTCGCTATGATTGATTAAATCTCCAGCATGTAACATAAAATCTACCTCTGGCATCATTTTGTACGATTTACGAATCACTCTAGACCACATAGATTTCACATCGTTTTGTGCATCTCCAAAATAGATAAAGCTAAAAGGCTCGTTTTGGTTAGATGGAGGTGTTTTTATTTGAAACCATTCACTCCAAGTATCATCGTTTTTATTCCCATCTCCAACTCTATAAACATAGTTAGTTCCCTCTTTTAAGTTTTTTACAATTGCTGAATGAAACGCTGCATTCACTAAAGGTTCTTGATCTCTTGTGTTTTCTAATGTTATTAGTTCTGTTTTTGCAGTAAACTGTTGTTTGTTGTTATCCAATAAAAAATCTGGACCATGTGTTTCTTCTGCTATTTCAACATAAGCCGATTCAACTTCTTGATTTGTTCTCCAATTAACAGCAAAACTATGATTAGCATCCTCTGTTAAACTCACAATAATTCTATCGGGAACTTTAGATGGAAATATAAGTTTATGTGCATCTATACCAAACATTTCTGAATAATGTGAATGTGAATGAGGGTATTCATCATCATGATGGTGACCTTCTTTTACGGCTGTTTTACATGCTGCTAAAATGACAAGACTTAAAAGCACAATTATTATTTTTTTCATGATTTATGTTTATTTAATAATAAAAACCAGAAGTATAAAAATACCCCTGGTTTTTAGTTAATTATTGCAACAGCCACATAGTGGACCACTGATCGTTTTCCGACGGTTGTAAATTGTCTATAGCTTTTAACATGTTTTCTTCATTATAAGCATCTGTGTAAATAAACCTTACAGGCGTTTGTTTCCCTTTTGTTCCAGAAATAATATTACTGTTTAAATTAGGATAACCTGTTCTTCTAAAGTCAAACCATGATTCTGTTGTTAACCACAAAGCAATCCATTTTTGATGAATGATTGGCTCCAGTTTATCACTAGCATTGTCATAAATAAGTTTTACGTTTGCAATGTAATTCGCTTGATTAAAAGCAACTAATGTATTGTTTGCTTCATCATAAACCGCTTCGGATTCTCCGTCAGTAATTTGGTATTGATTAAAAGATAATTCTATTCCTTCTTTGTAATACTCATATGCATCGCTACTAATATAGCCACGAAAACTTGCTTCTGCTAATAGAAATTTTACTTCTGCGGCAGTCATTAACATAGAATTTACCAATTCATGGGTGTTTTCTGAATACATATCTGTTAAATAAGATGTATGCGGATTTGCCGCAGCATTTAAATATATGTTTTCATCTAAATTCCCAATATCAGTAATCACATCACTCAATGTACCACCTAAATTAAAATCGTTTGGAGCACTTAAAGCAATAGGTAACCCCACAAATAAATTTGTATTGATGTCATTCTCTAAATTAGCATCAGTATTAATAGCATTAATATCTACATCTATATAACGTTTTACTCTGTTGTTTTCTAATACTACTTGGTTTGTTGGTCCTTGTGCTAATTGAACATCTACAGGTTTTACCCACTTCGTTAAACGAGGATCTTTTAAATCTATCAAATTATTTACAATGGTAGATGATGGCTTTCTTCTATAAAACTCAGATCGGTTGCTATAATTTAAAGCTCCTCCTGGCCAACTATTATCGCTATCCGTCCCTACATAAGAAACGAAAGCATTATCACTATTATCTTGCATAATAGGAAACTCACTAGGGTTATTTACAATAGACGCAATTTCCGAAGAGACGTTTAAATCTGCATCATTTTTTTCAGACAAACGCATGTAAAACCTAAGACGTAATGAATTGGCTAATTTCCTCCATTTTTGACCATCACCAGCATATAAAATATCACTACTTATAGCTTCTGTACAAATATCTGTATTTTTTAAAAAGATGTTAGCTTCTTCTAAATCATTAAGAACACCAATAAACACATCTTTTTGTGAATCGTAAGTAGGTTTAAAAAACTCATCTCCTCCTTTTTCTGCTTGTAACGCACTACTGTAAGGAATATCTCCAAAAGCAGAAGTAAGAAACCCAAATTGGTAAGACTTCATGATCAATGCTACTGCTTGATAATAATTTTTTACCTCATCTGTTTTTTCTGTTTCTGCTCTTTTATAAATGTAATCACTATCTTTTAAAGGCTCATAATAATTAGAAAAACTATTAGCTCCCCATTGGTAATTATTTTCTTCGTAGCTCGTAAAATCTCTTTGTAAATATTGATTAGCAGCAGACAAATCTCCAGACTTATAAGCTAAATTTGTTGCTATTTTTGCTGTTTCAGAAATAACTCCAGCTAATACAAATTTAATATCTACTTCTGTATCTGGAAGCGTATTTGGACTTATGTTAATATCGTCTAAAGACTCACTACATGATGAGACCAAAAGGATAAATATTAATAGTGCTATTGATATTATATTATTTTTCATTTTTGTTTCGTATTTATAAATTAAAAACTAACGTTTAATTTTAACCCCATTGGTATGGTCCATGGTGTAAGATTCCATTTTTCAAAACCTTGACTTCCTCCATCATATGCTGTTTCTGGATCTATACCAATATCGGCTTTTGTCCATAACATGATGTTTTTAGCATATACCGAAAGTGAAATGTTTTCAGCTGAAATATATTTTGCTACCTTATTTGAGAACTTATAAGAAAGCGTAATGTCTCTTAATTTCACAAAAGAAGCATCGTACATAAATGTTTCTCCTGTTCTCCAGAAACTACCACTAGATTCAACAACTCTGTAAGCATCAAAAAACTGAGTTCCTTCTGCCCCAAAATTTTCGGTATAGGTACCATCTCCATTATCTATAACTCCTGGAAAGAAGGCTCCATTGTAGTTTCCATTGTAATCAAAACCACCTAATTCTTGGTTTCTACCTCCAACCCATACATTGTTATCTCGATAAATAGGATTTGTTTTAATTTCATTAGCAAGTGCTGCTCTATCTCCATTAAAAGAATTAGCGTTTAAAACACCAGTAAAAGTACTTGTACTAATACCATTATTCCAGCTTTCTATTTTACCAGAACGCGCCATTCTTTTCATAGATTCTGAAAAGAAATCACCACCTTGTCTCCAATCTAGGCTAGCAGATAAAGTAAAGTTTTTATAAGTAACAGATGTATTAAATCCTACGGCAAAATCGTTATTAGAGTTTCCAACTTTTTTCTGGTTCTCTTTAGTTCTATCTACATCCCATCTACCATTGGCATCCAATAAATTCCAACCTTCGTATTCGCCTTCTTCTACTTTTTTCACATAAGGCGCATATAAATCTCCAATAATTCCACCCACTCTTGTAAAGGATCCCATATCGGTTCCACCTCCAAAATCGACTCTATCAATACCATCTACCAAAGCCACTAATTTACTTTGCTGTTTGGTAAAATTAAAGTCCATATTCCACACCAAATCTTGAGTTTTAATTGGGGTGATGTTCATCCCCAACTCAACACCATAGTTTTCAACATTACCAGCATTAATTGTTGTACTAGTATAACCTGTTAAGGGAGATACAGCAACATTTAAAATTTGATTTTTATTTTGTGTTTTGTAGTAAGTAGCATCAAAACCTAAACGTCCATCAAATAATTTAATATCTGTACCAAACTCATAAGATGTTGCTATTTCTGGCTTTAAGTTTGTATTTGGCATGCTACTAGGCAAGGAATAGGTAAAATCATCTCCCCAATATCCTTGAGATAATGTAGGGTTTATTAAGTAAGGTGAAGTATCCTTACCTACTTGTGCCCAACTTGATCTAACTTTAAAAAGAGATACCCATTTTGGCATATCGACAAATTGAGATACCAATATACTTGTAGAAACTGATGGGTAAAAATAAGATCTATTTTCTTTTGGCAATGTACTAGACCAATCGTTACGAGCAGTGACATCAATATAAGCGTAGTCCTTATAACTAAGAGAAAGCATCCCATAAACACTATAGATTGATTTTTTGAAACGCGCACTATTGTAAGACAAACCACCTCTTGCCACGTTAGACAAAGTATATAACCCAGGTAAAACCAAATTATCTCCTCCTGCATTAATAGAAGTACTAAGCGTATTTAAAATATTTCCTCCTACAGATGGGTCTATTCTAAAATCTCCCAATTGTTTTTTGTAAGAAACAAGGAAGTCAATATTAGTTTCTCTAGAATTGCTATCACTAATATTATAAGAACCAAATGGTTTACTACTTCCAAAACCATCATAAGACCAAGGTCTAATAATTTCTGTTCTATTACTATTACTGCTATTAGAAACTCTTGCCATAGCATTTAAATCATCGTTAATTTCCCAATCTAATTTGATATTCCCAAATCCTCTAACTTTATCAAATTTGTTAATTCTTTCATTTGCAAAAAACCATGGATTATTATAGCCTTCCGTAATTTTACGTTGTTGTGCATTATTAACTTCCCAGTAATTGTCTTTCAAATCGTTAATATTAATATGTGGAGCAATATTATAAATATCAAAATATTGATCATCTCCACCAATTGAATTAATAGGATAGTTGTCTGAATTTGGGTTAGAAATATTAATACTGGTAGAAACAGTTACTTTATCAGTAATTTTAAAACTAGTCGATAGATTAGCTCCAATTTTTTGTAATTCTGTACCAGGAGTAAACCCCTCTCCTTTTAAATGAGAGATTGACAAACGAAAGTCCCCTTTGTCATAAGCTCCAGAAACACTTACATCGTTAATGGTAGTAACTCCCGTTTTAAAATAATCCTTTAAACTATTGTCATAAAACTCCAAAGGAACCTCTTCTCCATTACTATTCCACTGTACAGCAGGAGTTCCTTCTTCTGCTCCGTACCAATGTTGCCAAGTCGCTTCGTTAAAAATTCCTTTCTGTCCATTAGTAAATTGATTTTGTAACTCTACATATCTATAAGGCGTGTTAATAGTTGTAGTAGTATTAAAATTGACTCCAATGCCTTTTTTAGTGTTCTTTCCAGATTTTGTAGTTATTAAAATAACACCGTTACCCGCTCTAGAACCATAAAGAGCTGCAGCACTTGCTCCTTTTAAAACAGATATATTTTCAATATCCATAGCACTAATATCTCCCATAACATTAGTGTCTCCTACTGGTGAACCATCAATAACAACAAGGGGTTGATCATTTCCTGTTAAAGAGGTTTTACCTCTAATGTAAACATAAGTTTCGTTGTTTAAATCGTTTCCACCACGACGAATATCTAAACCAGAAATTTTACTAGATAACCCTCCTAAAACATTCTCTTGAGGAACAAGGTTTAATTTTTCATCATTTATTTCACCTACAGAATACCCTAAGGCTTTCTTTTCGCGTTTCATTCCTAAAGCAGTAACCACTACTTCACTTAAATCTGCTACTTTTTCTTGTAACGTAATATTAAAATTATTTTGATCATTAATTGAAATCTCTTGATTTTGATAGCCTATAAAAGAAATAATTAATATCGCATTAGAACTTGAAGTCGTGATAGAAAATTTACCATCAAAATCTGAGGTAGTTCCGTTTACAGTACCTTTTTCAATAATAGTAGCTCCAATAAGAGGAAGACCACTTCTATCTTTAATTGTTCCAATAGTTGTTTGTTGAACATTGAGCTTCTTAGTTTTTTTCACTAAAACAGTAGTCTCATCAACCTGGTATTTAAAATGACCTTTAGACGCTAAATCGTTTAATAAATTAGTAAGTAGTATGTTTTGGTAATTAACAGAGTACGTAGTAGGGTCATCAATAATCTTTTGCCCATAAGAAAAATTAATATCGTATTCATTTTTAAGTTTTGAAAAAATGGCTGTTAGTTTAGCATTTTCTAATTTTATGCTTATTTTTAACTCCGTTATTTTTTTTTGGTTTTTTCCAAAACTTGTTATTGGAACTAAACTTATAATAAGGAGTATAAATAACTTAGTTAAGTAATTTTTAAATTTCATTTTTAAGTGTTGTTTTGTTATATATTTCGACGCTTTCTATAGAGGAGAATCTGTGACCGCAGATTCTTCTTTTTTTTTAATTTCTATTTCACTTCTACCATATTATTTGCTTTTAAGGTTAATTTTAATTCACTTATGTAATTAATCTTTTTTATAATATTTTCTATACTTTCATTTCTCTTTATAGTAATTGACATCTGAACGTTTTCGGTATCTTTAGATATAAAATAAAAATCTATACCATAGCTGGTTTTCATAAAATCTGCCAATTTCTTCATACTTATTTTTTCTAAATAAATAGCGTCTTCAAACCATGCCATTGAAAGTTCGTGATGTACATGTTCTATTGAAAATAACTGGGTTTTTCGACTGTATTGTACACCCTGATTCGGTTTAAGCAACACCGAATTATTGGCATCGGACACTTCTACTAATCCAGTAGCAACTACAACATTTACAATAGAATCTATATCTGCTACATTAAAACTAGTACCAAGTACTTTGGTGGTTACATTTTTTGTTTTCACCACAAAAGGCTTTTCCTCATTACGGCATATCTTAAAAAAAGCCTCCCCTTCTAATTCTAAATATCTGGTACCATTAAAAGTATCCTTGTATTCTATAGAACTATTTTTATTTAAAATAACGGTACTACCATCTGCTAAAATGACTGTTTGTATTTTATTTGAGGTATTGAATACCATAAGTTCTGAATCTTCCTGTGGGTTCAAAAACAGCATACTCCCTAAACCTATTAACAAAACAATAGAAGCAGCTATACAAACCTTAAAGATGTTGTTAGGTTTTGTACGCTTTTTAATGTTTTTATATACGCCCTTTTTAATTTGATTTTTTTCTAAATCACTTCTAAAAACCTCTTCTTTACTTTGCTGAATAGCTTGGTCTTCAAATCTTTTTAAAAGATCTAATTCGTCTTGAGTTATTTCTTTATTTAAAAATTTATCCAGTAGGATTTTAAATTCTTTCTCTGTCATAATAAAGTATCTATAGGTAAATACCCAAACAGTTAAAGTGCACGTAAAGAAAAAGTGTATCTTTAGGTTAAGTAATTGTTAAGAGAAGTTAACACCTTAAAAAACAAAGACTTAAATATTATATTTTAAAGAATTTAATATAAATTTGTTTCTCTTTTAATACTTTTAAGCGCTAAAGAGATATGAGTTTCAACAGTGCGCTTAGAAATACCTAGCTTTTTTGAAATCTCATAATTTGAAAGCTCATTATATCTGCTTAACGTAAAAACCTGTTGACGTTTTTTAGGTAAACGCTCAATAACTTTATCAATTTGTTTTTTTGTTTCATTTAATTGAAAATCATCCAACACACCACTAGCATGTGGAGTATTTATAGAATCCAATAAATCTATATTGGTTTTATTAAGTTTTGTATCTCTTAACTCCTTATAAACTCTAAAACGTATAGCCTTAACAAGATAAGCTTCAATATTATTGTTTTCAATTTCTAATCTTCTAATCCAAAAATCTGTAAAAACGTCTTGTACAATATCTTTAGATAATTCTTTTTTCTTTAATAATGAAAATGCAAATGCATACAAACGCTCCCATAACTTATCATAAAGTATAGAGAAAGCATGCTCATCAGAACATTTGATCTTCCTCATTAATTCTTTATAAAAATTAATATCATTAGATTGTTGTTGCATATGAACAAAGCAAACAAAAACAGAAAGAAACTAGATTACCAAAAAGTAAAGTATTTGTAAAGAAAATTATTTGTTTTACTTTAAAGAATCGAAAACCAAAACATTAATTTTAGAAAACATCCACTACGCGCTAAATAAACTGTTTCAATTTACTTAAAAGATAATCCCCCTAGTTATATTCCGAATAACATAAGTTTTTATAATAACACAACCTGCAATAAAACCTTTACCTAAATTACAATCCTTACTTTGAGCTATAAATTAAACTTTTATAGCTCAAAATTAACGTATATTTGAGCTATAAAATACATATTTATAGCTCATGGCACGTAATATCTGGAACTGGCAGCAAAAAAAATGGCCTCATTTTACATACAATGAGGATGCTCTAAACGCTTTAGAACTGAAATTCTCCCAAAATACAGGAACTGTTCTAGGTGCTTTTAAACATGTTAATGAGAACGAAAAGGAACAGTTAATTATTGAAATACTATCCAACGAAGCTCTTAAAACATCCGAAATTGAAGGTGAATATTTAGATAGAGATAGTATCCAATCTTCTATTAAGAGAAACTTAGGTTTAAAAGTTGATAATAAAAAGATAACTCCTGCCGAGTTTGGTATTTCTGAAATGATGGTAGATCTATATAAAAACTTTAGTACGCCACTCACCCACCAACAATTATTCAATTGGCACAAAATGCTTACTAATGGCAGGCGTGATTTAACAGATATTGGTACATACCGCACACATGAAGATCCTATGCAAGTTGTTTCTGGACGTTTAGATAGACCAACCGTTCATTTTGAAGCACCGCCTTCTCATGAGATGCATAAAGAAATGGAACAGTTTATTTTATGGTTCAACAACTTGTCTTACAAAAAGGAAAATAATGTATTACCAATTGCTAAAGCTGGTATTACACATCTGTATTTTGTGTGTATCCACCCTTTTGAAGATGGTAACGGACGTATTGCACGTGCGCTCACGGAAAAATGTGTAGCTCAAAGTGTAGGACAACCTGCTCTTATATCCTTATCCAAAACCATTGAAGCCAACAAGAAAACATATTATGGCGCTCTTGAAAACAATAATAAAGATTTAGACATTACAGATTGGTTGCTCTATTTTGGACAAACTATATTAGATGCGCAAGAAGACACTCTAAAACTTATAGATTTTTTAATTGAAAAAGCAAAATTCTTTGACCGTTTTAATACCGAAATGAATAAACGTCAACTAAAAGTGGTCACACGTATTTTTAATGCAGGACATCAAGGTTTTAATGGTGGGTTAAGTGCAGATAACTATACCAAAATAGCTAAAACCTCAGCTTCTACTGCTACTCGTGATTTAAAAGCTATGGTAGACAAAAAGATGTTTATTAAAACAGGGGAATTGAAGGGCACTCGGTATTGGTTGAATATAAACCTTAAATAGCATTCCCGTAAACATTACCTCAAAAACATCTTACTTTGTATTTCGAATAAACTTTACATCTTCTCGGTATTTTACAATTTTAATGAATTAAACTTAGACATTTACTCAAAAAAACATTACTACTACTACTAAAAGAATCAAGTACACCCTTCTCAAGTTTTCTGTCATTTTTTTTATTAAATTAGGCACCTAATGTTTGAACAAACTATTAACGCTCATAACATGTTCAAAATAAACTTAAAATCTCTTGCTTTTTTAAGCTTAATCCTACTTATGGCCTGTAAAAAGGATGACGAAGGTATTACTCAAAATGAGGAATCAGAAACAGAGTTAAATATATCAATTGAAAATACTGATGTTAAAACTTTTGAAGTATTAAGCTTAACGTCTTCTCTTTCTAGTTTAAGGACAGCTTATTCAGGAAAATTAGGAGAGACAGAAGTAACATTAGCCAACTTAACCCCTGCCTAATTCAATGCTATTTTTTTATAAACCTGTCACTTAATAAATTAAAAAAACAACTGCTTACAAAGCAAAAGATAGAACACCATCCATAAATAGATGATATTCTATCTTTTATAAAAAAGAGCCTCGAACTCTTAACCAATGAGATGATCATGATTGGTAAAAGCATGTTTATTAAACTATTGAATTAAAAGGAACTAAATATTGGTTAAGATTAAAAGACAACTTTTTCACCTATTTAAAACCAAGAAGTAAGTCATGGCACTCATAAAAACCAACCAACCAACCAACCAACCAACCAACCCATCACTTTTAATTAGCATTTTTCTTCTTTAAAGCTCCCAAATATTCGAAAATTGGTATATCAAACCCAAAACTTACCATTGAATTATCATAAGACATGGAATTATTTATTACTGGTACCGAATAAGATATATTAAATTCTAAATTATTAAAAAAAGTTATCCCTCCTCCCAAACCAACTAGAGGAAAATCAAAATTATCTTGAGATTTTAAATCAACAACATTATATAAAATACCCGAACCATAAACTGAAAGATATACATCATCAATTAACGGATCTGCGGATGGCACATTCCATTTACGGTATTTCCCTCTATACTTATACCATTCTTTAGGCTTTTGCGATCGAGTATATCCAAAATCGAATAAAATCAACTTAACTCCAATCTTTTCACTCACATAAGATATATCAGAAATATTATCTGTATTATCATTATTCAATATTGTTGAGTTAGAACCTGTAAAGGAACCGTAATTGAGTCCGATAATAAAAAATGGTTTTATTCCTATTTTATGTTCTTTTATACTCGAAATACCAATATTTATAAACTCTTCTTCAAAAGATAAAATAATAGATTCTACATCTATTTTAAATTCAAACACCATGTCATTATCACCTTCAAATGATTCATAAATAACATATTTGTTTATTATTTCTCCTATTTTAGCCAAAAAACTATTTCTTCCAATTTCTTGTTCAAAATCGGACAACGATATAGAGAAAAGATCAAATACTACTTTAATTACACCCTCTTTGGCGCTCTTTAATTGATCAAATTGTAAACTATTGTTTTTTAAAGAATCAATCAAATTAAATACCTCATAAGAAGCGTCTGAAATAGAATCAATATCATCTATAAACACCTGCATCTTATTGCTTATATCAAGTTTAATATCAGAATCTATCTTTTTATAACCTGTATCTAAGCCGTATGTAAATTTTTTTTCTAAATCCTTTTTGTCAAATAACCCATTAGACTCAAAGAAAGAAAATTCACTCGACAATAATTTATCATTCATTTCATCCATGATGTAATTAGCTATTAAAGCAGCCTCTAATTTATCTTCATCTTTAGTTCTAGCTTCAACATTATTATTAGCACTAAACTCGTCATTTATTAAAAAATTTAAAGCATTTTTATCTGGGTTAACTATCAAAGAATCCAATGCAAATTCAGGCTGAGAATTTGAAAGATTGACTCTGAAATAATTGGCTAATGAATAGCAAATTGCATATTCTGTAATTTCAGCTAAAATACTTTTAGTCATTACCGTTTTATTCTTCTCATTGGTAATAACCTCCATTAAATCATACATGGTTTTATAAGTTGTATAATTTGTGGTCTTTATATTCTTAACTATTAAATTTTTTAATATTCGCTGTTTTACTTCATCTTGTTTCTGACTGACCAATTCGGAAATTAAATCCGTATCCGGTGTAAGTTTTTGTGAAAATGCATAGCAGGAAAATAAAAATAATAACAATAACGAAAAATGATTTTTACAAGTCATAAATAATTGGTTTTAAGTTAGTCGCTATTAAAGAGTATATAAACACTTAAACGAAGTCAAAAACTTAATTAAAGCATCGGGAAAATTTCAAATTTGTAAGTAGAAATAAATAGGCAAAGAACAGTTTTGTAGAAAAGGTATTCTCAAAACATAATAATTTCTATTCCTATTCAAAAGAACACTAAGGCTCCCAACTTCGCTTAATGATGACCAATAAAAACTCATTCATTAAAAATGAATTAATACAGCATAATTGTAAAATAACTTTGTATCGCATTAAATTAAGTATTAGATATTAAACTTAATGCTATTATAGTTTTATAGGGAGAAAAAGTAAATATAAAAATTTTACACAACTAACAATCAATTACTTAATATTTTTTTTATCAAACATTAATTCTACTTCCTTTTTTCATTTATGCTTAAAGTATCCCTATCAATACCATCAAACAACTCATCTTCCTTCTCAACTAAAAGTAGTTACACGTATTTTTAATGCAGGACATCAAGGTTTTGATGGTGGACTAAGTGCAGATAACTATACAAAAATAGCTAAAACCTCAGCTTCTACTGCTACTCGTGATTTAAAAACTATGGTAAACAAAAAGATGTTTATTAAAACGGGGGAATTGAAGGGGACTCGATATTGGTTGAATATAAAAAACTAAGCTACAATTATAAATTTAAATAGTACCCCTATCAATACCATCAAACAGCTCATCCTCCTTCTCAACTAAAGGATCATACCAATCTGCTTTATCTTTTATCCACTTAAGCCAATCTTTTAACTCCTTTGTTAACTTGTCATTTTTTATAGCGTTAGATTCGACAACTTGGATATAGTTTCTTAAATCCATTGCTTTCTGCCAACGACTAGAATGATTTATTACAGACTTAAAAGCTTCCAATTCCTTGTTTCTTTTAGCTTTTAGTTCTTCTTCAATCTTCCGCTTTCGTTTATATTCTTTATGCCATATTTCACGTTTAATACGCTCCTTTATTTCTCTTTTAGCTCGAAGCTCCAAATAGGCTAAAATATTTGGCAACTTATACTCTAAAAGTTGATTCTTTGTATCTGTCCAAGCATAATCATGTAAATCATCTAACTTCAGCATTAATTTACCTGTTGGATAATACTTAGCCTCTTTCCAACTATAAGTTGGGTGATCTTCCATAATTCGATAATCTGGTTCACGAATCCTAATATTATAATACTCTCCAAATACTACAAGTTTGTCGCCATTACCAGAAGTGTATTCACTATCTGTAACATTTATAAAATCATGACCTCTTGCTTTCATTAACTTTATCAAAGTATCTGCGAATAAATATGCTCTTTTTTCAAGTGATTTTGAAACTTGTATAGTAAAAACATATTCTTTTGGTTTGTCTACTTCTCTGGGATATTTCGTTTTTGCTACAGCATTATAATACCGTTTTGTTCGAACTATGATAGCATCAGTTTTATTAAAATTTTCAGGTACTTTTAATGGTAATGACTCATCATTTTTTATTGCTCTAACAAGCTCATTCAATTTAGACAAAGTCTTTAAATCTTCCTTTAAACAAATTTCACCTTGTTCTTTATCTAATTCTGGTAAAGGAATAACAATAACCTTTTTGTTATGTTTTATTTTTTGCCAGTGCCCGTTTTTAGGTAGAGGAATATTATTATCCTTACATAGTGCCTTAAAAGTTGAATTTGATATAGAGTATTCTTTTATAATTTGAGATACTGGTTGAGACCAAACCAAATCATAAAGCTCTTTTCTTGAGAATTTTGAAGACATAAGCTAAACATTTACGCTTATACTAATTTAATCTTTTTATTTATTTTTTTCATCTCACTCAAATTATATTATATAAACAAATAGAAACCAACAACTAACATATCGAATTCGTTATAAATTCAATTGTGAAAAGCATTACTAAACAATCAAAGATGATTTCACGGGTAATATCAATCCCTCATTCCATAAAGCCAAAACAACATCCATTTGTGAGTTGTGAGCTTTTTTTTCAATAAATAATTCTTCTTTTACTTTTGCCCAAAGTTCCTTTGGAGTGTAATTGATTTTTGTATTACTCCTTAATATATCAATAGCTTTTACAGCATAGGCTTTATTGTCAATGGATCTAGTATATTTACCTTCAGTTATTCCTTTGACTAAACCTTTTTCACACAAACCCAAAAAAGCACTTTTCGGACAACTTTTTTTCTGAGAACTTTCGGAATTAGGAAAAGTATTTTTTACTTCAGCTTTCCAGCTATCCTTTGGGTTTCCATTTTCTTTCGCGACTGTTATAGCTACTTTTCCGTATTGATTATAATTGACCATTATTTATTTTCTTTTTAACTCATCTAATGTTACTCCGTTTTTATCTTTCCACGACGTCCAACCATTAGCAGAACGACCTAAAACAGTAGCTGCTGCTGCACTTGGTGAATTAAATATATAATCTTGCTGAAAAACATAAGTATTATTCTCATTCTTAAGAATATCCTCTTCTATTAAGCGCTTACGTAAAACTCCAATCCATTTATTCATACCCTTGGTTGTTTCCAAATTAGCTTTACCATCTTTGTAAACTAAGAAACCATCATCCGTTAACTCACCAACCGCAGAAGCCTCTTTACCTTGACAATAAAATAATTCTTTTGGGCTTTTTGCTTTACGTTTTTCTTCAAAAATTGGATAGCCTAATGTTGCTAATAGTATTTTGGCGGTATCAAAATTATCTAACAAATCATACTCTCTACTTTCACTTATAGAAGGCTTTTTTGAGCCTGTATCATTATCTGTAATATATCTACCAATTTCTTTGGCTTTCGCTAAACAATAATGCTCTAAATACTTTCCATCTGTTTTGGTGTACTCGTCTGTTTTTGTTGTGATGATGACGCAATGTGTCCAGAAATCTTTTTTACGGTTATGCGACTGTATACGTGTAAAACAATCTTCACCTTCTCCTATATATACTAATGGTTTTGCACCATCGTCTGTACTACCAAATAAAAAATAAACACCAGTAAAATGTACCATCTCGCGTTTGGCTACTTCTTGCATTTTATTTCTAGGAAACAAAATAGCTTTTACCAATCTATTGGTTAATTCTGCTTCACGAATACTAGTTGGTGAACCGTCTGGTAAAAAAATTTGTATGGTTTGTGGTCTTGTTATCTCCATTTATCCTCTTTTAAAAAGTGGTTTCCAATCCGTAGTTTCTTTCCACAGTATTGGTAACGAATTATTTGGACAAGTTGTAGGAAAAACAACTGTAGCTTGACAATTACCATAACCCAATGGGTGTCTTTTTTCAAGTTTAACACCAATTTTTTCACATATTCTTTTCGCTTTTTCTCTTTCTATTGGTTTAGGATAAATTAAAGAATTGTCATCAAAACATTTATCATTATTATTTAATGGATCTAGTAATTTAACTTCAATTGCAAACTCTTCTTTCTTTGCGAATTTCAATATTTTGTGTTTCGCTTCTTCAAATCCTGTTATTACACCAATTATAACAATTATATTTCGTTTTTTTATTTCATCTTTATTAACGAGTAAAATTGGTTTTAAATTTTCAATAATACTATTACCGCTACCGACAAAATCATCTACAAAAACTAAAGAATTAATATTTTTTAATTCAATAAGTTTCCTATCAATCTTATCTGGATTAGTAGAATTATCCTTATAAATATTGTTTGTTTCAACAAATATTTTAGCATATTCCGGACCACTTTTAGCCGGATTTTTATCAAGATAACTAACTAAAATATCATCTCTCTTTAATTTCCCTTGCTCTTTATAAACTATTTTTTTGCTTTTTGCAATTTCTTTTCTAACTTCATGAAATAAGTCTTCCATTTTTTCCCTTACTTCATTTGTATCATAAACCTTTAGGTTACTCAATAATCCAAAAACACTACGTTGTTCTTCAAAACCTCCAAATTGTTCTAACCATGATCTGATTGCATCATTCGAAACCTTGTTACTCCTATAGTTAGGCCAACTTTGTGCCAATAAATTTATTTCGCTGGAACTTACTTTGATTGTATCCTCATATTGTTTTCTAAGAATTAACCTTTGCTCTTCTTCAAAAGTAGTAATGATTTTGTTTAATCCATGTGAAATTAACCAATCTTCAAAAAACTTGACAACAAAACTATACTCGTTTGTATCGATTTTAATTATTTTTCTTTGAACAAATTCATCTAAAGTTTTTTCAGCCTCTAAAACGTTTAACCCACTTGCCATAGATTTATCAATAACAGATTGTTTTGTTGTTTTTATCTTACTTTCTAGTAACTGACCTAATGCCAACAAAACTTTACGTCTATTAATTGAAATCTCCTCTTCCTTTGCTTCCTTTTCTTTTATACCATCCATCCAAAAATGAGAAAAATCAGTAGCTGCGATATTATTACTACTTCTTGCGTTTTGAGTCGCTTGTTTTGTTTCCTCTTCTGTTGCATGACTATCTCTGTTTTCAACCATTAACTGAAATAATTCGATGCATATTTTTTTTGTGAAATAAGGATTTCCAGAAGTTTGCTTATATAAATAATCAATTGCTTTATCAGAAATCTCTATCATGCCTTTTACTGGTATTCTAATTAAATTTTTAAAATCTTCCCATTCAGATTTTTTGTCAAAATAATCTATTCTTATAGGCTTGAATTTATTAAACTCCTGCCATTGGCTTAAAATATATTCCATCTTTTCTCCACCAACTAGCACAAAACCAAATTGATCTCTATTACTAATTGAGCGAATTGTTAAAAGAAAGGATTTAGCAATATCTCCAGGATAAAGTAGATTATTTGTAATTCTATCAAATTCATCTAAAATAATTAAAACTTTATATTCAGAATCTATTTCCGAAATTTCATCTAAAAAATCTGTAATACTATTAAATGAACCACTGAATTCTGGGACCGATAAATATTTATATTTTATATGTGATTTGATAATCTTATTACAAATTTTTCTCCCTAAATCATTCATGCTTTTTTGAGGACTTGTTGCACTACACCAGTCTCCAGCTTCTAAATAAATTATTAGCAGATTATCAGATTTAATACTTGACTGTATCGTTTTAACAATTGATGTTTTCCCAACACGTCTTTGACCAAAAATATATGAAGAGCCTACTTTTTTACCTATTTTTTTTAAGGCATTAATTATTTTCTTTCTCCCAATAAACTCTTCTTCATTTGTTACAGCCTCAAGATCATACGGCTCAATACTTTCTATTTGCTGCCATTCAATATTTGAATTTTGACTATCTAGTTCAATAAAAAAATCATTTTTACATTTTTTTCCATCAAAATTAACCCATTCAACAAAACCTTCTATAATCAAACTATCCGATACCTTAGTTCCTATGTAGTCAAAACTCAGCAAAGCGAAAGTCTTAACTTGACCGACGAATTGGCTGCTCTCGATTAATTGAATATTTGTTACATCTTTAATATACATTTTTGTATCGTTTGCAAAACCTGTGCTTTTATTTTCAATTCGGAATTGTAATTTATGTTTAACATTCGGAATTATTGGGTACTTTTTTTCGGTTTTTAAAACATGTAAATCTGCAGGTTTAGAATTAGGATTACTTGCAAAATCTTGAATTAGCCCATTTTTAATTTTTTTAAATGGCTTACAACAATAATCTATACTATATTTAGTGTCAACTTCTTCAGAAGAGTCTATTATCTTGTATAATAATTTGATAATACGATTATATGTTTTATACTTATTGATTGGATCTCCTTCAACATATTCAAGAAGTAAATCAAAAAGCAAATCCAAATATTTATTAACAATACTAAAATCAGCAAAATCATCAAGTAAGAATTTATTTGGCCTTTGATTTATAGAAGCTAATATCGATTTTCTATATGTTTTTACTGATCGAAGATCAAATTCCTTAATGATGCTTTCATTAATTTTATTTTCAACTGTGGTCACATAACTACTTAAATGACTTTCCTTTTGATAACTTTCAGTCTTATCATCTATTTTTAAATATTTATAAACTTCAGGTGTTGAATCTTCAATCAGTTTAAATATTTTATGCTTTACTAATCCCTCTGTAAGTAAAGAAGAATTTAGACTGTAAACACGAAGTAAACAATAAGCGATGAATCTTTTATTTTTTTGATTTAACCCCTTATCAAAAAGTTCTCGATTAGAAGTACTTTTTTCTTCTGACTTGTTCAAATAAGAAAATATCAGACTTGACAATTTATCTAAAAAAATATCAGATTTATTATGTGACTTTGCGTTTAATATATATTTGTCTACAGTTGAAATCTTTACTTCTGCCATTTTTAATAAATTTAATTGTTAATTACTTTCCCCCGCAAAAACCTCACGCAAACAACTCTGCATTAACTGCTCACTATGCTCTTGGCTTTGTTGTACTTCTTGCTCTAAACTATCACATAAACCCATTAAAGCATTTACTTTTTCTACGATGGCTTTTTGTTCTTCTTTAGAAGGTATTGGTATTATTAATCTTGAAATTTCAGTACTATTAATATTTTTAACACCACTTGTTGTTCTTAATGGTCCTTCAATTGCTGTTCTTATCATTGCTGATTCTAACACTGTGTGTAAATAACTACTTTCAACATAATCAGTAAAAACCTGTAATCTAACGAGATAACCCGCAAAAGAATAACCTACACCAACATTAGTTACGACAGAACTTCTTCCTACTAAATTTTCACTGCCATTTGACCTAATTATTAATAAATCTCCTCTGCCTAATGATAAATCTTTTAATTCTCTTTCTGAAAGATTAGTTGTTTTTAAATCTGTTACATCTATTCCTCCATATTTTAAATTTGGTATTCTTAAAACTGGATTCACTCCTAATTTATAGTCACATTTTTTTGATGTGCCATATCGCAAATCTTTAAAAACATCCTGCATCCTACACCAAACCCAACCTTCAGGTAACTCATAAGGAATCTCCTCTTTAGTAATTTTCGGCAACGCCTTTTCCTTTTTTATTTTTTTGTCTTTAATGAGTTGCGCTTTCTCTTCTTGTATGCGTTTTAACAAAACAGAAGCATCTTCTGTATCTGGATTATTTACTCTCCAATCTGCTGTTAACTTACCTTGTACAGCTAATTGCAAAACCGTTTCTCGTAATTTTTTAATGTTGGTGGTTTCATTAAAGAAACTTTTAAAATGTTCTTGTAAAAAAGTCCATTCTTGGTTGGCATTATTGGTGGTAAGTTGGTTTAAAGCAGAAGTAACAAAGTCTTCTTTTAAACTAATACGCTCAACCGTTAATTGCTCTAATTGTTCTACTTCTTTAAAAAGGGTTTCTACTACTTTTACAATTTCTTTTTGTTCTTCTAGTGGCGGAAGTGGGATTGGTATTTCTCCAAAACTATTTATGGAAACACCTCCAATTATTCCTGTCATTTTACTTAGAAAAACCTCAAAGAAAACAGGTGCTTTATAAATTGATAAAATATAAACAGATTCAATATCTCCATACTGTTCTAAAGCATATAATTTATTTCCAAAACAAATATCTTCTGTTGTAATACCACATTTTTTACCAGCACTACCACCTTCAGAACAGATTAAGGCTGTATTCTTGTGAGCAATTTTAAACTTAGGCTCATCAAATGGTATTTTAACGCCATTATCATAATTTAAAGCTTCAAAACCATAATTAACATCTTTAGTACCTAAATAAGGTAAGCCCTCTTCAAGTCCCTCATACTTTGATTCTTTAATCGCTTTATTAACACTATTACCGTTGAATATATTACCTGTTTCAATTAGCCTTATCCAAACCCAATTTTGTGGTATTTCTAAATATTTTTCTTCCTTTTTTATTGGTTGAATAGGTTTTCCTTTTCGGACCTTTTTTTCTTTAATTAATTGAATTCTTTCTTTTCTTATTTCCTTCAATAATTCAGAAGCAGATTTAATATCTTTATTTTCACTTCTCCATTTACCTGTTAACTTTCCTTGAATTGCCAATTGTAAAATCAATCCTTTTAACTCTTGGGCATTTTTGGGTCTAACCGTAAGTTCTTTAAAATGTTGTAGTAACTGCATATTATTTTAAAGCTTCAGTTAATACATTTATAATTTCGTCTTGTATGCTAGAAATTTTTTGTTCAGTAGTTCTAAATTTTTCTAACAACACTTCTGGACTTGCTAATGTATCTAGCTCTTGGTGTGGGTTTTTAATATCTAAATTATAACCTCGTTTTTTAATCTCTTCAATAGAGACTTTCCAAGCTTGTGTGTTTTCTTCACGATTATTCCACCACGCCTTTTCTGTATCAAACTCTTTAATATGGATAGGCTTTCCTTTATTATAGCTTTTTACGCCATCTGGATAAGGATGCTCATAATACCAAACGTCTTTGGTTGGTGTGCCTTTTTCAAAAAACAACAAATTAGTTCTAATACCTGTATATGGATTAAATACTCCATTTGGTAAACGTACTATGGTATGCAGGTAGCATTTGTCTAACAACTCTTCTTTTAGGCGCGTTTTCATCCCTTCGCCAAACAAAGTGCCGTCTGGTAATACTATAGCGCAACGCCCATTGGTTTTGAGCAACTTAATTATTAAGGCTAAGAATAAATCGGCGGTTTCTTTGGTTCTAAACTTTTTAGGGAAGTTGGTTTCGGTACCATCTTCCTCTACCCCACCAAAAGGTGGGTTAGAGAGTATAATATCTAGTTTGTCTTTTGCTCCCCAATCTGCATAGGGTTTGCTTAGTAAATTATCTCTACGTACTGCTGGTAAATCAAAACCATGTAACATTAAATTAGTGGTACATAGTAAATGTGGTAATGGTTTTTTCTCAATACCACGTATGGATTTTTGTAATACGTCTCTATCTTTTGGTGTTTTTACTTGATTACGAACCGCATCAATAGTACAGGTTAAAAAACCACCTGTTCCACAAGCAGGATCTAATACGCTTTCTCCTAATTGTGGATTTATCATATCTACCATAAACTGCGTTACCGCTCTTGGTGTGTAATACTCACCAGAAGAACCTGCAGATTGTAAGTCCTTTAAAATGGTCTCATAAATATCATTGAACACATGACGTTCTGTGGTGCTATTAAAATCAATCTCATTGATAACATTGATGACTTGACGGAAGAGTGTTCCGTTTTTCATAAAGTTATAGGTATCGTCAAATACCGAACGTATAATTTTTGCTTGTGGACTTATGGTAATATCCAACTCTTTTAAAGCAGGGAATAATTCGGTTTCTATAAACTCCATCAAGGCATCACCTGTTAAGCCTTCATCGTCAGCTGCCCAGTTTTGCCATTTAAGATGTTCAGGAATTGGGCTTTCGTAATTATCTATTGTAATTTCCCATTCTTCTTCTTTGTCGGCAAAAATTTTCATAAACAGCATCCACACCATTTGCGAGATACGTTGTGCATCTCCATCTACTCCTGTGTCTTTACGCATAATATCGCGTATGCCTTTTATGTTGGTTGTTATGTTACTCATTAAGCTATATTGTATATTTCGTTTTCTAATTCTTTTATGGCTTGTTCAAAATCTTTCTTTTTTCCAAAAGCGCGTACTAATTCTACAGCAGAACCCATTTGGTTTAAGGGTTGTACTTTTAAAATAGAACCTTGTTCTATAGATGTTATACCTTCTTGTTCGTATTTATCTAAAAGACTATTTAATACTTTTTGTGCCGTTTCGCTGTATTTAGCAAAGTAGTTACGTTTGCGCACGTTATTTGCACGTTCTTGTCTGGTTAATGCAGGTTGGTCGAAGGCGATGTGACAGATTAAATCGAAATCATCCAAATCCTGACCTACTTCTTCACGTAATGCTTCTAATAACACTCCGTGTTCTGCTAATTCTTTTATGAGTTCTTCTTTCTTTTCAGAGTCATTCCATTTTTGGATAAAATCATCAAGCGAAGTAAACTCTTTTTCTATGTTCTTTTTAGAATAATCTTTTAAAGATTCTGTAATTAACTTTCCGTCTTTTCCATAATACTGTACACGCTCATTTACTACAGAAACAGGAATATTATTTACATAGTATTTTGTTACTTCGGTTTCTCCTCCTTCAATATCAATGTTTGGGTTAGTAGGTCTAAAATCGTCTGGATTTAAAGGCTCCTCTCCATTTGTAGGTTGTGTATTGTCTTCTTCCTCTGGCGGTACCACAGGTTCGTCTGGTGTAGGCTCATAAATTTGAACAGGATCACCATCAAAATCGGGTCTTGCAAAAATATTAGTAGCTTTTCTAAAATCCATTATGGTAAAAAACACTTTGCCTTCTGCTTCTCGTATTCTTGTTCCTCTACCAATAATTTGTTTAAATTCTGTAACGGATTGTATGTTAGATTCCAATACAATAACCTTTACCATTTTGGTATCAATACCTGTAGTTAACATTTTAGAAGTAGTGGCAATTACAGGGAAGCGTTCCTCTACATCTGTAAAATTATCTAATTCTTGTTTTCCTACTTCATCATCCCCCGTTATTTTTACACAATAGTTCCAATGCTTCGCTACTAAGTCTGCATTTTCATTTATTAATGCTTGTCTCATTCTATTGGCATGATCTATATCTACGCAAAACACAATGGTTTTTGCAAAACGATCTGTCGCTTTTAAGCATTCCGTTATTTTCTTTGCAACAACTTCTGTGCGTTCATCTATGGCTAGTTTTCTGTCATAATCTTTTAAATTGTAAATACGGTCTTCTACTTCATTTCCGTATTTATCGATTAACCCAGCAGTAGGACGCCAACCTTCATCTACATTCGTGGTAATTCTTACTACTTTATAAGGCGCTAAAAAACCATCAGAAATACCTTGTTTTAAAGAATAGGTATATACAGGTTCTCCAAAATATTCCATATTAGAAACATCTTTGGTTTCTTTAGGTGTTGCTGTTAAACCTATTTGTGTTGCAGAATCAAAATATGTTAGTACATCTCTCCAAGCAGAAGCTTCGGATGCAGAACCTCTATGACACTCATCTATGACTATTAAGTCGAAAAAATCCTTACTAAACTCTTTGTATGCGTTTTTATCTTCATCAGTGCTTGTTAATCCCTGGTATAATGCAAAGTATATTTGATACGATTTATCAATCTTTCTGTTTTTAATGATATGCATAATATCATTACCAAAAGGAGAAAAATCACCATTTTTGGTTTGGGTTAAAAGTGCATTTCTATCGGCAAGAAATAAAATACGTTTCTTGATTCCTGTTTTCCATAAACGCCAAATAATATTAAATGCCGTATACGTTTTTCCTGTACCAGTTGCCATGACAAGGATAATTTTATCTTGTCCTTTAGCAACCGCTTCTAAGGTTCTATTCACCGCATTTTGTTGGTAATATCTTGGCGTCATACCACTATCATCTGCATAATAGTCTTTTTCTACAATTTCTTTTGCCTCAGGAGTATCAATATTTGTATGCTTTAAGTACTTGTTCCATAAAGTTTCTGGAGACGGAAAATTATCTAACGTTAATTCTTCTTCCAAAGTTCCGTCTGATCTTGTTTTATCATGAAATACAAAAGAATCTCCATTGGAAGTAAATACGAATGGAATTTGCAGAATTCCTGAATACTCTAAAGCTTGTTGCATGCCATGTCCAACGGCTTTTTTATTGTCTTTTGCCTCAATTATAGCTATGGGAATATTGGACTTGTAATAAAGGATATAATCTGCTCTTTTACTTTTTCCTCTTGTGTACATTTTACCTTGTACAATAATACGACCATCCGTAAAAGAAACTTCTTCTCTTACTTGTGTTCTCATATTCCAACCTGCTTTTTGAATGGCAGGATTTATAAATTTAGTACAAATATCTCTTTCAGAAAGGTCTTTCTTATTCATAAATTTATCTTATTCAAAAGTCGCTACTGTGTTTAATAATCTTGATATTATCAATTAATTATTAGGAGAGCGTTAAAAATATGAAATCCGTTGGATATACGACTACGGTTTTCCGTAATTATAACCAATTAAAATTATTAATTTACAAAGAGGTAAGAAACACATCTACTAAATCACTACCATCTTCTAGGTCTCTATTTTCTAATAGATTACTACAACTTATAGCAAACTCCGATTTCTGTAATCTTAAAACCCTTGTATTCCAATCTTGGAATTCCGTTTTATCAGGAAACACAACGATATTATAATCTTTTATAGGCTTAAGAAGCTCCTCTTTTAAGTTAGCTTTAGACCCTGTAGCTAGCCATAGGCAGTGAGGAAATAATATACTCATAATTATGGTTGTTTTCTCGGACTCTACAATACAAACCGTATTACTGTTATCGTAATCACATAAATTATGTAATCCAAACAGACATTGCTGCAATACAAAGCCTTTTACTTGTAATACCTTATGCATCCAATTGATGTGTGGATATGGTTTTTTAACTCTTTTGCCAGTAATATTGTCATACAACATGACTTTACCTGCACAAATATTCATTTGTTCATCTACTTGCCAAAAAATGGTTGATCCATACCAATGGCTGGAAGTACCTATAAAATATTTTTTTATCGCATGTTTTACATCTACAGGTGCAAAGTACTTTAATAAATAACTTATAAAGTTATTATTAGTATAGTTTCGACCATAAGCGCCTAAAACAGATTCGTTGTGAGACGATGGCAGTTGCTGTACAACATGTGTATTACAATTAACTAAAGGTTGATTTCCTTTTGGTGACTTATGATATTGGCATTTACTTTCTCTATCACATCTACCTGAATCTTCATTTATATAATTATTTGTTTCTACATCTATATACCGCACAAAAGTTTTCTTGCCGCAAGATGGACATTTGTATTTTTTACTGCTTTTATCTAAAGTGTATTTGTAATTCATTTTCAAATTTTATGTTTCGTACCACTCGTACCTATAATTAGGTACGAGTGGTACGAGGTATGTTTACGGGGTTCTTATTTTATTAAAATGATTATCTAATAAATATCTGATACCATCTTCCTCCGTAAAACTTGGTAATGGTTTTACTTTTCTTTTTATACTTTTTTTAGGTTGTGTTTTAATTTCGAGCATATTACATAGCCTTGCTAACTCCTCTTTAGGAAGCGCACTTGCTATATTATATACATCGTTAGCATTCATGGATTACAGACCTAAGGCTTTTTTACGTTTTCTAATAGCCCCTTCAGACAAACCAAACTCTTCTCCAATTTTAACGTTGGACATACCTTGACTAATTAAATCTTTCATTAACTCATCACGTTCTGATACATCATTATAAACAGACTGCTTTAAATGCTCTTTTTCTGATCCATACTCAACAAACCCGAAAGACAAAAAGTTATACTCCTTTTTTAACTCACATACAATCACATTTTCATTGTGAAACACGTGCTCTGTATTTCTCTGTTTCACCTGCAATAAGTACCTTAACGAGGGACTCAGAGCACTTCCTCCAATAGCAAAAGAGCTATCACAAAAATTCATTAACATTTTACTCCCTGCTAAATCATTTTTAGTTATTGGTTTTGAGGCATCACGTTTAGGTGTATGTGCCAATACTAATATTGACACATTACTCTTCTTAGTGAGTTGTTTTAAAAGCTTCATGAGCACTAAAGCATCTTTTGCTCGCTCGTTATCGCTTTTCAAAAAGGTTAAATTATCAATGATCACAACACCTGCATCTCTTTTAAGAATTGTACTTTCAAGAGATTTAGTCAAAAAATCTTCAATACCATTGTATTCTTTTGGAATATCCACCTCAGTATTTATTTCTGCCCTTAAAAAATTAGTATTAAAATTGTAATGGTTTTGGTAGTTCTCTGAACATCGATTCTCAAATTGTTTATCTGAAAGCTCAAAATCTAGATACAACACTTTTTTAGGCAGACATTCATTAATAAACCCTGGAATTGCAATCCCTTGACTTAAGCTATCGGCTATTTGCACTGCCAAAATAGACTTACCTATATTAGTATCTGCATATAAAATACAGAGTTCGTTTTCATGCCAAAACTGACTAAAAAGCATATTTGGAATAGGACGATTTTTGGCTTCATCAATCCATTGATTAGCCGTTTTAACAATAAGACACCCGCTTTCTGCTTTTTTATTGTTCAATATCACTTCTCTCTTCTGGATTTCCTTATTAATTTCATCACAGAACTTCTGTTTATTTTTTACAGCCATAACATCTATGATTTATGAGACCATACCTCATTCATTAACATATTGTAATTAAATGATAAATGGTTATTAGGAATAGAAAAAACAAAATGTTTGTTCTCATAGCTAGACTCAACTAGAAATCTATTAATATCGCTTAGGACTTTTACGAACTCAAGCTTTAATTCTCTAGAAAACGAACTTTCTAAAATTACGAGTTCAACTTTATTTTTTAAGTTATTAATAACATTATGACTATTAATTTCAACTGGCTGCATATACTTACAGAAAAGCCATGTGAGCAGATAAGTAAAATCAAATGATTCCTCATATCTTTTCTGTGAAGTCTCTTCAATTGGTCTTAAATATATCGATTCGGGCAAATCAAGACAATCATCTTCATAACTATCTTCACTCACATGATTAGTAAGTAAATCTCTTAAATACACAGATAAACTCATGTCATTTAGAGTAGCTAGTTCTTCAAGCTGATGTTTTACAGCTTCATCTATTCTAAGATTAATTTTTGCATCCATAATTTTTAGTTTTGAAGTGAATAATTAGCATCATCAGATTTTTTAAACCTAACGCTGTTTCTAAACTTAGAAAATAGATGTTCTATAATGTTGGTAATTTCAAAAGACTCTATTAAAGAGATAAGTTCTTTCTGAAATTTGTTCTTAGAGGTATTCTTGGAATTCGCTTTAAGCGCCTCTTCTTTTGTAGATAATCGTATTAAGTTATCTGATTGACAGATAACACGATTTAATTTTTTAAAACTTGATTTTAAATACATAATTATAATAGATTTTAATTTATCACAATTAAGACCTATTATAACTCTGCATCAAGGGATTAAAAAGGGTAATTCAGGGTAATTCAGGGTAAAAACATAAAGATTAGGGTAATAGTACTTATACCCCTTCTGGTTTTGAAAATAGCTCCCATTTTTTTGTGTAATAATCCAGTCTTTTTACATATTCCTGATTGCTCGAATCAGATACTTTTAAAACCCCCAATTTTTTGATTTTATAATGTTTTGCGATTTCTTCTCGAAAAACTTTTTCAACAACATGAATTTTATGAAGATTCTTTAGACTAAAAAATAAGGCTACCAAATAAGAATGATACTTATCTCTAATTTCATTAATACAAACATCTATAAACCGAAGGACATCTATTTCCATTTTGCCTTCAAATGCTTCATAGAGTAAATCTACTCTTGATTTAGGAGAAAAACAGGTTTCCTTTTCAAATTCATATTCATTATTTAGATCCAATAAAGTAATTAAATGACCTTCGAAGTTAACAATATCTACAACTGTGAGGTTAGTTTCAAATAATTCACGATTGAAATAAGCTCTATTACCCGTCAAGAATTGAATAATTAAATTACGCTCTTTTTCTAAATCAAAAACAGCCATATCTTGCCGATTTTTTAAAGACTTAAAAACACTTTCTAATCTTGGTGTTCCATTATTATCCATTTTCAAAAAGTGGTATTGCTTAGGGCATATTGATTCAAATATATTCATAAACTGATCTCTAGCATATTGGTAAGTATCTCCCTTCTGCTTTCCATAAGTCAATTTATCAAAATCACTAAAAAAACTGTATGACGCCCCCTTAATACCTCCTTTATAAACAGCAATAAAAAAAAGGTATATCTCTTTAAGTAATTCTTTGACAGGTTTACAATCATATACCATATCCTGTATATATCCACTCCCAATTATTTGACCTATATTTAAATCATCACGTTTTGTTGTTAATTTGAGCACCTCTTTCTTTCTAAAAAGATTTTTTTCAACTAAATAGCTATCTTGATGAATGGCTTCTTTATTAATAAAATCTTTATCCGTAATAATCCCGAAATACTTTGAGTCCATTTAATTTAAGAGATTTGAATAGTCATTAGGAAGTGCGGCATCTATATCTCGAAGATATTGTTCAAGCGCTTTCATTGTAGAATGACCAGTTATTAATTGTAATTTACTTTTCACTTCAAAAGGAGAAGCCGCCTTAGCCATTTCTCTGTATAACTTAGTTATAAAAGTATGTCTAAAGCTATATAACCCATAATTTACCCCCAAGCCAAAGTGATCTTTAACCTTTTTATATTTTTTTGTGTAAAAATCCCTTTTATTGGTTTCTGCTGTCTCCCAAGCTCCACCTATTTGAGTATCTGTAAAAAGAAAATCATCTTTACTGAAACTAGACAAGTCGGGTATTTCATCAATTAATATATTGGGGATTATTTTAATTTTTACAGGCTGATTTTTAGCTTTCAGGTATAACTTCTTATCAACTAAATCAATATCACCAACTTTGAGTCGACAGACTTCTATTGGCCTCAAAAAATTGTAACACACAAATTTCACAAACAAAAGCAATAAAGGATCTTCCTTTTTCATGTAACTAAAAAGATCTGCTTGCTGTTTAGGAGTATAAGTCTTATTTCTTTCTGGTTTTGCTTTTAAAACATTAATCTTTTTGACAAAGTTTTCTTGTATCACTTCATTGTCTTCTAAAATTTGATAAAAAGACGCTAAATCTGTACGTGTATTATTTCTATTTCTAGGGCTAGAATTTAGTAATACATCATTCAAATATTGTATTACCGTTTTTTTATTGATTAAAGTCATGGATTTCCCTCCCTTTATGTCATTTAAGTCTAACCATTTTTTAAATCTCGTAATACGACTTCTAAACTTCACAAATGAGTTAGGGTTCATGACTTTACTTTTGAGACTTAAAGCAAGCTCAAAAGCTTCATCAAGACTTAATGACACCTCCTGAATTGGTTCAACAGTAGGCTCAATACTTACTACAGGAGCATGAATGACATTAGGCTTTTTATCAGTAAGCTCTTCTTTCCCATCTAACCTTCTCTTTAAATAATCACTTAACTCGCTATTATCTTGATAAGGATTAAAACCTTCTTCCAAAACAATAGACAAACTTTTTGCCATCATTTTTAAAATATGATGTCGCGATCGTTTATCAGCATATTTATTTACACCTCCCTTAATATTGGTTTGGCGTTCTAACCTATTTGTTTTTGGATTACGAAAAGAGTAGTATATGTACCATGGTTTAGCTAGTGCTGCTTTTTGCTCTTTTTTAGTAAGCTTTGACCAAGAACTAATGTCAACGCCTCCTGCATAAATTTTAGGCTCTGAAAAGTTTACCTTCATAGGGAAATCGTGTACTGTTTCGTGTACTCTTTGTAAAAGTAAGAAAATTGACGACATAAAAAAACGGATTGTGAGAACACAATCCGTTAGTTTTATTAGCATGAAGCTTAGTAGCGGGAACTGGACTCGAACCAGTGACCTTCGGGTTATGAGCTCCGTGTTTAACAATTTTTAAACACGTTTACTGACTTCACAAGCCTTCAAATTATAAAATCGTATGCAAAAACGTATGCAGTTTTTAGTTTTCGGATTATTAAAATAATACGTGCAAGTTAATCAAAATTTCGCATACTGAAATTTTAAAATATTTAACATAAAACTTTTGGACTTGCAACAAAAAGTTGAACAATTAATTACGAAATTTAAGCTGCCACATTTTCGTTGTAGTTTAGGATTCACTAAAAAGGAGAAGTCTACACTTCTATTTACTTGGCAGGAATACTTTAAAGGTTTGTTCAAATTTACGTTGAAAAGTAGACAAACTCATGTAACATAAAAAAGCTATTGATAATTTCATCAAAATAGGGGAAGATCTGAAAGTTATTTAAGTTTTTAATGTCAATCTCAGTTTTATTAAAATCAACTAGACATAAGAATAATTATAGTACAAAAATATAATATGAGTAAAACGGCGAATAGAACTTTTTCTGTTCTATTTTACATAGATGCAGATATTGCGCCTTTAGGTCTATATCGTCAGCATTTATGTAAAAGCCGTTTTATATCCTGAGTTTCATTTATATTCGTAAGCTATAATGTAGTATTATGTAAAATATCCCAGAAGCATTTGTTTTCATAAGAATAATTGGAACTTGGGTCATTAAACTAATAAGCGGTTTGCTTCGCAGCGTTTAAAAAACATTTGTATCTATAATTAGCCGTTATGTAAAATAGCCGCTACCAAGCGCTCGATTGTTTTATAAAATCAAATTGCTCTGGCAATTTATTTTACACACAATTATCCAACGCTTGCCAGCACCAAAATAAAAGCTAACCTTTTTGCTCTTATTAAAAATCGCGTATTCGATAAAATGTACGTAATAAAAAATTTTAGACGATTCTCGTGGCTTTCCGTAAGAGCTTAAATTTTATGAAATCGACTTTCCAGGAGATTCACGAACACCTTTAAACTTCAACAGTACATAAAGATGTGAGTAAAAATAAAATTCTAAGCACTTACTATATTCTCTAGTTATTATTTAAACTTTCTTTTTTGATTGCAACTATTAATATTATGTAAAATAGAAATTAATATTTTAAACTTCTAAAGGTTTTATTAATTCTTTTTTTCTTGATAAAAAAAGAAACAAAAAAATCAAGACTGCATAAACTTTTGGAAACAATTACGCCTCGTTACGCTATATTTTAGGAAGCATTTTAACTAATCAAGATTGCTTTGAAATTCGTTGCATATTTTGTAATAATTAAAAAGCATTACTACTAAACCCCTAAAATATGTACGCTCCTCTCACCTATTGTTTTACCAAAATTTTAAGAGGTCAAGTTTAACATCGAGGTTCTATTTTACATAAAATAATAAAAAACATTTAACTTAAACCCACATAATTTCTTTTTGTGGAATAACAAAATACAGAGGGTTTTGGGTACTAACTCCAAGTCATTTTCTGTAATCGTACAGCGTTTAAGATTGCTAATAAAGCCACACCAACATCTGCAAATACTGCTTCCCACATTGTAGCTAAACCACCTGCTCCTAAAATCAGTACAATTACTTTGACACCAAATGCTAAAATGATGTTTTGCCAAACGATTTTTCTTGTGGAACGACTAATTTTAATCGCCTTTACCACTTTTGAAGGTTGGTCTGTTTGAATAATAACATCTGCTGTTTCAATAGCGACATCACTTCCTAAACCACCCATTGCAATTCCTACATCACTTGCTGCTAAAACTGGCGCATCATTAATTCCATCACCAATAAACGCAATTTTATTTTCTGGGTTTTGTTTTAAAAGCTCGACTTCATTTAGCTTGTCTTCTGGTAATAAACCGCCTTTAGCTATTTCGATTTTTAATTCGGAAGCTACTTTTTGAGTAATGGAATCCTTGTCGCCAGAGAGCATCATTATATTTTTGACACCTACTTTATGTAACGCAATAATCGTTTCTTTTGCATCTTCTTTTAATTCATCTGCAATGACAACATAACCTGCAAATGAATTGTCTACAGAAACTAATACTATAGATTCTACGATAGTTTCCGTTTCCTCTAAAACATTAATATTATTGGCTGTCATTAGGGCTTTATTACCAACTAAAACAGTCTTGCCATTCACGATACCTTTTAAACCTTTGCCTGCGATTTCAGACACTTCGGAAGCTTCATAATCTTCGCCTTCTGCTTTATATTCCAAAATGGCTTTAGCGATTGGATGTGTTGATTGTTCTTCCATAGCCATCAGGAACTTCATAAACTCTTTTTCATCCCAACCAATTGCTTTGATTTCTTTTATTTTGAAAACACCTTTAGTAACTGTTCCTGTCTTATCCATTACCAATGTATTTATCTTGGTCATTGCATCTAAAAACGAAGCTCCTTTAAATAAAATTCCATTTTTTGAAGCTGCTCCCAAACCGCCGAAATAGCCCAAAGGAATAGAAATAACCAAGGCACAAGGACAAGAAATCACCAAGAAAATTAAGGCTCTGTATAACCAATCTCTAAAAACATAATCATCTACAAAAAGGTATGGTAGAAACGTAACTCCAATTGCTAAAAACACAACTATTGGCGTATAAATACGTGCAAATTTTCTAATGAATAATTCTGTTTTAGATTTGCGAGCTGTTGCGTTCTGTACCATATCCAAAATTCTTGCAATGGAACTATCTTTAAATTCTTTGGTGGTTTCTATTTCAATTACACCGTCCAAATTAATGCTCCCAGCAAATACTTTTTCGCCTTTTGCAATCGTATCAGGTTTGCTTTCGCCTGTTAATGCTGCTGTGTTGAATGAGCCTTTGTCGGAAAGTAGAATCCCATCCAAAGGGATTTTTTCTCCCACACGTACTTGCACTTTTTCGCCAAGTTCAACCGTTTCGGGACTTACCAATACATAATCATTGTTACGATAAACCAAAGCTTCATTAGGTCGTACATCAAGCAAGGCTTTTATATTTCCTTTTGCTCTGTTTACTGCTGCATTTTGGAATAATTCGCCAACTGCGTAAAACAACATTACTGCAACACCTTCAGGATATTCGCCAATGATGAATGCGCCAATTGTTGCAATGGACATTAAAAAGAACTCTGTAAACACATCGCCTTTTTTAATACTTTCCCAACCTTCCTTTACAACAGGAAGTCCGACTGGCAAATAAGCAATACCATACCATATAATGCGAATCCAATCCTTGAAAAAGGTAACATCAAAATAGTCTAACCAAATACCAATAATAAGCATTGAAAAACTTATGATTGCTGGAATATAGGCTTTTATATTACTGGAATTACCACTATGATTATGACCATCATCGTGACTGTGTTGCTCTTCTGAATTTGGTTTTAAATCTCTTAAATTGATTTTCTTTTTTTTCATCATTATTTAATTCTTTAGATAAGAAATATTTATATCCAACGTCTTACTTTTTTTGCATACTCTAAATAATTATTCTCGAATTCTCTTTTTAAAAACTCTTCTTCTAATCTAATTTGGGTATTTATACTAATTGTTGATAATGAAATTATTAATAATGTAAAAGTGTTTGGTATCACTAAAAACAATCCGATATTTGCTATCATAATACCAAGAAAAATTGGGTTTCTTGAAATTGAAAACATTCCATTTGTTACTAATTTAGTTTTGTTATTTTCATCAATCCCAATTCTCCAAGAATTCGCCATTTGGCTTTGAGAAATCCATACTACAATTAACGATAGAAACAAAAGTGCCCAACCAATCTTTTGTAAAGTAGAGTTTTCTAAATACCAAAATGGAAGCAAGTATTCATACCATTCACTTTTAAAAGCATAGATTCCAACAACTATTAATTCCAAAAACGAGATAAATGTAAATACCTTGCCATTAAATCCGTGAGCATCATCAGTTTTATTAAACGTAAATGGGTTTATACCTGTTTTTTTCCATAGTAATAAGGACCTTAATACAAAGACTAATAAAAAATATAATACGAGATAAGCGAATAATAACATAGTTTCTAATTTGATACAAAAATGCTTTAAATTTCAATGCAATGGAAGTGCATTATTGTCCACTACATTTATCACAAATACCTTTTACCACCAAGTTTACATTTTCTGAAACGAAGCCTTCTGGCACTTTAATCTGGGGAATTTTATGATCTGTTAAGCAAATGGTTACATTACAGTTATTGCAATGAAAATGCAAATGCAAATCGGTTTCAATCTCGCAATTACATCCGTTTTCACACAAAGCATATTTAGTAATTCCTGTGCCATCATCTATTTGATGCACTATCGCTTTTTCCTCAAATGTTTTTACTGTTCTATACAATGTCGTTCTATCTGCTTTATCAAAAGCATTTTCGATATCACTTAAAGTTACTGCTACTTGTTTCTCTGCAAGAAACTTATAAATAAGTAAACGCATTGCCGTAACTCGTATACTTTTTGACCCTAATAATTGTTCTATTGTTTGCATAATTAATGTTCGTGTTCTGTTTCGCCTTTTTTCATTTCAGCTATTAAATAATACGCATTATTATAAGCAAATTTTGTGGTTTTATCTTGTTCTTCAGTAAATTGAACTGCTATCCAATTGCCATCTTTTGCACTCAAAATAACTTCAATGGGTTTAAAGCTCCAATCATTATTTTCTCTTTCTGCCGAAAACACGAAAAATCTATCGCCTTCTTTTACTATGGCACTTTCGGGCAACGCCATAGTTTCCGTATTTTCTGTTTGAATTTTTCCTTGAATATACATTCCAGGAATAAGAATCCCTTTTTTATTCTCAATTTCTGCATGTACGTGTACCGCTTTAGGATTGTCTTCGAAAGTTTTACTTACCGAATATATTTGTGCTATTAATTCTTCATCTTGCATTGTTTGTACATTAAAGGTTACTTTTTGACCTTTCTTAACTTTATACACATCTTTTTCAAACACCATTAAATCAGCGTGAACGTGATGTGTGTTTACGATTTCAAAGAGTTCGGTTTGTGGTTCAACATACTGTCCTGTTTTTACTTCTACTGTTTGCACATAGCCTTCAATAGGACTGCGTAATGATATACTTTGAGCAATTGTTCCATTTCGTACTGATGAGGAATTAATGTTTAATAATCTCAATTGAGCTTCCAATCCCTTAACCATTGCCTTTGAGGCTTCATATTCTGCTTCAGCTTTTTGGTAATTTGCGCCAGATCCTACACCTGCATTGTAAAGTTTTTGTTGACGCTCATAATTTTTCTTTAAAAAATTACTATCACTATACGCATTTAAATAATTGGTTTGCATTTGAATAATATTTGGATGTGACAGATATGCCACTACTTGACCTTTATTCACTTTGTCTCCTTCAATCACTTCAATAGAAACTACATTAGCACCAACTACTGATGTTATGGCAGCTTCGTTTTGTGGTGGCACTTCTAAAGTCCCATTGGCTTCCACATAGCCACTCATATTGCGTGAAGCAATGGTGTCTATTTTCATTTTTAAGGCTTCAAACTGTTGTTCTGAAAGCATCACTTCTTCGCCTTCGCTATGGTCATCTTTTTCTTCAGTTTTTTGTTCTTCGTTATTAGAATGACCATCACCTGCTTTGTGGCTTTCTTTATTTCCGCAAGCAGAAACAAAAATGGATAACATTATTATGGTTAAAAATTTATATAATCTATTTTTCATTTTCTTATTGATTAAAATATTGTAATTGAAATATACTTTCTAAATAGTTTGCTAACGCTGTTTGTGCTTCCAGTTCCGATTGAATAGCTTCTTTAATAAGTTGTGTAAACGCTGTGTAATCAATCTCTCCTTCTCTATAAGCAAACAAAGCACCTGTTTTTTGTTCTTTAATAAGTGGTAATACTTCATTCTTATAGAACAGCCAAGATGTTTTCCATTTTTGGTAATTTTCTTTAGCTTGATTAAATTTAGATTGTACTTCCTTTTGTTTGAACTGCATATTTGATTCGGCAATTTGTCTATCAATTTTGGCTGTTCTAATTTGTGCTTTTGTTGTACCTGATAAAAACGGTATGGAAATACCAGCCTGATAGCTATAAAATCCAGAATTTCCATTTACTTTTTGCAAGCCACCTTGAAGGTTGAATTTTGGTAAATTTTCGGCTTTAGCAGCTTTATAGTTTGTTTCTGCTTCTGTGACTTGAAGTTGAGAAATAGTAAATATAGGGTGTGCTTCTAAACTGAAGGAATCTACATTTAATTCGCTCTCAATATTAATTTCATCTGAAACCGTAAAAAATCCATCTGAAACCAACCAAAGGTTTAACTGTTGTAATGCAATAACATAGTCACTTTTTGATTGCATAAATTTATTCTGAATTTGTAAGGCTTGATTTTTGGCAGCCGAATATTCTAAACGTGAAATTGCTTCGACTTCATAATTTAATGCAACTGATTTTTCAAAGTTGGTATAAATAGAATCTAACTCTTTGTATAAATTATAATTCCTTTTACTCTGTAAGGCATTTGCCCAAGCTTTTTTTACTTCCAATTCTAAAGCTAATTCTGAAAGCTGAAAGGCTTTTTGGGCTAACTGAATACGTTGCTCCTGTAATTTTCTCTTTGGTGAAATACCAAACACGTCTATATTTGATTGACCAATACCTATAGTTGTATAAATACCTGTACCATTGTTGATTTCTTCGCCACCCGTAAAAATTTGGGTAGTACCAAAATCGAAAGCAGTTCCTTTTAATTGTTGTTGCTTATCAATTTCAAGCTGTTGTTGTTTTAAACTTGGATAGTTTTCTTTAGCCAATTTCACAGCTTCTTGCATTGAAATATTAGGTAACGAATCGTTTATTTGTTGTGCGTTTCCTGTAATTGGCAACAAAAACATAAAAGCTACCATAGCAGTAACTGTAATTACTTTTTTGCCTGCTCTAAAATTGAATGATTTGTTTTCTACCCAATGATATAATATAGGTAAAACGAATAATGTTAATAATGTAGACGTTAATAAACCACCAATTACAACGGTTGCTAAAGGTCGCTGAACTTCTGCACCAGCTGATGCTGAAATTGCCATAGGTAAAAAGCCTAAAACATCTGTAAAAGCGGTTAACATAATTGGTCTAATTCTTCGCTTTGTACCTTCAATGATTCTATCTTTTAGATTGGTAACACCTTCTTCTTTTAACTCATTCAGACCACTAATCATTACCAATCCGTTTAATACTGCAACACCAAATAAAACAATAAAACCAACACCTGCCGAAATACTAAAAGGCATATCACGCATCCATAAGGCAACAACACCACCAATGGTTGCCATTGGGATTGCTATGTAAATCATCAACGTTTGTGATAACGATTTTAGAGCAAAATAAATTAGTACAAAAATGAGTAACAAGGCAATAGGAACAACAGTTTGTAAACGGTTACTGGCACGTTCTAAATTTTCAAAAGCACCACCATAGCGAATGAAATAACCAGAAGGCAGTTCTAATTGTGCATCTAATTTTGATTTTATTTCTGTTACCAATGATTTTACATCACGCCCTCTTACATTGATACCAACATAGGTTCTTCTATTGGTATTGTCCCTGCTGATTTGCATTGGACCTCCTTTGTAACTTACATCTGCTACTTCGCGAAGTGGAATTTGTGCACCAGAAGGTAAGTTGATATACAAATTTTGCACATCTGTTATGTCTTTACGATTATGAGAACTTAACCTAACCACCAAATCAAATCGTTTTTCACCTTCAAAAATAGTTCCTGCTATACCTCCTGCAAAAGCTGATTGTACAATTTGATTTAATGTGTTTATTTGAAGTCCGTATTGTGCCAATTTACTTCTGTTATACGTAATTGTCATTTGTGGCAAACCTGTTGTAGCTTCCGCTTTCATATCGCCAATACCTTCTGTACCAGCAATGATTTTAGATATTTCTTCTGCTTTTTGAGACAGTAGATCTATATCTTCTCCATAAAGTTTAATCGCAATATCTTCTCTAACACCTTCAAGTAATTCATTAAAACGCATTTCAATGGGTTGTGTAAATTCATAGTTAACACCAGGAATTATTTCCACAGCTTCTTTCATTTTTTCAATGAGTTCATCTTTTGTCTCTACAGTAGTCCATTCGCTTTTTGGTTTCAGTATTACAAAAACATCAGCAATATCCATTGGCATTGGATCTGTTGGTATTTCTGCAACACCAATTCGACTTACAATTTTTTCGACTTCTGGAAACTTTGCTTTTACAATTTGCTCAATTTTTGTAGTTGTTTCAATCGTTTCTGTAAGTGAGCTACCGGGTTTTAAGATAGCGTGAAATGCAATATCACCTTCATCTAATTGTGGAATAAATTCGCCACCCATTCTTGTAAACATAAAAACTGCAATACCAAATAATACAACAGAAACACCAATTATTAATTTTCCTTTCTTTAAGGCTTTTTCTAATAGCGGTTGGTATTTACGTTCTACCCAATGCACAAATTTATCACCATATGATTGTTTGTCATTTTTTGGTGCTCTTAAAATAAGTGCAGACATCATTGGTACATACGTCAAACAAAGTACCATTGCACCAATCATTGCAAAAATGAAAGTCAATGCCATTGGTTTGAACATTTTTCCTTCAATACCTTCTAATGCTAATATTGGTAGAAATACAATTAGGATAATCAGCTGGCCGAAAAAGGCAGCATTCATCATTTTTTTTGAGGCATTTGCTGCAACACCATCACGCTCTTTGGATGTCAATTTCCTTTTCTTTAGAACTTGCGAAGCAATTAGGAAAACGGTACTTTCTACAATAATCACAGCACCATCGACGATAATTCCGAAATCTATTGCTCCCAGGCTCATTAAATTAGCCCAAACATCAAATACATTCATTAGTATAAATGCGAATAATAGTGATAATGGAATTGTTGAAGCTACTATTAAACCACCACGCCAATTGCCTAATAAGAAAATAAGAACAAATATTACTATTAATGCACCTTCAATTAGATTGGTAGCGACTGTTGAAGTTGTTTCTGCTATTAATTTACTTCGGTCTAACAAAGGTTCGATAATGACTCCTTCTGGCAATGATTTTTCAATTTGAGCCATTCGCACTTTTACATTCTCAATAACATCGTTTGAATTAGCGCCTTTAAGCATCATAACCAATCCACCAACTACTTCGCCTTCTCCATCTTGGGTTAAAGCGCCATAACGAATAGCTGCACCAAATTGTACCTTAGCAATGTCGCCAACGGTAATTGGAATATTGTTTGTGTTTTTAACCGTAATCTTTTTAATATCATCTAAACTACGCACCAAGCCTTCGCCACGAATAAAATTGGCTTGATGGTTCTTTTCAATGTATGCACCACCTGTATTTTGATTGTTAGCCTCAAGTGCTTCAAAAACATCGGTAATTGTTAAACCAATAGCTTTTAGTTCGTTTGGGTCAACAGCAACTTCGTACTGTTTAATTTTTCCACCTATTGCGTTTACTTCAACAACACCTTCTACCATAGCCATTTGACGCTGTACAATCCAATCTTGCATTGTGCGCAAATCAGTAACCGAATATTTGTCTTTATACTCTGGTTTTACTTTAAGTGTGTATTGATAAATTTCTCCTAATCCAGAAGAAATTGGACCCATAGTTGGCTCTCCAAAACCACTCGGAATTTGTTCTTTGACTTCGTTTAGTTTTTCAGCTACTAACTGACGCGGTAGATAAGTTCCCATATCATCGTCAAAAACTATAGTAACCACAGATAAGCCAAAACGAGAAATGGAACGGATTTCCTTTACATCAGGTAAGTTACTCATTGCGACTTCCACAGGATACGTAACAAATTGCTCAATGTCCTCTGTACCTAAATTGGGTGCTTGCGTAATGACTTGTACTTGATTATTGGTAATATCTGGAACAGCATCGATTGGTACTTGGGTCATACTCCAAATACCTGCTCCAACAATGGTAAGCGTTAGCAAACCAATAATGAATTTGTTATTGATTGAAAAATCAATGATTTTATTAATCATAGAAAATATTTTAATTCAGTTAAACTTTTCGATACAATTCTGCTATAAGAAATAGAATTACACGAAATGAAAAGAACCATATAGGCTCGAAATTGGATATAGTTATCCTTTAAAAAACTGAATTATGCCCTTGGTGGCTGTAAAATGGAAGTAGTAAAATCTTTTTCTGTACCGTTTAAGTAAAGAAAATCTTGAGTAGAAATATAAGGAAAATCAAGCTTTAAATCTGCAAATTGAAAATGTGTAGCACTAATATGGCAACATTGACAAATACAAAAAGGTGAACAAGAATCTGAATCTTGGTGATGATGTTCGTCCGTAGCTTGAGATATTTCAGTTTTAGCATCATCATTAGTCGGTATATAATCTGCACAAGGTGCTAAATTAAGTACGAAGATGTAAATTGATAATATGAATGCTAAATATTTCATTGTAGCAAATATATAAATTATTTAATGCAATGGTCGTGCAAAGGTATATTTGTCATTCCACACACATTATGCTTCCCTCCTACGTCGTCGCATAAAAAGTGTTCCATTAACATTGTAGAAGAAACATTTTAGGATAAATTTTTTCAAGAAACTTAAGAGGAACTTTCGCTTTTAACCAAAGCTCAAGTTACATAACGCAGAACATTATAGTACAAATATAATATATGAGAAAAATAGTGATCGGTTTTGCTTCGCAGCGTTTAAAAAACATTTGTATCTATAATTAGCCGTTATGTAAAATAGCAGCTACCAAGCGCTCGATTGTTTTATAAAATCAAATTGCTCTGGCAATTTATTTTACACACAATTATCCAACGCTTGCCAACGCCAAAATAAAAGCTAACCTTTTTGCTATTATTAAAAATCACGTATTTGATAAAATGTACGTAATAAAAAATTTTAGACGATTCTCGTGGATTGCCATTTAAATAAAAAAAGGGTAAAACCCCTCTTCAAATATAGGTTTTACACTCTTTTATATAGATGTTTTAAAGATTACTCTTGTATTAAACAAATCATTCACCTAATGAAATCATACTTGCTATTAACCTACTTTGTAGGACTGTTTTTGAGTTTTACCGAATGTGGAGGAAGTTCGTTCCTAAAAAAAGAAAGCAAAGAAATGGCTATAAATAAACAGGATACCACGATTACGGTTCTTCAACATTATCGCATAACTGTTCCAGATGTTTACAATATAAAATTTGGAGAGGGCGATGATACTGAGTTTTTTGAAGTATCGCGTCCGGACCAACATCTCTTAATTTCGTATGAAATAGGCCCAGGTGCAAAGAAAAAAAACATCACTGAATATATTGAAAAAGCAAATGTAAAAACCATTTTTATTAAAACGTTAAATTCAAATGACTTAAAGTTTTCATATATGAATACAGGAAATAATTTTAGGCAATTGGAGGGTATCGTTTATTTGGAAAGTAGAACAGACTCATTACTTACTCCCCTTTTTGACTTCAGTGTAAAAAGAGAACTCTTAAAAAACACCATCATCATATTTGAAACATTAACTATAATTAAAAACTAGAATTATGAAAACTCAATTCATTTCAGCAATCTTATTATTCTTTTCCGTTGCCATATTTAGGGCACAAGAAACACAATGTACAGCAAAACCATCTCAGCAACATGTAAAGGCATGGAGTAATTCTAATTCTGTATTCAATAAACGATTAAAATTTGTAAAAAACTATTCTATCGAAACGTTGAAGAATGTTAAAAAAATAGAGTTTCAGCAAAATAATTTTAAACTAAAAGAGCTGACATTAAACAAAAAAATTAATGGAGGCGAACTTTTTGGATCCGCAAGAAGCATCCCTATAGCCGCCCATATTGTTCGAAGAAGTGACAAAACAGGAGGACTTTCAGAAGCTGATCTTCAGGTATCCTTAACTAGAACTAACGTAGCGTATGCTTCTCTTAATATGAATTTTTTCGTTGACGCCATTTATTATATTGATTCGGATCAAATATTCAATAAGTCATACGGATACTTAGACGAGATTGTTGGTTTATCAGTCAATAGTCGAAACATTGCTAAAAAATTAAACGTCTATTTCGTACCGAGTTCGAGTACATCTTGGGCAAACTTTCCTAGTAAGGATGCAAAAGAACAACATATTTTAATGAATAATTCACACGTTAAAAACGAATCTACATTTGCTCATGAATTAGGACACTGGTTTGATTTATGGCACACCCATGAAACCGCTGCTGGATCCGAATTGGTAAATCGAAGTAATTGTTCATCGGCAGGAGATCAAATATGCGATACACCTGCCGACCCTAGCTTGTCTGGAAAAGTAAACTCAAATTGCCAATACACAGGAAATAATATAGATTCCAACGGTGAAACTTATACCCCAAACCCAAAAAATATGATGAGCTACGCTCCTAAAATATGTAGAACAGAATTTACAAACGAACAGATATTTAGAATTCAATCTGCATATCTAGGCATGGAAACAGACCGCGGATATACTTTTGATGAGGCTAGCAATGGTGTAATTCAAAGCTTTGGGTCGTCTTTTGCTACTGGAGACTTTAATGGTGATGGATTTAAAGATGTGGCCATTGGCGCTAAGGCCAGCGAAAATAACGAAGGAAGAGTTATAATTTACAAAGGAAATGCAAACAATTTTCTTGTTTATGACAAGACTTTAGATCAACAAGGATTGGGTAAAAATGAGGAAGGCGACCAATTTGGTGCATCGTTGACAGCTGGTGATTTTAACGGAGATGGGAAAGATGACCTTGCTGTTGGACTACCAGGGGAATCTCCTGGCAATTCACCTAAGTCTGGTTTTGTAATGACTTTTAAGGGTTCTAGCAATGGCCTCATTCCGTGGCAAGGCATCGATCAAAAAGGACTTGGTAAGAATGAGAATGGAGATCAGTTTGGTGCATCGTTGACGGCTGGTGATTTTAACGGAGACGGGAAAGATGACCTTGCTGTCGGACTACCAGGGGAATCTCCAGATAATTCGCCTAAGTCTGGTTTTGTAATGACATTTAAAGGTTCTAGCACTGGCCTTAAGCCGTGGCAAGGTATCGATCAAAAAGGACTTGGTGAGAATGAGAATGGCGATCAGTTTGGTGCATCGTTGACGGCTGGTGATTTTAACGGAGACGGAAAAGATGACCTTGCTGTTGGACTACCAGGGGAATCTCCAGGTAATTCACCTAAGTCTGGTTATGCCATGACTTTTAAAGGTTCTAATAATGGTCTTAGCCCATGGCAAGGAATTGACCAAAAAGGGTTAGGGAAAAATGAAAAAGGAGACCTCTTTGGAGCATCAATGATTGCAGGCGACTTTAACGGTGACAACAAAGACGATCTTGTTATTGGTCTTCCCGGAGAAGCTCCTGGTCAATCCCCAAAATCTGGATATGTAATGTCTTTCAAAGGTTCTACAGCCGGTCTTATTCCATGGCAAGGAATTGATCAGACGGGATTAGGGCAGAACGAAAATGGCGATCAATTCGGGGCGTCACTCACAGTTGGTGATTTTAACGGAGACGGAAAAGACGACCTTGCTGTTGGCCTTCCTGGTGAAGCTCCTGGCGATTCACCTAAATCAGGTTATGTTATGATTTTTAAAGGGAATAATAGTAAATTGACGCCATGGCAAGGCATCGATCAAAAGGGACTTGGCCAGAATGAGAATGGCGATTTATTTGGTGCCTCTTTGATTGGTTCTGATATTAATAATGATAATAAGTGTGATTTATTGGTTGCTGCTCCTAACGAAAAGCCAGGAAATAGCCCTATTAGATCTGGATTTGTTTTTCTTTTTAAAGGAGGAGTATCAAATTTATCTACTGTAAAAGGTGTAAACCCTTAGTTGAATGCCCTCGAGGGTTCAAACAAAAGAAGGAGGACTTATAAGCCATTTATATCCTTACCACTTCAAACCGCTTCAGGTGTTTATATTGTGATAGTGGAAACGTTAACAGGTAAAGTAAAAAAGAAAATAATTATTTATTAACTGATAATTGGCTACTTATTAGATTAAAAAAGACACTATCCTAAAAAGTGTATAAGTTGAAAATTTCAGGGTTAAGTTATTTATAGCTTAATCCTGTTTTCAAATATAGCTAAAAATTGATTTAGTATAACTCCCCAATTTCTAATGGGCATCGTCCATTTTTTTAGTGCTTTTGTAGGCTTCCATTTTTTGTAGGCTTTTAATCTTAAATTAGAATTTTATAATTAATCCATTTCACACATATTACACTTCCCTCCTAGGTCGTCTCATAAAAAGTGTTCCATTAACATAGCAGAAGAAACTTTTGAGAATAAAATTTTTCAAGAAACTATAGTAAAAACTTTCACTTTTTACCAAAGCCCAAGTTACATAACGCAGAACATTATAGTACAAATGCTATTATTGGTGTTATATGAGAGAAGTCCATTTGATAGCTATAATTCTATATTAAGTTAAATAACCCAGAAGCATTCATTTTCATTAGAATAATTTGAACTTAGGTTATTAAACTATTAAGCCGTTTGCTAGGCAGAGTTTATAAACATTTGTATCTATAATTAGTCGTTATGTAAAATAGCCGCTACCAAGCGCTCGATTGTTTTATAAAATCAAATTGCTATAGCAATTTATTTTACACACAATTATCAATCGTTTCCAGCGAACAATATAAAAACCTTTACTTTTTTTTACTTACTCGATATTAAAACTAATCTATTATAATAAGACAGTGCCCTTAGTTAATTATACCTACTTTCGCATTTAAGTGATAATTGAAGCCCCAATTATACAAATTCACAGGTAGCAAATGGTTGTTTGACAACTTTCACCTAAAGGGTATGATTAGTACAAATCTTAATACCCAAATTTATGATTCCGACAACAAAATTCTTGTTTCCCATTTTTCTGATTATTATATTTTTCTTAAGAATTGATAGAGCTGAGTCTCAAATTAATCTTGAATCCATTGAAAATTTTTCTCTTTACACAAACACCGGCGCGGTATCGAACACTAGTACTTCATATATCTCAAATGATATTGGCACGAATTCAGGTGCGATATCTGGTTTTGGACCTCCGTCAGTTGTAAAAGGGAGTATTCAAAACACAAATGCTATTTCCTCACAAGCGGCCTTAGATTTAAATGCTGTTGTTGTTCAAATAAACACTGCCGTAACTACAGACACTCATCTTCCGGTTTTTGGTAGTGAGACGTTAACTCCAGGGGTTTATTATCAAGCCGGTGCAGCCTCTATAGCTGGGACGCTTACTTTAGATGCTCAAGGAGACCCAAATGCGGAATTCATCTTTAAAATAGGCGGTGCTTTATCAACTGCTGCAGGTACGACCGTAGTTTTGATTAATTGCGCTTCATCAGATAAAATATTTTGGTTGTCTGGTGGTGCCATTTCAATGGCGGCTTCAACAACTATCAGCGGAAATCTAATTAGTAATCCTGGAGCGGTCGATATAGGTTCGGGCGGTAAAATAACAGGTAGAATGCTTTCTACGACTGGGGCTATTTCTGTTTATGGATCGGAAGTAGATCATGGAATCCCGAGAGTAGGTAACGTTACTCAACCAACATGCGGTATGACATCAGGAAGTTTCCAGATTATAAACTACAATGCTACCAGCACCTATACCTTTACACCAAGCGTGGTTAGTATTTCGGGTACAGGATTGGTAACCGCAAATGCAAATACCTATACTTTTACAGTTACAAATGCTGGTGGTTGCAGTCCTTCGGTTGGTTCAGTAAATGTGGTAATTACACCAACCATAAATTATTGGACAGGAGCAACCAGTTCAGATTGGAATGATGCAGGAAACTGGACCTGCGGTACTCCTACTACTTTAAATGATTTAATTAATATTATTCCTGTAGTAACAACATACCCAATAATTGGAGCGGAACCTGATAATGCTGGTCTTGCAAAAAATCTTGAAATTCAAAGTGGTGCTTCATTAAACATAATAAGCAATAGTTTACAGGTTACCACGAATTTAATGCTGAATGGCAAAATTGACTTAGAAGGAGGATCGCAATTATTACAAAATACCGGAAGTATTTTTGATGCGGCAAGTACAGGCTCTATAGAAATTGACCAACAAGGAACGGGTAATAATTTTAGATATAATTATTGGAGCTCGCCGGTTCACTCAATTGGAGCAAATTATACGATTGGAGACGTTTTAAATGATGGTACAGACCCAAACGCTATTAAAACTATTGATTTTGATGCACCTTATACATATGCTGACGGGATACCAAGTTCACCAATTAAACTTAGTACCTATTGGATGTACAAACTAGAAGATTCTAATTTGGGTTATAGCGCTTGGACTAGAGTTGGTAATTCAGGGGATTTAAAGGTTGGACAAGGCTATTCCATGAAAGGTTCAAATACCGATGCCACAGAACAAAACTATACGTTTTTGGGCCAACCAAATAATGGTATTATTGAATTAACTATAGGCGCTAATAATGAATATTTGATTGGAAACCCTTATCCTTCTGCCATAGATGCTAATAAGTTTATTGATGACAATGGATTAGCGCTGGGAACAGGTTCAATAACTGGAACTATTTATTTGGGGGAACATTATGGCGGCGACACCCATTATTTGGCAGATTATCAAGGAGGTTATGCAACCTATTCTAAAGGTGGTGCCATTTCAGCGTCTTCAAACCCACCTGTTCCAGGCATGAGCACTATAGGAACGTCAGTAAAAGGCGTACCAAAGCAATATATTCCTGCTGGTCAGGGCTTTTTTGTTGTGGGTGATGCAGATGGCGGACAAATTCAATTTAATAATAGTCAGCGTGTTTTTATAAAGGAATCTTCTGGAAATTCTATTTTTATGAAATCCAATAATTCAAAATCGGAAACCGCTACTATGCAAGGAGATGATTTCAGGCCAAAATTCAGAATTGGTTTTGATTCCCCTGAATTAAATCACCATCAAATTTTACTGACTCTTGATAAAAACACGTCGGATGCTGTAGATTGGGGGTACGATGCCGAAATCTACGAGGTTTCTGATAATGATATCTATTGGGATCTTGACAATAAAAAATACGCCATCCAAGTCACTAATGAATTTGGTTTTGACAAAGAAATTCCCATAGGGATTCAAACAAAAACAGGTGGACTTATAAGTATTAATGTGGATGAGTTAGAAAATGTAGAAAAAAACACTTCTCTTTATATTAAAGACATTTTAACAGGTGAAACACATGATATTACAAATAAAACTTTTGAAATTAATTTAGAGGCAGGTGAATATAAAAATAGATTTTTACTTGTATTTCAGTCCCTTTTAAAAACTACGGAAGCGGTGGCTTTATTTGAAGGTGTCGATGTTTATATGAATAATTCAATTTCCAAATTAGAATTGAATAGAATTGCAGATATAGAAATACTCAATGTTAGTTTGTTTAATTTTTTAGGACAACAAGTAAAAGCATGGAGTATTAAAAAAAATGAGCCATTTATATCCTTACCACTTCAAACAGCTTCAGGTGTTTATATTGTGATAGTGGAAACGTTAACAGGTAAAGTAAAAAAGAAAATAATTATTTATTAACTGATAATTGGCTACTTATTAGGTTTAAAAAAACACTATCCTAAAAAGTGTGTAAGTTCAAAATTTCAGGGTTAAGTTATTTATAGCTTAACCCTATTTTAAAATATAGCTAAAAATTGATTTAGTATAACTCCCCAATTTCTGATGGGCATCGTCCATTTTTTTAGTGCTTTTGTAGGCTTCCCTTTTTTAGGACACCTTAAAATTCGACAAATAATCATTATTAAGTTCAGATTTGATCAAGAATTTAAATTCTTGATCAAAGAAGAAAGAAAAATCAAGACTACATATTATTTTGACCAATTGCTTTTCCAATGAAATAAGACTTATTAATTCTTCTTACACAATAAAGACCTTTACTGTCATATTTCATTAACTTCCATAAGACTTCTCCTCCAAAATCAATAAACACATCGGTTTTGGATCTAAACCAAACATCTCGTCTTTTTACCCAATCAAATAAATGATGACCAATATAAGATTCTTCTACTTCATTCTTTATCTCACTATAATCATGCAATCTAACTAGTATTATTTCATCATAGCTACTTTTCCAATCTGGGTTTTCCGAATATTTAAAGAAACCTCGACCTAAGTGGTCTTTTTTTGTAGATTCAAATGCAATATCTATAAAAGTCTTATCCCTAGGGTTTGGAAGTTCACCAAGAATATGGAAGTTCTTTACAAATTTTTCGCCATTAACAATCCACAACATTTTTTTATAAAATTTTTCTCTGGATTTAAGTTCTTCAATTGACATTGGAGAATTTTGAATTTCTATTACAAAGTCTTTTTCTGTTTTTATGTCTGCAATATGTTTCTCACCAGTTATTTTATCATATTGAATGACTTCTTGCCATTCAATTGGAAAGTAAGATTTCCACTTTCGATGCCACTCAGTTTCATTTTCCCACCAATTATCGCAATGTTCAAGAGTTTTATGCGCCCAATGGTGGATTATTTTTGAACCACATTTAGCAACAGTTTCTTGATTACAACATATACAAAGCCCTTTACCTTTTGGAAACGCTTCAACCCTATTACCATTAACAATTGAGAACTTCATACTTGTTTTTTGAACTTAATTTAGTCAGAATACAATTATATTAATGCTTTTCATTTAGAATAATTTTTTTAATCAAATTTTTAAAGTTCTTCATCTTTTTTTTTTGATAAAAAAAGAAACAAAAAAATCATGACTGCATATAATTTCGGAAACAATTACGGCTCTTTACGCTATATTTTAGGAAGCATTATAACTCGTTAAGATTGCTTTGAAATTATTGTGTATTTCCAGCTCTTAAGAAACTTTATTACTAGACCCCTAAAATATGAACGCTCCATTAACTTATTGTTTTACCAAAATTCTATGAGGTCGTAAATTGATGTTTTAAATAATAATTATTCTATATCAACAATGTCTTTGTATTCGAAAACCCATTCCTTTCTATCAATTGGAAGACTAATATCAAGTTCGTTTACAACTATTTGTAAAACCATTTGTATTGAATTTCTATCTTTATGATCAATTTCTTTTATACTTTTTATTATTTCAGATAACTCTTGTTTACTACCAACATACTCGTTTTTAACAGCGTTTATACTTCTTTCAAGAACAAATGGGAGTAAAATATTTTTTCTAATACTTGTATGCGTTTTATAAATATTAATTAAATATGGAAAAATGTTAATTATCTGTTCAACAATATTGTTTTTAGTTAAATAAATTACACCTAATTGACTTAATATTTGCAAATTTTTTAGATCGCGATTACCATAGTCATTAGCTTGCTCAATTAAATCTCTTTTTGATAATTTATTTTGTAATATTTCTTGAGTTACATTTAAGACTTCTGTCCACAGGTTACTATCTGAGGCAATACTTTGACAGCCTTCTATTCCTTCGATAAAATTTATTCTTTTTTTTGTTTTATCAATATCTTCAATTAAAAAGGCATTTAGTAGTTTAATGAAAAGTGGAATTACAGCAAAAGTAATAGTTAGATTTTCAGCAATACCCCATTTTTTACTTGGCTTTTCTTTGATAAGCTCTTCAATATCTATGTTTTTAATTTGATCAAATTTCTCTTTCCCTTCTCCTTGAATATGAGTATTTATAGCTGAAAACATTAAATTAGCTTCTAAAGTTTCTTCAACTTTAAAATTAACAAGTGAATATTGTGAACATAAAGCAGAAACCATTAGTAACACATCGTTACTTTCTACTTTTCTAGCTAAATCAAAAGCCTTCAAAGACCAAGTATATGCTTTATTGATATCATCAACTCCATCAGCAAATGAAGCCATTAGAGCCATAGTTAAAGGCTCCTTCTTAATATCATATAAATCTGATAAATCTTTTGTATTAAATGTTAATATACCTTGATATGGTTTTCGGTAATCACTTCCATCATGTACAAATTTAGGTATATCTTCTTTCCCTACAGCAGATGAAATATAACCTATTGCATGAGAAGACCAAGAAAATAAACGTATCCAAAACTCATTAAAATGTTCATTTTTTGATTTAAATAACCTATTTATAAATAGTTCAAAATATTTAAAACTATTTTCAAAATCATTATTCAACCAGTATGCAATTGCAAGTTCACCTTGTATTTGAATAAAATCTAATTCAAAAGTATCTTCATTTAACTGAGCTAATTCATAAGCTTCTTTGAAATAATCTACTGCTTTTGAAGTGTTTGATTCTGATATAGATGTACCTGCATAAATCAAAGTATCAATATAATTTAATTGATTGACACAATTCAATTCCAAAGCTTTACCTAGATACATATTACTAGAATTTATATCATCATTTCTATATTGTAGTTTTCCTAAATTTTCATACAATAAATACTTAGCCTCTTTTTTCTCGTATAAATTAGCCTTTTCAATAGTTATTTTTTCAGATTTAGCATAATCTTTATTTATATTACATTCAATTGAAATTATCTCTTTGATTACTACTGCTTCTAAAATTTCTTCGTTACGATTACTAAAGTATTCTGCTAAAAAAATCAAATTAGACAAGACTATTTTCCAGTCACGATCTACTTCATTTTTTTCATCTTCTCGATTAATAATTTTTGAAGAAACTAGAGATATTATTGTTTGGGAAATTTCATTTTCAAAAAAATTAAAATCAAATTTTTCTTCTAAAATATTTACTGTTACTAACCATTTTTTAATATCACTCCATTCAATGAATTCATTAATTGGATACCACAAAATTCCTGATAAAGTTTCCTTATCAATTACATCTTTATACAGTTTGTCTAGTTCAGTTATATTATTTAAAACAGCATCAATGTGAAACCAAAATTTTGAAATATTTTCGTGTGCTTCAAAACCAAGACATTGAAGATGTATTAATATCCTCTCTGAAGTAGTTATTCCAGATTCATTTAAATATTCCTCTAAAAATATCTTTTGTCTACTAGAATCTTTTCCTATAATTTTATGCAATCTAATTTGTTCAGTTCTGATATGTGACCTTAATATAATGTCCATCTGAATGGGAATTTTTAATTCTGTCCAAAAACTAAAATACCCCCAACTTAATAAATGATTTACCTGTGATGGATTTGTTGCTGTTTTATATATATTAATTAATACTAAACCTGCATTGTTATAGTCTTTACCATTTAAAAAAGAAGTTATACATCTAGATGCATTTATCTCATCAATCAATCCATCTTGAATTATTGAATTAGCAATTGCTAAATGTATATTTTGTATTGTATCATCTGATAAATTTTTTTTACCGATTTCGGATATTAATGGAGAAACATTAAATAGTTTATCATTAGATTCTTGTATCCATAAATTAAGTAAATCTTGCAATCTTTCATATGGATGAGGGATTTTCAAATTTATGTTTGATACTAACTTTACAGTTGTAAAATCAAAATCCCAATAAATCAAACTAAGTCGATAAAGTAACTCTTTAGAATCATTATTTGATATAAATTTTTTAATTAAAAGTTGAGAATCATCTAGTACTCCATCAGTGAAGTTCTTTTTTAATAGCGTGTCAAATATGTCAGTAGATTTTTCTCCCCAATCAATCGATTTTAAATGGTTTAAAATACCACTTAAAAGTCTTGGGTTTCTTTTTGAAAAAGATACAATTAAATCAATGTAATCGTGTACATACTCGTTTGCTTTGATATTTTTTAAATATTCTTTTATTTCTTCATCTGAAAATTCAAACTTATCTATTTCTATAAGTGAACTATCTGATATAACCGACTTTATAGACTCAGTAACTTTATAATTCGAAGTAGTCAACAACTTTATTTTGGAATTCTCGAACTTGTTTACTATTAATACGAATAAGTCTCCGAATGAAGTTCCTAACTCAATTTTAGGAATATCATTTAAAATAATTAATGTATTATTTGGTACTGAGCTTATTATATTGTCTAGCCAAAAACTTCTAATATGATCTATATTCTTTTTAGATATAATGGACAAAAACGCTTCTAATAATGCAGATGATTTCTCTAAATCTTGATTGTAAGCTCTTAAGTCTAGCCAATAATAGCTTTCAAATTTTTGACTAATTAATGAGGCTAGTTGAGACTTCCCTGTTCCATTTATTCCTTGAAATCCAACCCAAGAGTGACTATTAAAATAGTTTAAAATAGTTTCAACTTTTTTTTCTCTAAGTGAACCATTTCGAATCACTGGAGGCGATTTTATCGATAAGTTTTTCACTTTGTATTCAAAAACAGCATTAGAATTTGCAATTAATTTAGCATCACCAACCAATTCAGCTATTTTGCCACTATTAATAGCAACTTTATCCTCCAATATTGTAATTCTACCATCAATATCAAACAATAGTTTATTCAATATTTCTAAAACTTCTAAATCACTCGAATCTAATTTTGGTAATGCAGCTTGAATATTTAATTTTTCTTCATCTAATTGCTTTAATTCTTTTTTACATAAAAGTTTAAAAACAAAAAGAAAAAGTCTAGAATATATTAACTCAGTAGAATCTATTTCTGTACTAAAATTATCAGATATTTTATTTTTAACTCGATTAGCAATTTGTTCAATATTCTCATTATTAAAACTCCATTCAAAATCTTTAATAAAACCAATTAATTTTTTTTTATCCTCAATTAATTCATTAAAAGCTATCCAATCTTTTTTTAATTCTGATTCTTCAGAAATTTTTTTATTAATTTTTTGAGTTAAATGTGTTTTTATTTTTATTAACCGTTTATCGTCTATTTTTATATCTTTTATATTTCTTAATTCGTTCCAAGTCTCTATTCCACTTTTACTTTTCACAAATAGAGCTGGTCTCTCTAATACATAGCTAGTATTCGTTATAAATCTATATAAGATTCTATTGGATGGGTTGTTCTTTTTATGAATGAAAAAATTTAATAATAGTTCAAGTACTTCTGTTTGATTTAATGATAGGCCACCTTCTCTATATTTTACTTGTTCTAAATCTCTAGATATCTCTTGATTAGACAAATCTCTGGTAACTATATCAATGTCTTCTCCTTTTTCTAACTCTAAAACTTCATTCGATTTTAAATCCAACCACCTCAAAATAGTAAGATCGACTTGATATACAAAACCTCTTATCGTAGACCAAGCATCTCTATTTTTGATTTTTTTGAACATATGATTTTATAATTAATTTAATACTAATTTATTCAGGTTTTGGAATATGCAACCTTTATTCTTATTCTAAAGAGGTATTACATTGGTTTCACCAAACCATTCTTTAGCTTTTGCAATTACGTCATCACTTGGTGAATTGAAATAGATAGCCAATTTTTCTTTAGACCTTGTACAACAAACATAGAATAGTTTTTGAGTTCTTTCTAGTACAGATTCAGAACCTGCAACTAAAAAGAGGTTTTTAAAATTATAATTATTCCACCCTCCATTGTCCAAAATCACTAATACATTATCAAATTCCGCTCCTTTAGTCTTATGTTGAGTTGAAAAGGGAGTAAAACCTTCTAAGTAAATAAATAATTTTTGGAACTCCTTATATTTTACATTTTTAACTCTGTTAAATAAATACTCCTTATCAATTTTAAACCTTTCTAATTTATCATCAATTAAACAAACACCATTTTCATTGGCTTCATTTATTACTTCTTCAATCGTTTTTTCTCCAACATTAATTAATGATTCGATACTCGCTTTTAAAACTCTTTTGTCTTCTATTCTTCGAATGTTAAATCTATAATCTGTGTCTCTTAAAAACTCATTATAACGTTTGTTAGAATAAAGAAAAATATTAGTTTCTATTTTAAACAAATGTCTAATTAAAGCATCTCTTTTTGAACCTTTTTTGTTTTCATTATCTTCATTTTGTTTCTTATCATCAAGTAATTGGTCTTTATCTACATATATTTTTGAAAAAACATCCCAATTTTGATTCCTGGCGACATCATATAATTCTGGATTATTATCGATAAACTGTTGCATACTATTTGTAGGGTTTACACCTACTAAAAAATCTAAAACTTCTCCAAAAGTCATAACAGAGAAATCTTCATCAATTCCATTATCTTTAATGTATTTGCGAACTCGATTTTTGTATTTTAATACCCCATCACTATTATAGATATTCATTAAGTTTCTAATTCCAGCTTTATCTGCAATTAGATTATGAGTTAAATTAAGTTCTTTTGTGTTTTTTGAATCACTAAAATTCCAACTAAGATGTTCTTTTATCTTTTTAATGTTTTCATTGTCAGAGTATAAAAATTGAATATCTCCAACTTTTAAAACACCTCCTTCATCCATATTTGGAGCATTTTCATCATCCGATTCAGTTTGTACTAAACCATCTGTTCTAAGTCTATTAGCCAAATCGATAATTAATTTTGGGTTTCTTCTATTTTGTAGTTTTTTAACTTCTCGAACTTCGTCATCTTCTTCACCTTTATATGCATCTAAATTACCAACAGTGTTATCATAAATACATTGCATTGCATCTCCAAAAAAACCAATAATATTTTTTTTATTACTTAGCTTAAAATGCTCTAAAAAAATCTCTATCACCAATTTGCTGGTATCCTGATATTCATCAACAAAAATGAACTTAAACCTATCTTTTAGTATGTCATTTAGTTTTGGGTATGTTTTAAATAAGTGATTAGCTAATATCAATAATTCGTCGTGAGATATTATACCATCTTGTAAACGTAAATACTCTTTATATTGAATTCCTTTTTCTAAATCATCAAAAAAATCATTAGGAACTGGATTAACACTTGAAATATTAATTCTAGTAATTAAATCATCATTAGCCAAAACAGTAAGACTTTGTTTTAGTTCTTTTTGAAAATGCTTTATATTATCCCATAGGAAGTCGTGAATTGTAGTAACATTTAAGTTTTTATGATTTACTCTTTCTTCAATTTCTTTCACAGCTGCATTCGTATATGTCATACAAGCAACTTTTGCAGTAGGAAAATCTTCAATACATTTTTTAATAACTTGAACTAAAGTATATGTTTTTCCACTACCAGCTCCACCACTTAATAAGAAATTGTTACCATTTCCAATATGGTTCATTATCTGTTGAAATTCATCCATAGATCTTTAATTTTTAATCTTTTTGTAGCCATAATAAACCTTCTGAAATATATAGTGGAGTATTCCAATTAATAAACTGATTACCTTCAGGTGACATTTCACTATTTAATAAAACTTCTATTGCAAATGGAGGCTTCTTTTCAATAGCCTTTTCGGCTAGAATAAATTCATCAATTTCGTTATTTCGATATTTTTTAACCCATTTAGAAGTTAAAGAAGGAAAAGTATTGTTAAGGATAAAATCTCTATTGATTTTAAAAAAGGCATCCTCAAAACTTCTTGCATGGTAACCATCTTCTTCAATTTGGTACGCTAATAACAGCTTGCCTTTTCGATTTGAAACCCATTCTTTTTTTCTGTTTTTCCTCAGTATTTTCCAATCAAACGAGAGGTTTTTAAAATAGTTTAGATTCTTGGTCTTTTCATGAAAGAAAATCAATGAGTTATTAGAAGTATAATTTGCATTTGGATTACTGGGAGTACATTTTATGGTTTTCATTTTATCGTTACCATTAGCGTGCTTCTTAGCCGTAACTCCATCATCTTCAAGTTTTAATTCATCGTAGTTACTATCGATATCGGTTATAATAAGACATTTTTTTAAATCAATAAAATCAATAAATTTTTCAAATATTTGAGAATGTGCACCAACTTCTATAATTGAAATATTTTGAGATAATAATTGATTGGTGGTGCAATCTTGATCAATTTTCTTCATCATCGCAGGTAAAAGTAATCTTTCAGTATCACCTTCTATTAATATTGCTTTATCTGCAAAAAATAATTCTGACCTATTTAAAGTTAAATACTGTTTTAAAAATCTATAGTTTTCTTCTTCCCCATTATCAGTGTACTCTTTCTCTAGGCTTTTTAGATTTTTAGAGATAACACTGTTCTCTCCATCTTTTTTTAAATACTTAATATCATCAAAAACACTTTCAGCAACGATATGTGAAGAATGTGTTGTTATTGCTGCTTGTAACTCTCTATTATCACCATCTTCACGAACAATCCCCCTTTTAAGCAAAGATTTAATGTTTTTAATAAAAACATACTGCATTTGAGGATGTGTATGTGCTTCAGGCTCTTCAATAAATAATAAGTTTATATCAGCAGGCTTTTCATCTTTACTCTTTTTAAATTCTTGTATTAATATTTCAATTTGAAATATCATACTAATCAAATTCATATACCCCAAACCATTGTTATATTCAGGTAAAGTTGTATCATTATGTTTGTACATAACTGTTGTATTTCCTGACAATAACTCCCTGTGTTGTAAAGAAGATTCTATTTTAATGGTGGAATCATCACTTTTTATACCTCCAAATAATCGAACTTGTTCAATAACATCTTCAAATAGAGTTTCATAAATTTCTGATAGAGTATAATCTGTTGATATTAGTTCTTCTTTAAATTGCTCTATTTTCTCATTTTGCTCATCAGTTTTCTCTGTTTCATTATAAATTTCTGACGTTTGACCTGACAATGCTTTATCATTCTCCTTATTGGTAACACTTCTTTTAGCGCTAATAAATTTAAAGCTTATAATATCTTTAGTAGATATTTTCTCTGGAGAATCTAAATCAATGAAATTATCATCATTTTCAATTTCATCAATTCTATTGTACTCTATAGATTTTCGACTAGATTTAAAAAAATCTCCTTGATATACCTTTAAAAAATAAAATATATCTCTCTGTCTATAGTTTTCGTCTTCACCAAGTTTTACAACTTCTTTAGCTTGAAATTCAGCATACTTATGCTTAATTCTCTCTAATGAATCATATGTTAAATGATATTCAAAACCTAAAACAACAAACTTGTTTTCAGGATCTAAGTCCATCATAACTCTACTAAGGTTAGCTAAGTTATCATCTTCATTATATTCTATAAAAAGCTTAAGCTTTATACCGACTGATTTATAATTCTCTTGTTGCGGTATATCTTCTTCAATTAAAGTTCTTAATTCATTTTTAAAATCGATATTGAAATCATCAAATGAAAACCTGCTCTTATCTGAACCATTTAAAAAACTATTTATAACCGTTAATAGTGAAGTCTTTCCTGTATTGTTTTTTCCAATCACTAAAGACATTATTTCTTCTAAATCAATTGAAAACTGTTTTAAAAGTCTATAGTTTTCAATTTTAATCTTCTTAATTTTCATACATAAATAGTTGTGACTTATAGTACAAGAACTATAAAACAGTATTAGTTTGAGATAGTGTTTAGGGAGAATTTATTACTCAAAACGCTGTCTCTCAAAGATAGAAAAAATTAACAAGAAGTTATTTACGGAATTCCGTAATTGATTGAAAATTAGAAATAATAATCCCATTCCATACACATCAGGAACATCATAATATTGCCAACGCGCCATCTGTGTTCTAAATAGATTCATCCCCAGGATAAAACTATAACATCCTTAGCTTAATAATACAATCTAAAATCAAGCAGTTTACAAATTTTATAATGTCTTTGATGCAACTCTTCCACCACATCTAGCATATTATCATCTTCGTTAAATAAGTTAAAAAAGGCTATATCCAGACTTGAGCTAGTAATTCCGTTAGAAACATTACCGTATCCAGAAATACCTCTTGCTCCAGTAATGTCTAAAAAATATTGAGCTTCTTCTTCGTCTAAATCTAAAACTTTTGCATTGGAAAAATGTAAAATCTTTCCGTCTAATCGTCCTTCAAAAATTTCTGCAATTTCTTGTAAACTGTAGTAATAGTCATTTAAACAAATACTATTAGCTTCACCTGTAATAACTAGGTAAATTATTTCGTAATCTTTAAAACTATGATCTCCTAAAACTAATGTGTTTAAGTTGTCTTCTAATCCTTCAATGGTGTCGCATGTATTATAAATACTAGCAACTCCATATTGCGTGGTTAAATGTTTTAGTTTTTTTTGAGCTTCAGTAACCAGATTTATTTCTACATCTTCTACCGCTTCTAAGCAGTAAATGAAATAATCTGTATCTATGAATTGTTCTTGGGGTAATTGTTGTCTTTTTTCTAACAAATCTCAGAATTTAGGAAAGTATTAAAACACAAAATTAATGTAAATCTTTTATTCTTTTCAGTAAGTTAATGTAAAACATGTGAAAAAATGTACGCACCACTCGCATATTATAAAGAAAAGTTAAATAATCCATTTAAAAAAATTGTTTTATCGAGTGGATAAATCACAATTAAAAGATTTGGTATAGAACCCAAATAACAAATTTATGAATGAAACAAAAACACCACATCCCCAGTTTCAACATCATAGAATGGAGATCTTCCCATTGAATCTTTGCCCGTATTGTTAACGGGTAAATAGCGACCGAATATAAGAGCTCTGAGGTCTTGAATATCTTTTTTTGTGGCTGGTTTGTTTTCAGGCGAAGTGAGTATATGTTTTACCCCTTCTACGACTACTGTTCCTACAACAGCATTTCCAATACCTGATAGACTCATTGTTTCAACTTTTGCTTTTTGCTTTTCAACTTTTTCTTCAGTAGAATCTTTTACAACATCTTTTCTGTAATTTTGTTTCAGATACCAATATCTGGACTTACAGGATTTGGAACAAAATTTCTGCACACCTCTGCGGGTTGGGATATAATCGTCGTTGCAATGCAGACAAATTTCAGTTTTTTTCATATTTATGAGTCAATTACACGTGTAATTTACGTATAATTTTCATTTTAGCTGTTTAATATCTAAATTAAATACATGCTTTAATAGCACTGTTTCTGCCTCTAAATCTGTAACCAATGGTGTTTTGTGTAGTTTTTTTTGTTGTGGCTTCTTTTCCAATTGGTTCTCTATTTGAACTATTGGTGCGGTAACCGTTCTTTTCTTTGAGTTGTTATATCCACTTTCAATATCTGGAAAATAGGTCTCTATTAAATGTTGGGCATTAAAGTTTCCCTTAGGAAGAATAGCCCTGCTTGGATAAAAGTTCTTGACCAAACTCTCGAAATGTTTTTTATAATTTAGGGACTGGATATGGAATAGACCCAAAACACCATCGCTATATTGATCCATTTGAGCCATGTTGTCTTTCATCCAATTCGTTATATAAAACAAACATTCCGCTAATTCAAAATACTTCTCCAGAATATAATCAAATTCATATTCCTTTACTTCGCTCTTCTTTTCCAATAAGCTAAATAAATTTTTGTCCAGATCACTTGTTTTTAACAAAAGGTGCTTATTACTCCTTGTATTTTTATATTCCATTGGACCTTGGTTATAATCCATGACATATATTTTATTGAAAATGTTTGTTGTTTTAAAAAATTCAAACTTTTCAATAATATCTTGACTCATTTCATTTTTAGGTATGAAGAAAAATAATTCCGTCAATAAATTCGGAATCAGGCTTAAATAAAACTGATGTAAAATAGGTTTACCCATGAGTATTCTTTAACATTTCGGAATAATCGGCTGGCAATTCAGCGTCAATATCTCGTAAATATTTTTCTAGTGCGCTCATTGAAGAATGACCAGTTATCAACATAAGTTTACTTTTTGCTTCAAAAGGTGACGAATCGTTCATTAGTGCACGGTATAGTTTAGTTATATAGGTGTGCCTAAAACTGTACAGTCCGTAATCTTTATTCAACTCAAAATGGTCTTTTACAACCTTTTTAAAGCGCTTTGAAAAGTAGTCCCTTTTGTTGTTAATTTGCGTTTCCCAGACACCTCCAATTTGCAGAGGTGTAAATAAAACCCATTCTTTATTTAATTCAGATAAATCCGGCAAATCATCCCATAAAATTTCTGGAATAATTTTTGTTTTTAACGGGCTATTCTTTGCCTTAAACTGTATGGTCCTATCTTTCGTGTTTATATCACCTACAGTTAACCTTGACACCTCTATGGGACGCAGAAAATTATAGGAAATAAATTTGATGTAAAGCAAAAGTATAGGATCTTTCTTTTCCAAGTATTCAAAAATATCTTCTTGAATTTCGGTTGTATAGGTTTTGTTTCTTTCTGGTATGGATTTTAGAACTGGTATTTTTTTAATAAAATTTAATTTTACAATATCATTGTCTTCTAGGACTTGCATGATACTACTTAAATCCGTTCGAAAATTATTCCTATTCCGTGCACTTGTTTTCTCCAATATCTCGTTTAAAAAGCCTGAAACTACTCGTTTGTTTAAGTTGTTGATAGTCTTAAGCTCTGAATGGTTTTCATTCAGCCACACTAAAAAATTCTTTACACGATTGTCATAACTTCTTTTGGTAGTTGAATTTACGATCTTTTCTTTTTGTTTCAATCCAAAATCAAAAGCATCTTGCAAAGTCATCGCTGGTTTATCGTCAACAGTAGTCAAGCTTTTGTTTTCTGCATGATCTAAAACATGTTGCTCTTTAAGGTTTTCCTTGGTCTTTAAACGTAAATAGAGCTCCTTATTGTTATCATATGGGTTATAACCCTGTTTTAATAGCTTTAATAACACTTTTCTATAAGTAACCAGAACGGAGAGTCTTTCTTCCTTCGTTTTATATTTATTGGCATTGCCATAAAATGGTGTTACCCGTTTTAACTTACCGGTTTTTGGGTGTCGGTACGAGAAATAGAGATACCAGCGCTTTTTTAAATCACCGCTCGCTGAATAGATTTTTGGGGTTGAAAATTTTTTGTTTACTGACAAATCGTATGCACTTTCGTATTCATTTTGTGCATCTAAGGTAATTAATTCTTTTAAACTATGCATAAAAAAACGGCTTAGTGAAAACTAAACCGTTGTTTTTAAATAATTTATACTTTGTAGCGGGAACTGGACTCGAACCAGTGACCTTCGGGTTATGAGCCCGACGAGCTACCTACTGCTCTATCCCGCGATATAATCTAGAAAAAATTTACTTAGCTTTTAACTCTTGGCTCATAATACCAATCAAATTATTTCCGACTGCAAATATACAATGCTTTTTAGATATTACAAGCTTTTTTTTACAAAAAAATCACATTATTTACTAACTTACTTAGAACCTGCATATTCCAAATCAATATTTTTTTTCATTAATATAATTAACACTTTTTACTTAAATAAATGCAGAAAAAAAGGTAACCCTTCAAGGTTACCTTTTTAGTCTTAACTGTAAAATACTTTTCCTTATATACTATTCTTTTTCAATGTCTATACTTGCAGCTGTATTGCTATGAAAAATAATATTAGATAAGTTTTGAGGACGATTACCAGAAACCGTAATATAATCCTGTTTTAAATTATTATCGCTTACCATTAAAGTTTTTAGTTTAGCTAAATTAACAAACTCTACTGGCAAGTTACCAGTAAAACTATTTGAAGATAACAATAACTCTTCTAAATTATCAAGTTGAGCTAATTCTGCTGGAATTTCTCCATCCATTTTATTATCCATTAAACCTAACTTCTCTAACTTCTTTAGAGATTTAATACCAACAGGAATTGTTCCTGTCAAAAAGTTACTACTTAATAATAACTCTTTTAAATTGGTTAAATTCATTAATGAATCTGGAATATTTCCTGTTAGTTTATTTCCATAAAGCTTTATACTTTCTATTTTTTTTAACTGTCCAATTCCTGAAGGTATTTGCCCTTCTAAATTATTCATAAATAACACTAAAGCTTTTAAGTCCTTTAAGTTCTCCAAAGAAGCTGGTATTTTACCCGAAATTTTATTGAATCCTAAATTAAGTATTTTTAAATAGCGTAAACTTCCTAATTCATTTGGTAACTCACCTTGCAAGTTATTAAACTGAAGGTTTATCTCTACAATATTATCATTTTTAACTGTAACTCCAAACCATGTACTTACATCGGCATTTAAATCCCAAGAAGTATTCCATTCTGTTCCATGAGTAGATTTATATAGAGCTACTAAAGCACTTTTTTCATTTTTAGTAACACTAGCAAATGAGTAGCTAGAAATCAAGCAACATATCAATATAAGTTTTAGATTTTTCATAGGAAATACAGTTTTAATGTTTATTGTCCTACAAAATATTACGCTCAAATCAGATTAATAACTATTTTATTCGTTAAAACGCAAGAAATTTTAACATTTGACTTCAGACAAAATACACTTTTAATCGACAAAACGTATAGATCCTAATAGAAAAGGTCTTTAAAACTCAATATTCAAAAGCGCTCCACAAATTTGAAGCATTTGAATTTCAGCTACTTTAGCCAAATATTTAGCCTGGTTACGGCTCAACTCAGCATTTAACAAATTAAGCTGCTTGTCTAAACTCGATAGAATTTACCTGACCTAATTTAAACTTCTCTTCTGTTCTATCAAAATTATTCTGAGATGTTTTAATATTATGCTCCTGCAGTTTATAAATACTTAACTTATTTTCATAATCATCCCAAGCATTATTAAAATCTCGCACTACAGAAACTAAAAGTTGTTCTTTCAGAATATTTTGTGTTTCCAAATTCAATTTAGCATTTCTTACATTAGTAATTGTACTTCCTCCATCAAACAAGTTCCAACTTAAGTTCAAACCTGCAGAAAGTCCGGTATTAATAGAATATGCTGCAAATGAGGCTGCATTATTATTATTTTTATTCCACCCATAGCTCCCAGTTAATCCAACCGTTGGTAAATAGGCTGATGTTTCAGATTTCACTCCCAAAGTATTAATTTCAATATTTTTATTCACCTGTAAAACACTAATATTATTCATCTTAGCATTTTCTAACAACTCATTTTTATCATAAAGCGTATTAAAAGACACTTCTGTATTTATGGTAAAGTCTTGAGAAATTGTATTCCCTAATACAAAATTTAAATCACGCTTAGCATTCTTTAATTCTTGAGTAGTATTCATTAAACTAATACTATCATTATTAATATCAACTTCCGCATTAAGGCTTGCTAATCTTGTGCTTTGCCCATAATCAAACTGATATTGAGAACGTATTAATCGGTCTTTAGAAATGGTTAACGTTTGTGAAACGGCATCTTTATTTTCTATGAGTTCGGCTACATTATAATAAATTGAGAACAACTGTACTATGGTGTTTTCAATAGTTTCACGAGCTTGTAACTCAGTTAACTGTTTGGTTTCTTTATTTTGTTTATACGTATAAGATCTTCCCAAACCATCAAATAACGTGTAATTTAAATCTACCGATGCATTATAACTAGAACTCTCTGCACCGTTTAATACTCGATTAGTTCCATCTGCAAAACCAACTTCTGTATCATCTAAATTATAATTTGCTCCCGCACTTCCTGTTACAGTTGGCAAATATCCAGAATTTAAAATATCGGCATTATTCTCAGCAATTTCCACATCGGTTTTGGCTAACTTAATACCGTGATTATTTTCTAAAGCCAAACTAACAGCCTTCTCTGGCGTTATCAATTCTTGTGCAAAAACAATTGTTTGCAACATTACTATTATACTAAAAAAAACAAATTTAATGTTCATGAGCTTCATTTTGTTCTTTAATTGCACGTTCTACTTCTTCTTTTGTTACTTTATTACCAGTAGCCAACCACTTCGCATTCTTTTTAACACTATTACTAAATGATAAAAATAAAGGTAAAACCAAAAGGGTTAAAATGGTAGCATATGCTATCCCAAAGGAAATTGAAATGGCCATAGGTTTTAAAAACTGAGCTTGTCTACTTTTTTCTAATAACAATGGAGCCAAACCTGCAACCGTTGTTAACGAGGTTAAGAAAATTGCTCTAAACCTAGATTTACCCGCATCAGAAAGCGCCAAATCAAACGGCATACCATCTTTTAAATTGGAATTAAATTTCCCTATTAAAACCAAACCATCGTTCACCATAATACCTATTAATGCAATTATACCTAAAAGCGATAAGATGTTTACCGGAAATCCTAAAACCCAATGTCCCCAAGCCACAGCTGTTAAACTAAAAGGTACTAACAAAATAAGCAAAATAGGTTGACTATAACTTCGGAAAGTAAAAGCAATGGTTATATAAATAAGACACAAAATAGGAATCCCTGCATTTGCAAGTGAGCTCGATAATTTTGAAGCCTCTCTATTTTGACCTTCATAAGATGCTGAAATTGTTGGATATTTAGAATGAATCTCTGGTATAATATTCTTCCGAATATCATCAATAATATCTGTAGCACTTGTGCTTGGGTCTTTTAAATCTGCAGAGACTTGAATTTCTCTTTGTCCTTCTAAATGATTTATAGCAACATCTCCTCTTTGAATAGTGTAACTCGCAATATCCTTTAAAGTTACACGAGCTCCAGATGGTGTTACAATACGCATATCATCTAGATTATTTATGGACTTTCTATTGGATAAATCGTAACGTACCCAAACTTTAATTTCATCTTGTCCACGCTGAAAACGTTGTGCCTGTGTTCCAAAAAAACCAGATCGTACTTGCGTCATAACCGTTTGCAAATCCAAACCTAACAAGTAAGCGCTTTCTTTTAATTCTAAACGAATTTCTTTAATTCCTGCAGGATCATTATCTTCAACATCCTTTAATAGTGGGTTAGTTTTTAAAACCTCTTTCAATTCTAATTTAGCCGCCTTTAATTCGTCTATATTATTACTTAACAAGGATACCGAAACAGGGCTACCTCCAAAATTACCACCCGATCCAAAAATTAAACGTTCCGTACCAATAACTGGGCCAACAGCTTCGCGTAATTTATTTGTTACCAAACTAGCATTTATAGCATCTGGACGCTCTTCGCCAGGCAGCATATTTATTTGTAAACTCGCACTAGATGAACTTGATAAAGACAAAATGGTATTTTCGAACAATACCTTATCTGTTCCTTTAAGGTATTTTTCCGTTAGTTCCTTATTTACCTCATATGCTTTTTCTTGAATCATAGAAATAATAGAATCTGTAACTTTTACATTGGTACCATTTGGCATATCTAATTCTACCGAAACGCGATCACTGGCAACAGATGGAAATAGAGTTACACCAATTATACCTCCTCCAACAGAACCAAATGTTAGTATTAAAAGTGCTACAAAAAAACCTAAGGATAACATTTTATATTTTAAAACAAAATCTAAACTCGGGCTATAAACCTTATCCCGCAAAAACACCATAAACCTATCACCTAGCTTATTAATGACACGCATTTTAGAAAAAAACTGTTTTAATCTAGAAGGGTTTTTATCTTCTACTTGCTTATGAAGCGCTTTGGAATGTGCTAAATGCGCAGGTAATATTAATAAAGCCTCTATCAAAGAAACAACCAAAGTAAGAATTACAATGACTGAAACTTCACTAAAAAACTCACCAATTCTACTATCTAAAAACAAGAATAATGAAAAAGCCAAAAGTGTGGTAATAATTGCAGAAACAACTGGTGGAAGTACCTCCATCGTTCCATCGATCGCGGCTTGTATTGGTGTTTTACCTTTTTCGTAATGCTGATAGATATTCTCGGCTATTACAATACCATCATCGACTAAAATACCAATAACGATAATCATTCCGAAAAGCGATAAGATATTAATAGTAACATCAAACTGACCTGCAAAAACAAACATTCCTAAAAATGAAATAGGCAAACCAAATGCAACCCAAAACGCTAAACGTGTATTTAAAAATAAGGATAAGAAAACCAATACTAAAATCATCCCAGCAATAGCATTCTCTGTTAATAGTTGGGTACGTTGATTTAGCGTAACAGATAAATCTCTAACAATATGAAGCTTTACGTTGTTATGACTTTCATTATAGCCATCTATATAAGTCTTCACCTTATCGGCCGAAGAAATTAAATCTTCATTATTTGTACTTGTTACTGTTATATTAACGGCTAATTCACCATTAAAATAGGTGGCGTTTGGCGTTTCGGAAAATCGATCTCGAATTATAGCAATATCATGTAAACGTACAGTTTTACCATCGTCGGTAGCTTTAACAATAATATTAGAAAGTTCTTTTCCATAATAAGATCTATTATTGGCCCGAATTAAATATTCTTCGGTATCGGTTTTTATATTTCCTCCGGTAACTAAAATGTTTGATGCACTTACTGCTTTTGAAACATCGGAAAAACTAATATTGTAAGCCAGAAGACTCGCCTCGTTAACAGCTATTTCTATTTCTTCTTCAGGATATCCCGAAACTTCAATTTGAGAAATACCATCAATAGCTCTTAAATCATTTTCAACTTCCCTACCAAGTTGTTTTAAAGTTGATAAGGGGATGTCTTTTCCGCTTAAAGCGAAAGAAATAGTTTGACGAATAGCCTCTTGTTTTGCTACAATTAAAGGTTCCATTCCCGTTGGAAAAGAAGGCACACGATCTACCGCGTTTTTCACTTCCAATAGCATGAAATCTATATTTTCACCTTTTTCAATTTCAACAGTAATAATCCCGCTATTTTCTCTAGAAACCGAAGTTACTCTATCTACACCTTTTAAGCCTTTAAGATTATCTTCAATTTTTAAAACAACACCTTCCTCAATTTCCTGAGGAGAAGCTCCAGGGTAAGCAACGCTTACATTAATAATTTTAGATTCTGTTAAAGGAAAAAACGAAGACTTAAGTGACAGTATTCCTATAATACCAAAAACAAAAAATGCCAAAATAAAAATATTTACAGCAACGTGATACCGAATAAAATAAGTTATTAATTTTCTCATTATTGATCTTCGGTTTTATCTATATTTTTAAAAGGTTTCACAAGCATTCCTGCATAGGCGCCTGGTACTGGCTTTTTAAGAATTACTGTTCCGTTTGGCACATTTTTTAAAACCACTTTAGTCTCCGAGAAATAAACTGGTTTTGCAGAAATAACATCCAACAAACTATCTCGAACAATAAAAATCTCTTGGCTTTCAGAAAGTAAGCCTCTATCTATTTCTATTGCATCATGCTCCTCTTTTGCATTTAAGTAAGCTTCTAGATATAAACCTTCTTTTAAGGCATCGTCCTTCACGTCAATATAAGCTGCTATGGTTTGCGTAGTTGCATCTACACTACCATTAATACGAGAAACTATACCCGTATAGGTTTCCGTTTTATCTAAATTATTAAGCTTAACAGTTTCTCCAACCTTTAATAAGCTAGCATAGCTTTTACTCAAAGCGACTTCCATTTCGTAAACCGACGGATCTATAAATTCACCAAGTTTCTGTCCGCTTCTAACCAAAGTTCCTTCAGTTACCAAAGCCTCTGTTAAAATACCGGTAAATGGAGCGGTTATAGTATATTTTGATAAACGCTGTTCTAAATTCTTAACATTGTAATATCTAGAAATAATACCACGACCAGTTATAAAATAATTTTCCTTATCGGAAGTCATTTCTGGTAACTTCGGTGTCGCTTTATCTAAATCAAAACCATTAAGATAACTTTGCCATTTTTCAAAAACTTCAGGAAAATCTAAACGTAAATCCGGCATTATTGCGGCTATATCATTATAAAGATTACTTTTTTCCGACTGAACACTTGCATAATGCTCCGCAGCATCTATTCTAATTAATGTCTGGCCTTTGCTATATTTTTGCCCGGGTTTAAAAAGTACACGAGAAGCTTTAAAAACACCTTGAACTTCGGCGTAAAGTTCCACACGTCTTTTAGCAGCCAAACTACCATTAGCAGGAATTACAATCTGAATAGTTTTGTTTACAACAGTATCTGTTAAAACGGTTTTTACAACTTTTTCCTTTACAGGTTTGGGTTTGTTTTTTTCATCAATAAGTTTTTTGGCAAAAAAAACAGAAAATATAATTAATAAAATTCCAATGCCAGAAAGGATAATGTTACGCATGTTAGTAGTTTTGAAAATATATTTTCAAAACTACCTAATAACAAGATGTTATAAAGTTAAAGAAAACTTAAAATAACGCAATAACAGTAACTTACCATTATTTAAGACAAACTGAAACAATTTTGTTTTTAAGGTGCTATAAATTTCGAATATGACACAAAAAGGAATAAAAAAAGCTAAATGAATATCATTTAGCTTTTTTTATTATTATTCTATCCTTCAAATTTCTCAATTTCTAAATGAATATCTTCCCATTTCTGCATAAAGTCTTGCAGATCGGATTTCATTTTCTGATAATTCTCAAAGAAGTTTGGTTTAGAAGACACTTCTTCATAATTAATTTCTAACTCTAAATCTATCTTTTTAATCTGGCGTTCAAAATCACTTATTTTAGACTCTACGTTGCTCAGTTTATTATTTAAAGATTTTAATTTCTTCTGATCCTCGTAAGATTGCTGATTCTTTTCCTTTGGCGTTTCTTTAATTACAGTACGTTTTTCAACTTCACGTAAATTTTCAACATTACGTTTTTCTAAGTAATAATCAATATCCCCAAGGTATTCTTTTATTTTTTGATCTTTAAACTCATAAACCTTGTTGGTTAAACCTTGTAAGAAATCACGATCGTGAGATACTAAAATAAGTGTACCCTCAAATCTAATTAAAGCTTCCTTCAATACATTTTTAGATTTAATATCTAAGTGATTAGTAGGCTCATCCATTATAAGCACATTAAAAGGCTGTAGCATTAATTTTGCCAATGCTAAACGGTTACGCTCCCCACCCGAAAGTACACGTACATATTTTTCAGCCTCGTCACCACGAAACAAAAACGAACCTAAAATATCTCGTACTTTACTTCTATTCGTTTCATTAGCAGCATCGATCATCGTATCTAAAACAGTTTTACTACCATCTAAATACTCAGCTTGGTTTTGTGCAAAATAGCCTATTTGTACATTATGGCCCAGTTTTAAACCACCATCGTGCTGAATATCTCCAACCATAATTTTGGCAAGTGTAGATTTTCCTTGTCCGTTTTGCCCAACAAAAGCCGTTTTGCTATCACGTTCAATAAGTAAATCAATGCCATTTAAAACCTGATTATCACCATAGGTTTTCGATATTTTATTAGTTTCTACAACCACTTTCCCTGGTGTAATAGATACTGGAAAATTAAGAGTCATCACACTATTATCATCCTCATCAACCTCAATCCTATCTATCTTATCAAGCTTTTTAATCAGCGATTGCGCCATAGTAGCTTTAGATGCTTTTGCTCTAAACTTCTCAATTAATTTTTCGGTTTGCTCAATTTGCTTTTGCTGATTTTTTTGAGATGCCAATTGCTGCGTACGTAATTCTTCACGCAATACTAAAAACTGAGAATACGGTTTTGGGTAATCGTAAATACGCCCTAAAGATATTTCAATAGTTCTATTTGTTACATTATCCAAAAACATTTTATCGTGAGATACTATTGCTACAGCACCAGAATAATTCCTTAAAAACCCTTCTAGCCAAATAATAGATTCAATATCTAAGTGATTGGTAGGCTCATCGAGTAATAAAATATCGTTATTTTGAAGTAGCAATTTAGCTAATTCAATACGCATACGCCAACCTCCAGAAAAGGTATCGGTTAGTTTACCAAAATCTTCACGTTTAAAACCTAAACCCTGTAAAATTTTCTCGGTATCTCCTTGGTAGTTATAACCTCCAAGAATATCATATTGGTGTTGTAAATCGTTAATATCAACCATTAACTGGTGGTAACCTTCACTTTCATAATCGGTACGCACAGCCATTTGGGTGTTTACCTCTTCCATTTTGGCCTCTAAAATCTTAATTTCGACAAAAGCTTCATAAGCTTCTTCCAAAACGGTACGCCCCAAAATAAAGTCAATATCTTGTTTTAAAAACCCAATTTTAAGTTCTTTATCTGCGGCAATTTGCCCTGTATCAGGTTCCATTTCTTTCGATAAAATTTTAAGCATGGTCGATTTTCCAGCCCCATTTTTACCAATAAGGCCGATTCTATCGCCGTTCCCGAGTTTAAATGTAATATCTTCAAACAAGTATTCGCCTTGAAATGAAACCGATAAATTATGAATGTTCATCATAGAAATGTAACTTTTATTACAAAGTTTTAATTGAAAAAAACTTACTTTTGCTTTGTAATTGCGGTTGCAAAAATACACAAATAATATGTTTAAAAAAGGTTCAAAAGTATATAGTATTTTCACGGGCACTTGCCCCAAATGCCAAGAAGAATCTATGTACAAAAACAAAAACCCGTATGTACTAACCGAAACCTTAAGCATGCACGAAAAATGCAGTAATTGTGGTACAAAATACAAAATAGAACCTTCTTTCTTCTATGGTGCTATGTACGTGAGTTACGGCGTTGGCATCGCTTTTGCTGTTGCCGCATTTGTAATAAGTGGTCTTATTTTTAATGCAAGCTTAAATGGTATATTTGCATCTATTATAGCTACACTCATTGGTTTTATGCCCGTAATTATGAGAGTTTCTAGAAATATTTGGATCAATCTTTTTATGAGTTACGACAAAAAATTGGCTAAAAAATAAATTGAATTTTATTTTGGACGTTACCTTTTACAATCTTCCAAGGTTAAAATAACCTCGAAAAATTGCAAAAGGTCGGGCTTTCACTACTCGCTCCCTCCTACCGTCGGGGAGCTTAAACAAACCGTTCAATCCCTAACGCAAATCTATCTGCTAAGTTTAATAATAAATCTTAATATATAGTAAGCTCTATTTAAATCGTTCTATATTGATTTCAGCCTCTAAAGGCGTTTCAAATTCAATAAACTCAAAAAGTGCTTTCGCCACATAAGGGCCAATCATTACACCTCGCGTCCCCAAACCGTTTAAAACATATATGTTCTTGTAATCGCTATGTTTGCCAACTAAAGGACGTCTATCCTTCACTGTAGGACGAATACCAGCTAATTGCTTCATAACTTTAAAATCGCACTTAATTACTTTTTCAAGTTTATCTAAAAGTTCTATTTTAGCCTTATCTGTTGTTTCGTGAGTAGTGTCATGCCAATCGTAAGTAGCACCAACCGTATACAAATCTTCTCCTAACGGAATTAAAAACACACCAGCCTTTAAAACAAAATCCATATTCAATTCTGGAGCATAAATAGTAAGTAATTCACCCTTGGTAGGTACCATTGGTAAATAACTAAAAAACGGATTTTTAGCGACTCCAAAACCTTCAGCAAATACAATATGCTTTGCGTTAGTGTTTTGATATGTAATAACATCATTTTCTACATCTAGAGCTTCATAATCAAAAGCTGTTTCAAATAAAATACCTTTCTCTAGTAAATCGGTTTTATAAGTTTCAATCAACGTTTTTACATCAATTCTTCCGGTAGTTAAAACTTCTCCAAAACTGAACGGCGCATCAATAGACTTATTCTCATTCTTAATTAACTTTGATGATAAGTATTCTGCCAACCTAGGCTTATCTGAAGCGGTAAACCAATCGTTCTGCTCTTCAAGTGAGGCAAACTTTCTATAAACAGGGATTTTATAATCAAGTTTCACATTGAGCTCGTCTTCAATATTTACATATAAATGTAAAGCCAAATTGAGCTGTTCTTCACTTTTCCAAACCGAAGTAAAGCGTTTTAAAACTACAGGATTGTATAAACCACTTGCTACGGTAGATGATTGTTGCGATGCATTATCGAACACTACAAAACTTTTATTATGCGCCTTTAATTGTTCGCAAAAACTAATTCCGGCTAATCCAATTCCAACAATAATATAATCTACTTTCATGTAATGCGAAGATAAATATTTACAACATCTATTAAACAAAAAAACGCCCACTTAAAAGTGAGCGTTTAATATTTTTATAAGGTAATAGAATTTAATATGTCCACATATCTAATTCAAAATCTCTAATTTTATCTTTAATCCTATCTGATTCTAGTAATTGCATTAAAGAATTATCAGATATATATTCGGTTATAGCTCTATCTCCTTGTACATTTTCTTCTTTATAAGTATAACCATGAAAACGGCGTGCATTCAAAATATGATCGAATGAAAATGGCATTGAGCTATTTTTATTGTTAAAAGATTTTGCTTCGTGTAAAACCTCGCGAGCATCTGGGAAAAATACCCAAAACAACTCAACTAAATCCGGCTCATCATCATCAATAAAGTTAACATCTGGAGCCACTGGAGCAATACCTAACAATCTGTATTTCATTTCAGCTTGACGCTTATCAAAATACCAAAGTCCTTTAATATGATATTCTCTAATCTCTGCAGCTGTAATATCTCTTCTATTGATATATTCAGCAGATAAAGTTTCTCCAGCATTTAATTGCTCGATACCAACACCTGTTGTATCAATTTTGGATAAAGAAGCTTCAATATCTTTTAATGTTCTTTTAGCATTAAAATACGAGTCATCATAAATATTTTCAATCTTACCGTTTTTAATGTTCTTCATTAGAACATGGTATAACGAGCGTCTGTTACTACTAATATTATTAGTATCAATAGGATAGTATAACGGAAAGTTAGATCGTTCATCTAAAACCACTTTTTCCCAAGTCATTTTAGAAAATAGAATATCACGATCATCTACATAACCGTATTCTAGAGGTTTATCATTGTCTACAGCTTTTTGAGCATCTGTTCTAACACCAATTTCCGCGGGGCTTTTCGCATTTAAAATATTCGCCTGAGCAAACATACCAGATACGGTACAAACAGTTGTTACGGTCAATAAAAAACTTTTCAAATTCATGTTCTTACTATTTATTGTTTTAATGAAGCAACTAAATAAAATATTAATATTTAGTTGCTCATCCTAATAATACTCTTTATTCAGTAATAACTAAACGTTATTTATGCTTTTTTAGTTTGTAAGCTCAATAATAATTGGTGATACTTTTTTAAGTATTACGCTAACACCAGTTGCTTTGGCCTGAATATCAAAAATTGTAACATCAGATCCACGTTTTGCTTTACGTAATGCTCCTTTTGCTCTACTATCTAACTTACCACCACTAACACTTATTGTTGGTTGTCCTGGTACTTTAAATTTAAATCCAGTTACACGTAATGGTAATTCAAAATCAAAATCATCAAATTTAGCTCCAATAGTTGAAATTTCAAGACTATTACGTTGCATTTTCACAGCACCATCTTCACCTCTAATCGTTCCTGTTGGTTTTGGTAAATCTTTAATTCTAAAGGTTGCTTTATCTCCTACGTTACCACCACCATCAGGTAATGATGCGCTTACATTAATAGTTATTTCTCTACCTTTAATTCTAGTAGCATCCATAACATATTTACTTCCAGAAACTTTAGATAAACCTTGAGCTTTAGCATTCACTTTATTATCAGGCACTCCTGCAAAAGAAATAGTCATTGGGTTTTTAACACCTCTATATACTACATTCATTTTATCGGCAGAAATAGTTGCTGAGTTTGGTTTTGCCACTGTTGCAAAAGATGAGTTCACAGGTACTTCAACCTCTTCACCATCTTGAGCAAAAAATAATGCTCCTGCAATTTTATGCTCACCAACTCCACCAGTTCCTACTTTAAGCTTCACTTTTCCACCTTCAATCGTGTATTGCTTATCAGAAAGTTTTCTTCCGTCTAAAGTTAATTCTACTCTACTTGGTTTTGTTGAAGCATCTGTACGACCTAAAACAATTTGTCCGTCGAATTGCTCTCCATTAAAATAAGCCGATTTAGAAGTTTCCATTAAAGTTGTGTAATTTGTCATAGATACTTCACTAGAAAGTGTTCCTTGTAACATATTACCTAAAATTTCCGATTCTGTAGTTTTAATATCAGATTGTAATTGAGTCATTTTTGTTAAAGAAGCTACTAAAGGAAACCCTTTGAAGTTATGATCTAACCACTCTACAGTTCCTGCACCACGCTTAACATCTTCAGTATTAAATTTGTCTTTAACAGATTTAACAACGTCTTCCATGCCTTTTTGGCCTTCTATAACTTTAAGAACTCCTTCTCTAAAACTTACTATTTTAGCTTTAAACTCTTCACCTTCTGGTTTTAATTTTCCGCCTTTAAAAAAGTTTTGATCTAGGTAATCCCCCTTATCCATACTTTCGTATTCTTCAGGATTATCAACAGTCGCGATCATTTTACCTTTTAATTCTGCAAGGTAAGAATTAAAATCATGCGCCAATTTGTCTATCGCTTCTCCTTTAGCCTTTAAAGGTTCGTATTTTTCAGGTTGCTCACCTGCTTTTAACTTTAAGTTATCTACAAAAGTTTTATTTCTTAATTCTGCAGACTCGTTAGATTCAACAAGTCTCTCGTTCATTAATCCGAATGCTGAAAGTACTTCTTTCGACATATTTAATGCTAACATTGCAATAAATATGAGGTACATTAGATTAATCATTTTTTGTCTAGGTGATAAATTTCCTCCTGCCATGGTTAATTAGGTTTTTATAATAGTTAATTAATAATAATTTGGGGTTATTAATTAGCCTAATTATTTATTCATTGCAGATAACATTCCTCCGTAAACACCATTTAATGATGATAAGTTAGATGCTAAAGATTGCATTTGTTCTTTTAATTTTGCTGCATTCTCAACAGATTCTTCATTAATAGAAGCTTGTTTACTAGCACTTTCTAATTGTACTTTATACAAGCCGTTTAATGATTCCATTTGAGATGCTGCTAAAGATAATTCCGCACCATATTTTTTAGTTGCTTCCATAGAATCTACTGTAGGTCCCATATTTTTAGCTGCTCCTTCAAAACTTTTGATACTAGTACCTAAACTTGCGATTAATTCTCCGTCAATTTTAGCCTCTTTCAATAAACTATCTAATTTTTTAGATAATAATCCTTGAGCGTCATCATTTTGAGCTGCTTCTTTTTTTGTTCCCATACCTCCAGATAATTCCGGATATACTAAAGACCAATCTAACTCATCATCTACAGGTTCAAATGCAGATACAGCAAATATAAGCGCTTCTGTTACTAAACCAATTGTTAAAAGAGTATTACCATTTAAGGGTCCAAACTCCATGTGAGTAATTTTAAATAATGCACCAAGGATAACAACTGCTGCTCCTAGGCCATACATCATGTTCATGATTTTTTTACTTGATTTTGACTTTGCCATAATTTTTGATTTTAATTTAAGTACGAATACTTAAGTAGGTTAATTAATAAAAATTTATAATTGATTTGATTTGATTAAATATAATTTAGCTTAGTTACCGTTTTTTGTTACTTGTGTCCCCATATAATCTTGAACGGTTCTAAAGCCAATATAACTTCTTGCAGAATCTGCATATTCATAATCTCTTGAACTTACTTGTAAAAAGTATGCTACATCTTTCCAAGAACCACCACGAACAATTTTACGTTTATTATCTCTATCATTTACACTTGGGTTAATACTTGATGTAAACTCGTAAGATGAAGGATCGTAAGATGCATTTACCCATTCTGAAACGTTTCCAGACATGTTGTATAAATTGAAATCGTTAGGTTCGTATGATTTTGCTTCTACAGTATATAAAGCTTGATCGGCAGCATAATCACCACGTACAGGTTTAAAGTTCGCCATAAAACAACCTCTATCACTTTTTGTGTAAGGTCCACCCCAAGGGTAAGTTGCTGCTTGAAGACCACCACGAGCGGCATATTCCCACTCTGCTTCCGATGGTAATCTAAAGGTATTTACCATAGCTGCACCTTTTTTAGATTTCTGGTATGAATTTTTCTTTAATGTTCTCCACTCACAAAATGCCTTTGCTTGTTTCCAAGTAATACCAACTACTGGATATTCTCCATAAGCATCGTGCCAGAAATAATCGTTGTGCATTGGTTCGTTATAAGAGTATGCAAAATCTCTAATCCAAACTGTTGTATCAGGATATATTTCCAATTCTTCTTTTTTAATGGCATCTTTACGTTCAATCCCTCTGTTTTTCGCAGCTTCTTGAATATCCATATAACTGTATTGGAATTTAAACTTTTTAACATCCCAAGTACGTTGCCCGTTGTAAGAAGCCTCTAAAGGTAAATACATAGTATCCATAACCTCTGCATACCACTCATCTGGGTATTCAGCTGTATCAAAAACTAAATCTACATCTTTATTCAACTTTCTACCTTCATAACCCGTTGGGCCTAATCCAGTATAGTTTTCAAACATGTATTTTTCATAAACAGACATATTTGCAGTATCCGCATCTTTAAATGCATACTCACCAATACCTCCATCTTCTGGTACTTTACCAATTTCATCTGCTAAAACAGCAAGTTTCATTCTAACAATAGAATCTCTTACCCAATTAACAAACTGGCGATATTCACTGTTTGTTATTTCGGTTTCATCCATATAGAATGAACGTACTGTAACAGTTTTTGCGGGAGCATCTTGTACTCCTGCTAAATCGTCATCAGCTTTACCCATTATAAACGATCCACCAGGAATTAGTGCCATTCCGTAAGGCTTCTCTGGATGCCATTTTTTTCCTTGTACACCAACTAATTCGCCTCTGTCATTTGAGCCGCAACTTGCTAGCAATACTAATACTGTGGTTAATAATATAAACTTCTTCATAATCATAGAAAACTCGCGGTTAATTATTTAAGCTCCAATTTCGAGAGCGTAAACATATTTATATATTATTTAAAAAACAACTTTTTAATTAAAAAAAATACATTTCGTCGTAAAAAAAACACATTTCACCGATAAAATGCGCGTTTAAGCCTTTTACAGCTATCAAATACTATTTTTCCTAATGGCTTTGTACCAGCGCTCTGGCACTTTATTATTGCATGCATCTTTATAATCTTGGTGCATGCAAGGTAATAACGTATGCCTTTTTAATTTATTATTAACTTCTGATAAAAAAGGTATTTCAATCCACCATCTACCTGTCTTATTACTCTTATAAAACACTAATTCTTCCGACTCAACCAAAGTAATAAATTTTTGGTAAGTATGTTCATCTGAAAAATCATCATCTTTTATTCTATAGTTTACACCTTCAATAAAATACCACAGCATTTGCGACACCAACATTGATGTAATTTCATCATCACTAGATGGCTTATACTCATAAATACCAAAGGAAGACACTTTATTGCTAATCCCGGCGTATCTTGCTATAGCACAAATCTCCTTGCCATCTAAACCGTTTGGCGATACTTTTTGATTTAAACTTACTTCTGAGCTTTTTACAGATCCTAAATCTATACTTACAATGTTAGCATCTCGTAAAACAGGCTCTACTATAGTAATATCGTGTGATATCTGTCCCAATCTATACGATTCAAAATACAAACTATCCATCAAATCTATTTCTTCTTGCGAATTAAAATAAGTTTGATAGCCAATTGTAGAGTAATTAAATAGGTTATAGGGTTGATCTAAAATTATTTTACCTACAAAACTATTGTTTTTAATAGATTTGGTTGAATCGCCTAAATCGAATTTACTATCAACATTTACAATATTTACCATAGGTGCAAAGCTATCGTAAGCCCGGTAATTAGCATAAGTAAGATCTTGAGATCCACCTAAAATTACCGGTATTATATTTTTCTTTATTAAAATATGGATGGCTTCTTTTAAAGCGAAATAGGTATCGTCTACACTTTCTCCTTTTTCAATATCACCCAAATCGGCAACACTAACACTCCAACTTCCTGGAAAAAGGCTATAAAATCCTTTACGTATTTCATCTAAGCAAAATTCTTCTCCAATATAATTAATATCGTTTCTATTTTCTAAAACACCAATAATTGCAATTTGAACCCCTTCTAAATCTGGAATCCCCAACTGCGCAGAGTGAATTTTTATTTTTCGTCCCAAAGCTTGAGCCGAAAGTAACTCATTATGAGCCAATACAAAATCTGAAACAGGAGACAGAAAGTTAAAATTCATTAAAGTATACTATATTATGCTGTTTTGCTTATATACAAATATCAATAAAAAAAGAAAATTAATACTACAAATCTAAAAATTTATATCACAAATAAATACCTAGAAATATCAATTATCTATAAAATTACTTCTTTTTTGCTGTTGTTTTTTTTACTGTTGTTTTTTTCGCAGCAGCCTTTTTAGGTGCTGCCTTTTTTCTTGGTTTTTTCTTCGGGGTTTTGGCTTCAATTAACTTTGCAGCCTCTTCCAATGTCATTTTAGTAACATCAACCGTTTTGGCTAATTCTACTTTAATTTTACCTTTTATTACATTGTGGCGGCCCCAACGTGCCTTCTCCACACGAATACCTTCTTCTTCCCAATTATGAATAACCTTGTCGATTTCTTTTTGAATCTTAACTTCAATAAGCTCTACAATTTCATCATCGGTTAAATTATCCCAATCGTATTTTTTATTCACATTAATAAACAAATTGTTCCATTTAATGTATGGCCCAAAACGTCCTTTACCTTTTTGTACAGGTAAATCTTTATACATGTAAATTGGCGCATCGGCTTTTTGCTTTTCTTTAATTAAAACAATAGCATCATCGAGCTCCACACTTAATGGGTCTGTCCCTTTTGGAAGTGACACATAAGCATCACCAAACTTTACATAAGGTCCAAAACGTCCGTTATTAACAACAACTTCTTCGTCTTCAAAGTTTCCTAAATTTTTAGGAAGTTGAAATAAATCCATCGCCTCCTCGAAGGTTATAGAATTTAATTGTTGATCTGGGCTTAAACTCGCAAATTGAGGTTTCTCTTCATCATCCACCGTTCCTATTTGAACCATTGGTCCAAATTTACCTAAACGCACACTTACTCGTTTACCTGTTTTAGGATCTTCACCTAAAATACGCTCACCAGATTCTCTATCGGCATTTTCTTTTACATCTTCTACAATTGGATGAAAATTAGCATAAAAAGATTTCATCATTTTTTTCCAATCCTCTTTCCCTTCAGCTATTTCATCAAAATCGGCTTCTACTTTTGCTGTAAAACTATAATCTAATATAGACTCAAAGTGATTCACCAAAAAGTCAGTTACAATCATTCCAATATCCGTTGGAACTAACTTCCCTTTATCTGACCCCACTTTCTCTGTTAAAGTCACATCTTTTACATTACCATCTTGAAGTTTTAATTGCGAATAACTTCTTTCTTCTCCCTCTATAGTTCCTTTTTCAACATAATTTCTATTCTGAATGGTAGAAATTGTTGGCGCATAAGTAGACGGACGACCAATACCTAATTCTTCTAACTTTTTAACCAAAGCAGCCTCTGTATATCTAGCTGGGGGACGCGTATAACGTTCCGTCGCGCTAATATAGCTATTAAGCAATGTTTCGTTAGTTTTCATAGCTGGCAACATACCATCTTGCTCATCTAAATCCTCATCATCGGTACCCTCTAAATACACTTTTAAAAATCCGTCGAAAGTAATAACTTCTCCGTTTGCTGTAAAAGTTTCTTTATGTGTTGATGCACTAATTTTAACATTGGTACGCTCTAATTCTGCCTCACTCATTTGTGATGCAATAGAACGTTTCCAAATTAAATCGTATAAACGTGCTTGATCGTAATCAATATCTACAGAATGTACAGCAAAATTGGTTGGACGAATCGCTTCGTGAGCTTCTTGAGCACCTTTGGCTTTTCCTTTATAATTTCTTGACTTACTATACTTATCACCGTAAGCGTTTCTAATTTCTGCCTCTGCTCCTTTTTTAGCTTCGTCAGATAAATTCACACTATCCGTTCTCATATAAGTAATTAAACCTGCTTCGTAAAGGCGTTGAGCCATCGTCATGGTTTTACTTACCGAGAAATATAATTTTCTAGATGCTTCTTGTTGTAATGTTGATGTTGTAAATGGTGCTGCTGGAGATTTTTTCGCTGGTTTCTTTTGTAAATCTGCTACTTTAAAATCTGCCTTAGCATTTTTTTCTAAAAATTTTTGTGCTTCTTCTTTAGTTGAAAAGTTCTTCGGAAGTTTTGCTTTAAAACTTTGTCCATCTTCATTAGAAAATTCTGCATCTATTCTATATGATGCTACAGGACTAAAACCTTGTATATCGCGTTCTTTTTCAACAATTAATCGAACAGAAACTGATTGTACTCTACCAGCAGATAACCCTCCTTTTACTTTTCTCCATAACACTGGAGACAGCTCGTAACCAACAATTCTATCTAATACACGACGTGCTTGTTGTGCATCTACTAAATCGTAATCTATACCACGTGGATTTTCAATCGCTTTTAAAATAGCCGATTTTGTAATTTCGTGAAAAACAATACGTTTTGTTTTGTCTTTATCTAATTTTAACGTCTCGGCTAAATGCCAAGCAATAGCCTCACCCTCGCGATCCTCATCACTAGCTAACCATACCATTTCGGCTTTCTTAGCTAAATCTTTCAGTTTTTTTACAACTGCTTTTTTATCTGTGGAAACTTCGTATTTGGGATCAAAATCACCTTCAACATCAACCCCTAATTCCTTGGAAGGTAAATCGGAGATATGTCCGAAACTAGATTCTACTTTAAAATCCTTTCCTAGAAATTTTTCAATGGTTTTTGCCTTTGCAGGTGACTCTACTATTACTAAATTCTTCGCCATAAATCATTTTTTGAAGCTACAAATGTATATCAAAAAAAGTTTATCTGCCTAATTATACAGATAATCTGTATAATTTTAATACAAAAAACCCCGCTTTTAATAGTAAAAAGCAGGGTTTTATTTTTTTATCCTTCAATGATTTTGAAAATCAACTAATCGATTTCTTACAAAACATTGTAAAAACCAATCGTATTTACATTATTCTACAGAAGTTCCTATTTCTTCAATAGCATTAGTTGTTTCATCAAATCCTACTACTTTTTTATAGATTAAATATATAGGATGCCACAAAAAGGCTTGTAAAAATAATGAACCTAATCCACAAGTAATCATCGATATTACCATAACACAAACGTAACTTACAATAAATAAAGCTATGGTTATTCCCCATTTTTTGGTTCCTATTTTAAAACTCGCTTTAACAATCTCTCCTGTACTAAACTCTGGATTAAAAGCGAAAATTAACATAAAATACGAAACAGGTACCATTGTATATATTAATGGTATGTAACATAATAATGCAGAAGGAATAACAATACCAATAGAAATAAGCATTAACACAAAGGCTTTACTTAAATGTTTACCTTTTATATAATGAAAAAAGTCTGATGTGGAAACAACTTCATTATGATCCATTCTTTTTATAATTCTGAAAAACGACGCTTGCAATGCTAATGATAAAGTTCCTAAAACAAAAACGCCTATAACTACAAACAGAATATAGATTAAAGACATACCTCCTAAAAATGTATTTAGAGCTTCTTGATCATTATAACCACTATCTTGTTGCGCAACCATTAACCCTATTAAAGGAATGTAAAGCACTATTATTAAAGGTAGCATTATTACTATAGTAAAAACTTGAAGCAAGAAACCTTGAACCCAAGTTTTCTTATACAACTCAATAGCTTCACTAAAAATAGAGCCAAAATCGAGCTGTCTTGCATTATTTACTTTTTCTAAGAAACTAGTAATTGTATTCATATTTAAAAATTGGGGTTAAATTAGTTAGGACGCAAAAGTAATTTAATTTCTGAAAACAAAAAATTGTGTTAAAAAAAGTGTGTTTCTAATTCTAATTAATAAAACTATAACATGAATTCTTGATAATTACTTATACTAAAAACCTGATTTATAAATGGTTTATTTAAAGTGAAAAAATCATATTAAACATAGGAATAATGCTTTTAAAATTAAAACTGCCACTTTGTCATAAAATATAAATAATTTGTATCTTTGCACACTTATTGAACAATACCAGTTTCTAGCAAACTATGGAAAAAATTATAGACGAAAACAAACAAGGCGAATCCTTAACTCTGGATAAGAAAGAGGGCAATACACGTAAACTTTTTATTGAAAGCTACGGCTGCTCAATGAATTTTAGTGATAGTGAAATTGTAGCTTCTATCATGAAGGATCAAGGTTTTAACACCACACAAAACCTAGAAGAAGCCGATTTAGTTTTAGTGAACACCTGCTCTATTCGTGATAAAGCTGAACAAACAGTGCGTAAACGATTAGAAAAATATAATGCCGTAAAACGCGATCTTAACCCCAAAATGAAAGTGGGTGTTTTAGGTTGCATGGCCGAACGCTTAAAAACAAAATTTCTTGAAGAAGAAAAAATTGTAGATTTAGTAGTTGGCCCAGATGCATACAAAGATTTACCCAACCTTTTAGCCGAAGTAGACGAAGGGAGAGATGCCATAAACGTAATTCTTTCTAAAGAAGAAACCTATGGTGATATTTCGCCAGTACGTTTAAATACTAATGGTGTAACCGCTTTTGTTTCTATAACACGTGGTTGCGATAATATGTGTACCTTTTGCGTTGTACCTTTTACACGTGGGCGTGAACGAAGTCGCGATCCTCAGAGTATTTTAGAAGAAGTTAACGATTTATGGAGCCGAGGCTACAAAGAAATCACGCTTCTTGGGCAAAACGTAGATAGTTACCTTTGGTATGGCGGCGGACTTAAAAAAGATTTCGTTAAAGCCAGCGATATGGAAAAAGCCACAGCTGTTGGTTTTTCTAAACTATTGGAGCTTTGCGCAAAAGAACAACCAACCATGCGTATTCGTTTTTCAACATCGAACCCGCAAGATTTAACGTTGGATGTGGTTGAAACCATGGCGAAATTCGATAATATTTGTAATCATATTCATTTACCAGTACAAAGCGGAAGCAACCGTATCTTAAAAGAAATGAACAGGTTGCATACGCGTGAAGAATATTTTGAATTAATAGATAACATTCGTCGTATTATTCCAAAGTGTACTATTAGCCACGATATGATTGTAGGTTTCCCTACTGAAACAGAAGAAGATTTTCAAGACACGGTGTCCTTAATGGAATACGTGAAATACAATTTTGGATATATGTTTACCTATTCTGAACGCCCAGGAACTATGGCCGGAAGAAACATGGAAGATAATGTTCCAGAATTAGTAAAAAAACGTCGTCTACAAGATATTGTCGATTTACAACGTATACATAGTGAGATTAGAACTAAAGAGCATATAAACACCATTGTAGAGGTTTTAATTGAAAAAGAATCGAAAAAATCTACAGAACAATGGTCGGGTCGTACCTCGCAAAATGTTGTGTGTGTATTCCCAAAAGATAATTATAAAATTGGCGAATTCGTAAAGGTTAAAGTTATCGACTGTACAAGCGCAACGCTAATTGGTGAAGGCATAGAGTTATCAATGAATAATTAAAAAATTATTATAAATTGAGACTAAGCATTTTTCATTATTCACTTTTAATTTTTAATTAAGAACATGGAATCAGTTCAAGCAATAAAACAACGTTTTGGTATCATTGGTAATACACCAACGCTAAACCGTGCTATAGAAAAAGCCATTCAAGTCGCTCCTACCGATATTTCGGTTTTAGTAACTGGTGAAAGTGGTGTTGGAAAAGAGAGTATTCCTAAAATTATACATCAATTATCACACAGAAAACACAATAAATATATTGCAGTAAACTGTGGTGCTATACCAGAAGGCACTATAGATTCTGAGCTTTTCGGACATGAAAAAGGAGCATTTACCGGAGCAACACAAACTCGTGAAGGTTATTTTGAAGTTGCCGATGGTGGCACCATTTTTTTAGATGAAGTTGGCGAATTACCGCTTACTACACAAGTTAGACTTTTGCGTGTTTTAGAAAACGGCGAATTTTTAAAAGTAGGCTCTAGTAAGGTTCAAAAAACCAATGTCCGTATCGTGGCAGCAACAAACGTTAACCTATTTGAAGCTATCGAAAAAGAAAAATTTCGTGAAGATTTATACTACCGTTTAAGTACTGTAGACATTAACTTACCGCCACTTCGAGAACGTCCAGACGATATTCATTTATTGTTCAGGAAATTTGCCAGCGATTTCGCTTTAAAATACAAGATGCCTACGGTAAAACTTACCGACACAGCTATACAAGTGTTAGTAAAACACCGCTGGAATGGTAACATTCGTCAGTTGCGAAACATTGCTGAACAAGTGTCTGTTTTAGAACAAAACCGTACAATTAGTGCAGACACGCTACGTGGTTATTTACCAACCACAGGATCTAATTTGCCTGCAGTAATTAAAACATCAAAATCTGAAAGTGATTTTAGTAGTGAGCGTGAAATTCTTTATAAAGTTCTTTTTGACATGAAAAGTGACTTAAACGATTTAAAGAAACTCACCATGGAACTCATGAAAAATGGGAATTCTAAAGATGTTGAGAAAAAAAACGAAAGTTTAATTGAAAAAATTTATGGTGAAGAAAATGATGAAGATGTTCTTGATTTTGAAGAAAGCGTAACCAATACGGAATTACTTTCAATACCCGAACATGCCTCAAACAAAGAAGAGCCAGTAAATCCGCAAGATAAATATCACTTTGCCGAAGAAATAGAAGAGGAAGAAACCTTATCTATACACGATAAAGAATTAGAATTAATTAAAAAATCACTAGAACGTCACAGCGGAAAACGTAAATTAGCAGCCACAGAGCTAGGCATTAGCGAACGTACTTTATACCGTAAAATTAAACAATACGATCTTTAAAAGAACGTTAATAAGGAGTACAAGGCATTACAAAATAGGTACGGATTCAAGAAAATAAAATGAAACACGCAAAATATATCATTATCATATTAACTATCGCAACCTTAACGAGCTGTGGTATTTACTCTTTTACAGGAACCTCTATTGCTTCCGATATTAAAACTTACCAAGTAAACCGATTTGAAAACAATGCCCTTTTAGTAGAACCCGGTTTAGAACGTGATTTTAAATTAGCTTTAGAAGATTTAATTCAGAACCAAACCAATTTGAGTCTTGTTCCTTCTAATGGTGATTTGGTTTACGAAGGTGAAATAACTAATTATAGAGTATCACCTACTACAGCAACATCAGAAAATACAGCGGCACAAAACAGATTAACAATAAGTGTGAAACTTAGATTTTTCAACAGAAAAAAAGAAGAAGACGATTTAGAACAAAGTTTCTCTTTTTATTATGATTACGAAGGGACTTCGCTACTTACAGGAGCAACAAAAACAACAGCTCACGAAGAAATTTTTGAGCGTTTAACGCAAGATATTTTTAACGCAACACTCGCGAAATGGTAGCAAGCAACTTTTAGTTGTAGTATAAGTTTTCAGTTAAACATCAATAATTATAAAAACACTTGGCTTAGCCCAATGAATCGAACAGATTTTACATATTTACTACAAAACCCGCATGCCATAACGCATAACCAAACCGAGGCTATAAAATCTATTTTAGATCAATATCCTTATTTTCAGTCGGCACGCGCTATTCATCTTAAAGGATTAAAAGACCAAAGTAGCTTAGAGTATAACCAAGCGCTTAAAACAACTGCTGCTTATACTACAGACCGCAGTATTTTGTTTGATTTTATTACTTCGGAAGATTTTATTCAAAATGAAATTTCAAAATATATCAAAAAAAACAGTTTATCTTTAAATGAGATAGAAGTTGATGTTGAAGATATTAGCATTAATAGAAACATTAAAATTGATGATAATCTAAAGCAACAAATACAAGATACAACGGGTGTTTTAGACCCTTCACTATTTCAGCCTAAAGAGGCACGCCCTAAAAAAGAGACTGTTTCTATTTTAGATAAATCGGAAAACATTGAAACCTCAACCAAGGAGATAACTAAGCCCGAAAAAATTACACCAGAAGATGTTTTGAGTTTAGGAACACCACTTCCTTTTGATAAAAAAGAATCGCATTCCTTTAATGAATGGTTAAAAATTAGCCAATTCAAACCTATTGAAAGAAAGACTGAGGTTGTAAAAAAACCCGCTAAAATAAAAACATTAGCAGTCCTAAAAAAGGAGAAAAAGTTCGATTTAATTGATAAATTCATCATTAAGAACCCAAAAATTAATCCTACAAAGCCACTTTCTCAAAAAGGAAATTTGGCTAAAGCACAAATGATGGAGCCAGAAGCCTTAATGACAGAGACTTTGGCGCGAATTTACGTTGAACAAAAAAATTATTCTAAGGCTATTCAATCTTATAAAATATTAAGCTTGAAATATCCAGAAAAAAGTGGTTTCTTTGCAAACCAAATTGAGGCAGTAAAACAATTACAAGAACAAAATAACAAGAAATAATGAGTACGTTTACAATATTTTTAGCATTAATAGTTGTGGTAGCATTTTTACTAATTGTAGTAATCATGGTGCAAAACCCTAAAGGAGGTGGATTATCTTCTTCTTTTGGAGGTGGTGGAACACAGCAATTAGGAGGTGTAAAAAAGACAACCGACTTTTTAGACAAAAGCACATGGTATTTAGCTACATTTTTGTTAGTATTAATATTAGCATCAAACATAGCAATTAACAGAGGCGATTCTTCTTTAGAATCTAAAGCTTTAGATAGTGATGCACCAAGTGCACAACCTTTAGCTACACCTGCTAACACAGCAACTGATGCTGCTACTATAAAAGATAGCGTGAACTAAGATTCTCAAAACATATTAGATTAAAAATGCCAACTTATATAGTTGGCATTTTTTATTTCTGCAAGTTTGTCAGTCTATTGCTCTTGGCATATTTTTAGCTTATTGCTAAGGGTTAATCATAATTTAATTAATTAAAAATAATATAAAAATGAGCTTAAACATTAAACCATTAGCAGACCGCGTTCTTATTGAGCCAGCTGCCGCTGAAACTAAAACAGCTTCAGGAATTATTATTCCAGATAACGCCAAAGAAAAACCACAAAAAGGAACTGTTGTTGCTGCAGGAAAAGGCACCAAAGATGAGCCTATTACTGTAAAAGTTGGTGACACTGTTTTATATGGTAAATATGCTGGCACAGAACTTAAATTAGAAGGTACAGATTATTTAATTATGCGTGAGAGCGATATTCTTGCAATAATATAATTCTGCTTTTTTTATTTCCGTGAAAACGGAAACCTTATTAAACAAAGACTAAAATAACATTAAATAGATTCCCGCCTTCGTGGGAATGAAAAATAAAATTTTTCAAAATGGCAAAAGATATAAAATTTGATATTGAAGCACGCGACGGTTTAAAACGTGGTGTTGATGCATTAGCAAACGCAGTAAAAGTAACGTTAGGACCAAAAGGACGTAACGTAATTATTAGTAAAAGTTTTGGTGCACCACAAGTAACTAAAGATGGTGTAACTGTAGCTAAAGAAATTGAGCTTGAAAACCCATTAGAAAACATGGGTGCACAAATGGTTAAAGAAGTAGCCTCTAAAACCAACGATTTAGCTGGTGATGGTACTACAACAGCAACTGTATTAGCTCAAGCAATAGTAAAAGAAGGTTTAAAAAACGTTGCTGCGGGTGCAAACCCAATGGATTTAAAACGTGGTATTGACAAAGCTGTCGAAGCTATTGTTGCTGATCTTGAAAAGCAAGCTAAAAAAGTAGGTAATTCATCTGAAATGATTAAGCAAGTTGCTTCTATTTCTGCAAATAACGATGATACAATTGGTGAATTAATCGCTACTGCTTTCGGAAAAGTTGGTAAAGAAGGTGTTATTACTGTTGAGGAAGCTAAAGGCATGGAAACTTATGTGGACGTGGTTGAAGGTATGCAATTCGATAGAGGATATCTTTCTCCTTACTTTGTAACGGATGCTGATAAAATGATTGCCGATTTAGAAAATCCATATATTTTATTATTTGATAAAAAGATTTCTAACTTAAACGAAATTCTTCCAATTTTAGAGCCCGTTGCTCAATCTGGTCGTCCATTATTAATTATTGCTGAAGATGTTGACGGACAAGCATTAGCTACTTTAGTTGTAAACAAATTACGTGGTGGTTTAAAAATTGCCGCTGTTAAGGCTCCTGGTTTTGGTGACCGTCGTAAAGCAATGTTAGAAGATATTGCTACCTTAACTGGTGGAACTGTAATTTCTGAAGAAAGAGGTTTCACTTTAGAGAATGCCGATTTAAGTATGCTTGGTACTGCAGAAACAGTAACAGTTGATAAAGATAACACTACAATCGTTAATGGTTCTGGTGATGCTGAATCGATTAAAGCTAGAGTAAATCAAATTAAATCTCAAATTGAAACTACAACTTCAGATTACGATAAAGAAAAACTACAAGAACGTTTAGCTAAATTAGCTGGAGGTGTTGCTGTACTTTATGTTGGTGCTGCAAGTGAAGTTGAAATGAAAGAGAAAAAAGATCGTGTTGATGATGCATTACACGCAACTAGAGCAGCCGTAGAAGAAGGTATCGTTGCTGGTGGTGGTGTTGCGTTAGTAAGAGCTAAATCTGTTTTAGAGAAGCTTACAACCGAAAATCTAGATGAAACAACTGGTGTTCAAATTGTAGCACGTGCTATTGAAGCACCTTTACGTACTATCGTTGAAAACGCAGGTGGTGAAGGAAGTGTTGTAATTGCTAAAGTATTAGAAGGTAAAAAAGACTTTGGTTTCGATGCTAAAACGGATAAATACGTTGATATGCTTAAAGCTGGTATTATCGATCCTAAAAAAGTAACGCGTGTAGCATTAGAAAATGCAGCATCTGTTGCAGGAATGATTTTAACTACAGAGTGTGCTTTAATTGATATTAAAGAAGATGCTCCTGCTATGCCTATGGGTGGTGGCGGTATGCCAGGCATGATGTAATCATCATACCAAACTATATTAAAAACGCTTCTTCCAAAAATTTTGGAAGAAGCGTTTTTTTATGATTAAAATTTAGCTTTATTTTCAAACTAAAAATGAGCCTCTCGTTATTCTTCATCTAAAACAAATTCTGATTAAAACAAAAACTCCAAGCATAACACTTGGAGTTTTTTCCTTTTAAAAAATAACAATAATATTAAACAAATATTATAATCTTTCCATTCGTTATTCCGATACAAAATTATCAGGAATAGTATAAGGTAAATACCAGTTATCTGGGTTAAGTAATTTTGCACGAATGGCTTCTCCTGTGCCAGCATCTCCAGCAGTAATAAACTTATCGGCAATGGCATCGGCTAAGATACTTGCGTCTGAGTCTCTACGAGCATAGCGCATTAAATCTTCCCAACGGTTACCTTCAAAAGCTAACTCTAAAGCTGCTTCATTAAGAATTAATGCACCAACTTCATCCATAGCTGTAGTTATGTTAGACATATCTATATCTAAACCTACAGGCGCTAAACTTGCACGACCACGAACTCCTAAATTACCGATTATTGGTTCATTGTCATCAAAAAGATAATACCATTCATCGAAATTTAAAAACTCTTCTTCATTGAAAAATATTGGAGCATCAATAGGGTCTACATTCGGGTTATTAAATATCCCATTTATTACAACTAAAGCTTGCTCTGGGTAACCAGCGTAATTAATAGCCTCTGCATAACGTAAATATATTTTTGCAACTCTATTCCAAGTAAAATACTCATATTGGTATTTTAAAATTAAAGGCTCTACATCTTCAATTGTTGCAGACACCGCCGCTCTTTCATCTAGGTTGTCTACAACAGGAAGCCCCTCATATCCCATAGACTGAGAATTCCAATTCGCAATAATTGATGTTGATGCTTGCATTTGTGCTGTAATAACCTCAAAACTGCTATTTGGTTGTCTATACTGTTCACTAAAAGCTACATAATCAATAACAGCAGTAGAACGAGGACTTTCTCCAAAAATATCTGCCCATCCATCGGGATTGTAAGTATATTTTCCATTATTTTCAGTAACACTTATTCTATTAGTGCTTAAAGTACTAAATTCATCTAAAAACAGCTTATAATTTGTTGCTGCTAATTCGTAATTACCTTTCCATAGATACAAATCTCCTAAAAGAATATGTTGATCTGGAATCATTTTATAAACACTAAACCCTTCAGAACCTGCATAATCAGTAACATTATCAACACCTTCTACTTCGGCTAAGTTTCTAATTAATTGATCTAAAGCTTCATCAATACTTAATAAAGGATAAGTATCATCCAATTCATCACTTGTTTTAATTGGAACGGTAATATATGGTAACTTTCCATAATTAATAAGAATTTGCATTTGTGCCCAAGTTCTAATCCTTAAAATCCCGGCGTAATCATCTAATAAATCGCCTTCAAAAGCCTCTTTATCAATGCCTTCTAAGGCAAAGTTACAGTTGTTAATAATAGAGAATATTGTTGTTAAATCCGCATAGCTATTATCGGCACTAATAGCATGATTATTAATTTCTCTAAGCTCATCATTTGTACTGGCGTTAACATTGGTTAAATCGCCACGTAACTCTCCCAATACAACATATTGCCCAGCAACATCTTGTAATTGCGAAAGCACTCCAAATAATGCAGATCTTGTTTCTATCTTACTAGCTCCTAAATAATCTTCGGTAAGCAATACTTCTTCTGGGTCCACATCCAATAAATCATCGCAAGAAGTAAAAAGCGTTAATCCTAAAATGATGCTAAACGTAATGTTTCTATATTGTTTCATTTATATATGTTTTTTATTTTGAATCTTTTATATCAAAAATTATAGCCCTACTCTAAGACCTATTAATACTGAAGTGTATTGAGGTGTAAAACCGGCATCGATACCTTGTAAATAACTTGTTTGAGATGAGCTTACTTCTGGATCGAACCCTAAGTAATCAGTAATAGTAAATAAGTTATTTGCAGTAATAGAAAGCGTGGCATTAAAAAAGTCTGGACTATAAGATACTGACAAAGTTTTTAGACGAATGTATGACCCATCTTCTATCCAACGGTCTGAAAATCTAGAGTTTCCCATAGCATCACCGTAAACTGCACGAGGAATATCTGTATCTTGATTTGCCACTGCCCAACGGTTTGCAACCGCTGTACTTTGGTTTGCTAAACCAGACATAGATTCTGTTTGCCAGCGCTGTGCATTATACACATCGTTTCCTTGGCTGAAAGAAAATATAGCTGATAATGATACATTTTTATAAGTAAATGTATTGTAAACCATCCCCGTAAAATCTGGATTTGGATTACCAATAACCACACGGTCATCTTCATTAATTACGTTATCAGAAGCATCAGAATTCACAAAACGAACATCACCTGCAACAAATGATTGCTCAAATCCAGCAAAATCAGTCCAGTTTAAACCATCAGCAGAAGCTTCGGCAGCATTGTTATAAATTCCATTTGTTTTATAACCATAAAACAAGCCTAATGCGCTACCTTCTTTATTGATAATAGTAGCATTAACACCATCTATATCAAGAATTTGTTGGTCGCCTGGCAGAGACACTATTTCATTTTTGTATTGTGAAATATTTCCACCAACATCCCAACTAAAGTTTTCCGTATTAACAACACGGGCATTTACAGATAATTCGAAACCGTTATTTTTAAGTTTCCCTTCATTTGACAAAAAGCCTTCACTTCCGTAAACTTGATTTATTTCATTCATATTTAATAAACCAGAGGTTCTATTATCAAAATAGTCAAGATTTAAAGATAATCGTTCGTTGAGTAAACCAACATCTAACCCAAAATTAGCTTTTGCTGTTTCTTCCCAACCAATAGAACTTTTTGCTATGTTACCGTTAACAAGCCCTGTTCCTTCTAAAAATCGAGTAGATACAAAATAAGATTCTGCATTATAATTTCCAATACCATCATTACCTGTTAAACCATAACTAACTCTAAGTTTTAATTTATCTATTACTTTATTATTAGCCATAAAATTTTCTGAAGAAATTAACCACCCCAAACCTAAAGCTGGAAAAATCCCAGTAGATTTATCATCACCAAAACGCGATGAGCTATCTAAAGCTAAATTATAACTAACAAAATATTTATTCAAAAATGAATAATCTCCATTAGCATAAATAGAAGCATATTTCCAGTTACCAATATTACCAGAAGTAACAAAAGTATCTCTGTTACCATTATTTAAAGATGTAAATTGATCATCTCCAGAATTCCCACTAATAGAATAAGAGTTTTCATAATTATTTTGGTTATAGCGTACTCCAAGATTTAATGAAAAATCGTGCTTATTATCTACATTTAATACATAGTTTAATCGTGTATCATTATAAACAGAAAATAAACTTTCTACACTTACTTTTGATGTACGGTAAAAAGCATCACCATACTCGTTAAATTCTTCAGATAATCCTAAATCTGGTAAAAACACATTCTGTCTGTTTTTAATATAATTTACACCTGATAAAGATTTCAAGGTTAATTTATCTGAAATTTTATAACCAAAATTTAATTGACCATAAAGGTTATAATCTTTAGCAACAAATGTAGCAACATCTGTAATAACTACAGGGTTACTAAATCCGCCAATATTATCGACATCTTGATATACATCTGTAACAACACCGTCGGCATTTTCTGTATAAGGAGCCAAGAATGGTGACTTATTTAAAGCTGAAGATATAGGAGATGTGCTTAACAAGCCATCATCATATAAACTTCTATCTGTATAACTTACACTTAGATTTGTAGATAACGATAATCGATCTGTTATGCTTGTATCTGCATTAAAACGTGTAGTAAAACGACTAAATTCTGAATTAGAAATTACACCTCCATTAGTCGTGTATCCAATAGATAATCCGTATTTCGCAATTTCATCACCTCCAGTTACTTTTAAATAGTATTCATTAACATAGTTGTCATCAAACACTTCTTTTTGCCAATCGGTAGAATTATGATATTTTTCGTAATCTTGAAACGAAGGACTTTCATTAAAATATGGTAAACCACTAATTTCGCTATTGGTATAAAGCCCAGAACTATTTAATTGATTTGATAAATAGTTTTTATATTGACTAGCATTCATCATTCTAATATTATCTGGCGCCGAATTTAAACCTGCCGATGCATAGAAATCAATTTTGGTTGTAACATCATCCGTTTTGTTAGTTTCAATAAGTATTACACCGTTTGCAGCTCTAGACCCATAAATAGAAACAGCATCTTTAATCACTGTAATATTTGCAATATCTTTAGGGTTTATATCAGACAAAGGATCATAACTATACCCATTAATAATAGAGTTGTTATTAAAGGTATTAGTTTCTATCATCATCCCATCAATAACTATTAAAGGTTGTGTAGAACTATTTAATGTGTTGTATCCTCTAATAAAGTTATTAGAACCAATTCCAGGAATCCCAGAACGCATGATACTTCTCATACCACTTACTTCGTTTCCTGAAAGCATATTTGCCGCAGACTCACGTGAGGTTGCTAAATTACCTTCTCTAACTGAAACAGCACTTACTACAGACGAGTTACTTTGATCTCCAAGCGGAGAATGAATGGTACTATAATACGTATTGAAATCTTTATTATTAATTTCAATTTCAACTTTAGATCGTCCTTTTAGCGCCACTTCTTTGTTTTGAAACTCTTGACTACTTAATACAAGTGTAGCTCTTCCATCTGGTACTTTTATTGAGAATGCTCCTTTTTCGTCTGTTATTACAGAAGAAAACTTGCCTACCCGCACATTAACGCCCACCAAAGGTTCTTTATTAATGGCGTTAACGACTGTTCCCGTAACTATTTTATTCGATTTTTCCTGTCCTTGCAATGCAAAAGTAATTCCGAAAAATAGAATGAAAAGCAGGGAATATGTATTTTTTATTTTCATCATAATCTGATAATTCATGTTTATTTTTTAGTTAAAATACTTATTCTACTGGCGTTAATTCTACGTAATCAAGTCCAAACTTACGCTCGTACAATATAAGTTCTGGTTCACTAACGTCTATTATAATTTTCAGTTTAACAGTATATTCATTATCAATTTCCTCGTTTATATACACAGGAATATCATAAGTATCTCCAATAGGAACAATACCTTCTTCAAGATTGCTTATTACCATAGAATCAATGTTATTTACTACCGTATTTCCACTAGCATCTACATAACTAAATTCAAATTTCAACTGTGTATCTTGAGCTGCTCCAATAGCAGAAAATTTCAAGTTAATATTATAACTTGCAGATAATACATTACTAAAAGCAACTTCAAAATAGTCGTTACCATTTTCTGGATTCGCTAATAAACTAACAATATTAGTAAACTTACCCGATGCCACATCTTGATACTTTTGTACCACTGAAAAATCGGTTAATGAGCCTATCTCTCTTCTTTTATTATTTTCCACCTCGTAACGTATAGGCTTGTACATCACATTTTTCGCATCGTAATTCAAAGTATTTACAACAAATACATTTCCATTACTTAATGATTCAACACTTGTTCCTGTTCCATCTAGCAACACACTATTTCCAACAGTATTTTCTATTAATGAACCATTTAAGTCTTCTAAATCTAAAACAGGAAATGTTAAATTACTGAATATTGTTCTGTCAGTATTACTTTTTACAGAGTCTTCAACAGGGTATTGATAATACTCTTTAAAGGTGTCATAAATCCCTGCATAAGCATCATCAGTTAAACCTATAAAAGTGAAACGATCATCTTCAGAGCTTAGATCTCCAATAGTTTTAAATTGCGTATTCGAAGAGCTAAAGATAGAATCGTAAACCGTTTGTCCTAATGAATTTGTTCCCGTTTTAACACTTTTTGCTTCATCGAAAAGTGTTTCATTATACTGAGAAAAATAATCCATTAACGTAGGGAACTCAGCTTCATTATCGTTAAGGAATCCCCAAATATTAGGTTTTACACTTAAAACACTAGATAATTTATGAAGAATTCCGTTAGATGTTAATATATCTTTTTCCAATAGATCTACATCACCAAAAGTAACCTGTCCATCTATATTAGAAAACTCAATAGACTTATCGTTAAGCATTTTAACAAATAGAGGGCTTTCATTTATAGTTGAACCGTAAGAAAACCTAGAAATATGGTTTCCTATTAATTCGGTTAACGCATCCGGATCGTTTAATACATCGCTAGATACTAATGCAAGCGCCTCATTGTTTGGTGCCCAAACCGTAAAGGCTTGCGATGAGCTAAGCAATTCTTCAAAACCTGCTTGCTTAACGAGTTCTACAAAGGTTGAATAGTTAGTATCACTAGATAATGTTTCTAAAATACTAGATTCTAAACCTTTATCTTCCTGTCCATAATGCTCGTCCATGGCATCATCTTTACAGCTAAAAGCTACAAGGATAACTAGAACGGCACATATACGGCCAAAGTTAATTATGAAATTATGTTTATTATTCATTTAAAAATTCTTTAATTATTATTTTTATTAGTCCACTGGTACAAACTCAACATAATCAATAGGTACACCTCCTGATCTTATCGTTTCTAAACGAATAACATGAGATTGTTGTACAGGACAAAGCAAATCGCTAGTCACAATAAATCTACCCCATCCAGAAGAATCATAAGCAGAAACACCATATCTATCAATATTTTCCTTAAGGCCTCTAACATAGCCACCTTGTCTTAAAGTAAGCGAATCTACATCTGCCCAATTGCTACCAAATATATCTTTAAGGCTATCTCTCATATCCCATTGTTTACCAATAGGTTCGTTATCCCAATATATTTGAAATACTGGTCTACCATTGTTACCTTGATTTCCAGACACTCTAACTTCATATTTCCCTTTTGGAAGTACTGGTGTATCAAATTCAACCCATGTAAACGCAGCTGAATTCCAAACTGTAAAGTTTTCTGTTGGAGTTTTACTTGAAGCCAGTATTCTAACTTTAATTGCTGGAAAAGTACGTGGATTAGTATACGGGCCTCTATCTTCATCTGGACCATACCATTTACCATTACTTAATTTACCTATAGATGGAGTAAGAGTAAAATCCATAAGTTGATATTTTGCTTTTGGGATAAATATAGTTAGCAATTTATCAACCGTGTGGTACACACCATTTTTTGCAGGTAAATTACTTTCTGCTGCAATCAAAGAAGTCCAGGTTTCTACATCACCACCTGTTTCCGATTCATTAATTTTAAGTTCTTTATCTGTTTTAAAAGACTTTAAAGCATTATTAGGTAAAATAGTACTAAGAAACGCATCATCAGGAAAATCTGATGAATAATAGAAATCATTAGTAGCATGGTACGCCATAAATCGATTTAACGCATTATTTTCATCTGTATAATCTGAATCATCTGGAGAAATAACACTTGCTAAATCTGCAAAAGAATTAATGTTGTTCTCAGCATATATTATGTCAGATTCGGCTAAAATGGTAAAATTTATTCTAATTCCATCGTCATTATAAATTTTTGAAAACTCATCATAATACCCTGTTTGTTTTAAAGCTTCAATAAAAATGGTATACTTACCTGTATCTTCCATAATTTTTGGAACAGCTTCTACGAAAGGTGGTAAAACAGCGTCTATACCATGTATTACACCGTTATTAGCTTCAATATCATATTGAACTAGTCTAGCCTCTCGGTTTATAGTTACATTAGAAATACCACCGCCATCTACAAAAGACGTTGTTAAATAATCACCAGAATAAGTTAATTCATCAATACGTCCTTCAACAAATCCATTAGTTCTGCGTCTTGATGGTAAAGTATGAAATTTTACAAGCGTTTTTAAAAATTCTTGTTGGTCTTCAGTAGTTAACTCATCAACCGTAGTCGCATTCCATTTTTCTTGTATATAAGCTTTAACAGCCGTATTTGTTGGTACAAAACAGGTATAATCACCATAACTTTTAAATGCGTTATAGTATTCTGTTTTTTTAAGAAACTCAACATACATAGAAAATAACTCTGGATTATCGTCTAATACTTCTATAATTGTCATTTCGTCTGTTTCACCATCCGTGGTAAAAAACGTTGTTCCATCTAAATTATCCTCACAGCTGTTTATAAGCAGCATACATAAGCAAAGACCTCCAAGCCAAGTAATTAATTTATTATTTTTCATAATGTTTAGTTTTTAGTTTTTAGTTATCGTAATATGGATTCTGCACTAAATTATCATTTAAATCAAGTTCAGATTGATAAATTGGTAAAAAATACGAATCTGAATCTGAGTAATAACTCAAAATTTGTTCGTAATCGTCTGCACCGGATTTAAAATCAACCAAATTAATAATAAGATCTTGGTCTTGAAAATTATCACGACGTGCAAAACGTAATAAATCATACCAGCGTTTCCCTTCGAAAGCAAATTCTTTTTGACGTTCTAATAATAGAGCATTTAATAAAGAGACTTCATCTATAGTTACACCCAAGGGTATACCAACGGCACGTTCATGTACTTGACTTATAAGAGTATTTGCTTGATCTAAATTCTTATTCTCAGCAGATAAAATATAAGCTTCGGCCTGCATCAATAAAACATCGGCATAACGATAAAAAATAAAGTTGTTATAATACTCGTCACTACCACGATATTCACCAGTTTGATCTACACCAGCATATTTAAAAACAGTATTAGTATTTAGATCGAAAGTTGCTAAATTTCCACGAATATCATCAGGGAATTCCATGTATAACTCAGCTATACCTTGATATGCCACATAATTACCTCCCAATTGAAAAGAATTTCTAAGTGTTGATGAAATATCACTAAACTGAAGTTCGAAAATACCTTCGCTTGAATTACCTTCAAAAAAGATACTATTAAACCACTCGTCTCCATCCACTAAACTATAACGTCCTAAATCTATTAAACTTTGCGTAGCCGTAATACATTCTGTGTACTGCTCGTTCCATAAATAAGCATCTGCCAATATAGCTAAAGCAGCGCCTTTAGTCATTCTTCCTTTATCATGAGCTGGAGATTCTGAATATCCAAGATTTAAATCATCAACCGCAGACGTTAAATCACTAATAATTTGATCTAAAACTTCTTGCTCTGTGTTTTTTACCGGATAAAAATTAATTTGATTTGTTGCTGTTGCCGTTAAAACTAATGGCACTTCCTTAAAGTTTTTTACCAAGATTAAATATGCTAAAGACCGAATAGTAATCGCCTCGGCTTTAAATGTATTTAATTCAGCAATAGAAAACGTTTTATCTTGTGCTTGCGCATCATCTGAAAACTCCAATACTAAATTACAGTAGTTAATAGTAGCATAAAAGGTACTCCAGTTTGTTAAACCATCTGAAGGAACCATATAATTTTTCATGATGTTCTCTAAACCTCCACCAGAAGACACCATCATTTCTGCTCTAAATTCGCCCCATTTTAATACTCTATCGGTAAACCCCGATTGGTTCATAGATGCATAACATCCAGCAACAGCCGAACTCACCTGTTCTTTATTATTCCAAAACTCTTGTTGGATTAAATCGTCTTTTGGTTCAAGATCTAAATAATCACTACACGATGCTAGTGTTGCAAAAATCATGGGAACCATTATAAATATTTTAATTATGTTTCTTTTCATAATATCTTAACTTTTTATGCTATTTAAAATGATAAATTTACACCTACGGTTATTTGTTGCGATCTTGGTGTTTGTTCCGAGTCGTAACCTAATCTTGTCCAATCGCTACTTGTTCCGCCTTCAGGATCTACGCCTGTATATTTTGTAAACGTTAGTAAATTGGTTCCTGTAACATAAATCGATGCATTTGTAAAATTCAATTTATTAATAAACGGTTTTGGAAGGTTATATCTTAAGGTAATGTATTTCATTCTTAAAAAAGAAGCATCTTCCATAAAACGATCAGACCCTAAAGTATTAACAGGATTATTATAACTAGCGCCTGGTATATCAGTTTCATCACCTTCAAATCTCCAACGGCGTAATACTGCCGTACTTTGATTATCATAGCTATCCATACTTTCTGTATTCATACGCGCTATATTCATTAACTTTTGATTATATCTATAGTTAAAAGACGCATTTAATTGAAAGTTTTTATAACGAATAGTAGGGCCAAATCCACCAAACAGTAACGGGTTGGCATTACCTAAATACACCACATCAAGTTCATTAATATTTCCATCTTTATTAACATCTTCATACATGGCTTCTCCAGCTTTAAATTCTCTAGTTTTATTAAATACTAAATTTTTAGGTGTTCCGTCCAAATCATAAATAATATCGCCACTGCCATCACGAGCAACTAAATCCTCTGAGGTACTAAACACCCCTAAATAACGGAAGCCATAAAAAGACCCAATTGGATTCCCTTCTTGAATTCTTTTTTCATACCCTCCAGAGCCTGTTGTACGCCAATCACCATCGTCTGTTGTTTGAGCTTCTGTAAGTCGTGTAACAATATTAACATTACGTGCTACATTAAAGCTGAAATCTAATCCAAAATCTTTATTATTTATAATTTTAGCTCTTACATTAAACTCAATACCTTTGTTACTAACATCACCTAAATTTAGATATGGGATATTTGAAAACCCAGAAGTTGAAGGTATTGCCGTGTTTTTGGTTAATAAATCTTTAGTATCTTTTTGATAGACCTCTATATCTCCACTAATTTTACGATCAAAAAATGAGTAAGTAACCCCAAAGTTTTTTTGAATTGTAGTTTCCCAACGCAAATCTGTTAATTCCATACTGTTTGGAATAACTGCAGGCTCACCTAAATACGTATAGTTATATGTTTTGTAAGTGTTATACGAACCATAGTTTACACCTGGCGAGTTCCCATTTTCACCATAACTAGCACGAAATCCTATCTCGTCTACAAATTCTACTGATTCCATAAAAGGTTCATCAGATAAAATCCATTTTGCAGCAACACTAGGAAAGGTTCCATATCGATAATTACTACCAAATTTTGAATTCCCTTCTTGTCTAATACCACCACTTAAAATATAACGATCTAAGTAGGCATAGTTAAAAGCAAAATTAGCACCAATAGTTGTGTTTTTCTGAAAAGTAGAATTTAATGAGTTTCCAGACCCCTCAATTCTAATATTAGCAATAGGCGTTTGTATATCACTACTTGGACTATTACTAGCTACTGCAGTATAGCCTTGACTTGTTTTTTCGAATGTTTGAAAAGAAAAACTTGATAAAAAAGAATGTTTATCACCTAATTCCGGCACCCATATCAATTTATTATCGGTACGCATTACAAAAAATTCACCATCATAAAAGGTAGACCTATTTGCTCCTGAATTTGTCCATGCTACTCCAATAGCTTCCTCTGGTACAAATACAGATCGCTTATCTACATTAATATCAAATGAAATGATAGACTGGAAATTAAATTGTTTATTGGGTTTATAACTAAATCTAAAAACCGGTGTAATTCTGTTATTCTCGGTATTATTTTTAGACAGTCTAGCCATAGCAACAGGGTTATAATAAGTAAGCCCATCATCCCCTTGAACCGAAGTTGCTGGTGTAAAATACTCATCGGTTAAATTACCATTTTCATCAACCTGATAAATAGACTGGTTTGGCATTTTAATTAAAGCTAAAGACCTTAAATTAGCTTGACCTAAGCTGTTATCTTTTTGGTATGAACGATCTAAAGACCCGTGACTATAAGATAACTCGGAAGCAATAGTAATTTTATCCGAAATATTATAATCTAAAATAGCACGTGCAGTAAACAACTTAAATCCACTACCAACCGTTGTTCCTTTTTGGTTTTTATAACTCCCAGATACACGGTATGATGATTTTTCACCACCACCAGATACACTTAAAAAGTGCTCATTGGTGTTCCCTGTTTGGGTAATTTCGTCCAACCAGTTAATATTTTTGTTGTACAAGTTGTAATCTTTATATGTTGGATCTTGCGTAAATGCGCCTTCTGTACTAATACCTTCTGCATCAAGAGGAAAAGTACCGTTTGTAGCAATAAATTCATCCTTTATTAAGGTAGAATATTGATCTCCATTTAACATAGAGATTCCATCGGGTTGTCTTGCAACACTCCCTTTATAGCTATAAGAAAACCTTGCTTTACCCTTAGTTCCACGTTTGGTTTTAATCAATAATACGCCGTTTGCTGCACGCGACCCATATTGTGCCGTTGCTGCTGCATCTTTTAAAACTGAAATTTCTGAAATATCATCTGGTGATACTCCAATCATGGCAGCATATTGATCCTCATCTGCTGTAGAAAAATCAAAACCTGAGTCAATTTCTGTTTCATAAGGCACTCCATTAATTACAATTAAAGGTTCTGATGATGCGTTTAAAGATGATGTTCCACGAATACGGATAGATAAACCAGCACCTGGCTCTCCCGAACTAGCTACAATATCCACCCCACTTAAACGTCCTTGTAATTGATCGACAACACCCCCAGATACCGTCTCTGCTAGTTCTTTAGTTGAAATGGTTTCCATAGCCGTAGCAATTCTACGTTTTTCCATTTCGAAATCTCCGTTGAACACTTTTTTTGTACCACGTACAATAATAGCATCTAATTGTGCTACATCTTCTTTTAATGCAATATCAATTAAGGTTTTACTTCCTGGCTCAACTGTTTTTGTAAGAAACCCAATATAGGAATAGGTTAAAACATTACTAGCATCTACCATTTTAATAGAATAATTACCATTAAAATCGGCAACTACACCATTAATAATTCGATTATTTTTATCTTTCTCTGCAATGGTTGCTCCCGTTAACGGTTGCCCATCTGATTCTGATATTATCGTTCCTGATATGTTTACTTGTTTTTGTGCCGACATACTTAGCGCCGAAAACAATACACATACTATCATTAAGACATATGAATATGACCTGTATTTATCCTTCATATTAAAAACTTTTAGTTTTATTATTTTATATAATTATTAATTTCATGTATTACGACTCTTTTTGACAATAAATTCGTAGTACCATTAGTTGTTACAGATTCTCCTGAATCTTCATTTGTAATGGTAATTGAAGATGTTGTATTAACAACTAAAAACTGATCGTACACTGGTGCGAAATCAATAATTTGACTGAAATACATTGAAGAAAAAGTTCCTGTACTTTTTCCATCCGTAGGTAAGGATTGTTGAATGAAATGTTTCTTAGCAAAATTAAGAAGATTCAATTTCGCTGTGGCTTTATCTAATTCCCCCATACCACTCACAGTACTAGGCTCTGCAATTACACCGTCACTAATTGCCTGTGCCACAGCAGCGTTATTAGGAGCAAACAATGTAAAGGTTCTTGTTAGGTTTAGAAAATTAATTAATTTATCATCAGAACCTACAATAGTAATTAATGCATCAGCAGTTTCTAAAACTTCTATAAAAGAAGAAAAATCTGTAACACTATTCTCTAGAGCACCATAGGTGAAAGCTGTAGGTCTTTCTGTAATACTATTCATTTCATAAAAATTGCCATTGTCTGTCACCTGAATATTCTCTACTAGAGCCGATTCACCTTTTTCAATATCACCACCTCCTTCTGCTAAATTTCCACCAAAAACATGAACAAACTCGCCACTTCTAGTTTGGTAATAATTATCAGAACTAAAATCGATATCTTCATCAATAACTTGATTAAGAACAATATCCTCCAATGTTTTTTTAACATAAGCAACATCTGCTGAATATGTAGAAGTATCATCTGGATTTGGGTATACGCGGTTATTGCCACCTGAAGGATCCCCTTCAACTCGTATATATACTAAAGATGTATCAGTAGGATCATAAAGTTCAGGATCATCTGTAATCACTGTAATTGTTCGGGTGGCACTATTAGGATCGGCCACGTTAACAAACTGATCATTTCTAATGCCTAACATGGAGAAACGTACCGATTTACTTTCTAATGCCGTATCAATTTTAAGACCTTGAACAGCTTGAAGCATAATTGAATAATTAGGATCCAATAAAAGTGGTCCCATAATAGTTCCAAAACTACTATTGGTATAAACCGTATTTACACCTGTAAAAAAACCGTTGCTACAGAATTTTTTATCTACAACATGTTCTTCTTTAAAATCCACTAAACCTAAACTTGTATCATAACTCTGACCAAAACTACTAGGACAAATATTATAATAATCATTAAAGAAAAAAGGCGATATAAACTTCCCTAAAACCTCTAAAGGCATATCATCATAAGAATTATAAAATTCACCTAAAATACTATTTCCATTTAGATAATTTTCTAAAGCATCATTAGTTGGCGCCAATAGTCCCCATGCCTGAGCCTCGGTTCCATCAATATTTGTTGAGTAATTTTCATCATAAGGATTGAATGGTAAATAGTCGTTTTCAATTCCTGTTTGAAACACAAGTCTATATATTTCTTCTGTTTCACCGGTTTCTTCATTTATCTCATCCCTATTATACCTTAGGTAAGAAAAACGTTCTAACATTTTTTTAAACATGGAGTATTTATCACCATATTCTTCCGATGATAGATTATCATACAAATTCTTTTGAGGTTCAAACACTTTATCTAAAGCATAGATAATTCCATTCTCTGCAACCACATTTTGTTGCGAGACGTTAGCTCCAAAAACCTTCATATCACCTTCGTTAAAAGTCTCTCCCGAAAACATATAATCGTAATCTGAATTTTCAACACCGTTGGTTTCCATATAAGATGGAATAAAATAATTAGTCGTTTTTAACCTACCATTACTATCCTCTATCAAATACTCTCCTGGCTCTATCTCATCCCATCTATCAATATGAGCGTAATCATCAGAATTAATAATTTTATTTGGTGCCGTAAATTGTGTTCTACGTCTAAAACTTTGACCTAAATAAAATCTACTTTTAAAATAGGTTAAAGTTGTAGTATTCCACCCGTCAATAATGATTGAATAATCAACAATATCAAGTATTGTTTGCTCTGGAATAGCTTCAAAAGTAGATATTCCATTTTCAGTCATATAAGCTTCGAAAGCATCATCTGTAGGAGCAAAAACCGTCCAAGATCCTCCTTTTTCTAAAGGCTCTTTATAAGGCGTTTGATCCAATGCCTTTAAATAATTTTCAAATCCACCCATAGATTCTAGTTGCTGATAAATTGTACCAGCTAAATTGTCCGGTCGCGCAAACTCCTCCGAGTCGGGTCTACATCCAAAAGTAGTCATAATTATAAATAATATAATTATACTATTTCTATGCTTCATTTTTTGTACCATATTAATTGTAATTAATTTTAGAATTATTGTTTAGTTATTTAATCAGGTTCGGTTTATATCTTTAAACTTATTTTCCATCAATTTTAATTAGAAAAGCTATTTAAACACAAATGCTAAAATTTGTTAATTAATGTTAACTATTTGTTAAGACAAAAATATAAAACAATGATGATTAAGGGTATAAATTATAGTTACTTAGAGATAAATTATTGCCTTTTTACACCGTTTCAAGTCAATAAAAACGGTATTTATTGTAAATTCTTACAAAGAAAAAATATCTATTTTATTTATTCGTAAAAAATTACAGCTTTAATTATCATATTATCAAATTGACATATTTAATTTTGCTTAAACGTTTAACAAAACAATATTTCACCTATTTTTTAATATTAGTTCGATATGAAAATAATGCTTTATTTTACTAAAAACAAAGCGTCATTTTTTCCATAAAAAAAGCCTAATAAGTTTTTATCTTATTAGGCTTTTAAAAATCTAAGATTAAAATTTAATCTTAGATTTTCTAAATACGTATCGTTTTTAAATTTATTTCTAGGAAGAAATTACTCAGTTTCATTTTCTTTCTGTTCGATAAACTGACTTGGAGTAACATCAAACAATTCTTTAAACGTTTTACTAAAATATGCCGTAGAATTAAAGCCCGACATATGCGAGATTTCTTTTATAGAATGATTGTTTTTTATTAATAATTCTGCAGCATAACGCAAACGAATGGTTCTAATAAAATTACTCGGGTTACTACCTGTTAAACTATTTATCTTCTTATAGAATTGAGATCGACCAATACCCATTTCGTTCAGTAAATCACCTTGTTTAAAGTCTATATCGCTAATATTGGCTATAATTACCTTTGTGGCCTTATCAAGAAATGCTTCATCTAAATTATTAGAAGTTACCTCACTAGACGGGAAAACACCACCAATTTCAGAAAAACGCTGACGCAATCTCTTCTTCGCTTCTAATAAATTATTAATTCTAGCTTTTAGCACATTGGTAACAAAGGGTTTCGAAATATAACCATCGGCACCATGCTCATAACCTTCAATTCTATCTTCCACCAATGTTTTTGCCGTTAATAGAATTACCGGAATGTGGCAAGTTTCTAAATCTGTCTTTATAGAATTACACATTTCAAAACCATCCATTTTAGGCATCATAACATCACTTATTACCAAATCTGGTAGATATTTATGTACTTTCTTTAAACCATCAACACCATTTACTGCCTCCTTAATATTATAATTTTCTCTTAAATCACTACTTAAATGCACACGTAACTCCTTATTATCTTCAACTATAAGAAGCAATGGTTTGTTAGAATCATCACGATCCTCATCATCTCCAGAATCTTCGTTTACATTTGGTAAATTATCGTTAGAGATTAACATATCATACTCGACGGCTTTCATTGAATTAATTAAAAACTCATTTTTAACATTCTCAACGTCGTCCGGCTTACCATCAATATTTAAAGGTATTTTCACTATAAATTTAGTTCCCTTTTTATGTTTACTCTCTACATCTATTTCACCGCCATGCAACTCGACCAAACCTTTAGTAAAATTAAGGCCAATACCTGTTCCTGCTTTTGAAGCATCTAAATTATAAAATCGTGAAAAAATACGCCGCATTTGTTCTTTATCTAATCCTACACCAGTATCTTCCACAATAATCTCAACATATTCTGTAGATTTTGCTTTTCCTAAAAGCAAATAATTCGAGTTACTTTTACTTGTATTAATCTTATTAATTGTTATCGTAATATCACCACCGCTATTAGTAAATTTTATAGCATTTGAAATTAAATTTGTAATTATTTTTTCCACTTTATCAAAATCAAAAAGAGAAACGATCTTATCGGAAGTGGCATTAAATTTATAATGAATCTCTTTTTTAAAGGCTAAATCTTTAAAAAGCGAAAAAATATCTTCACTAAACTTAACAATATCTCCTTTTTCTAATTGAAGTGGAGCCATACCAACATCCATTTTACGATAATCTAATAGCTGATTTACTAGATGTAATAATCGACGCGCACTTCGTTGAATAGACAATGCAGATGTTTTTACAACTTCAGGATTATCGTTGAAATTGGATAATATTTTATCTACCGGATTTAAAATAAGCGTTAATGGTGTTCTAAACTCATGAGACACATTCACAAAAAACTGCAACTTCATTTGGTCTAATTCGTGCTCTTGCTCTTCTTGTACTTTAAGCTCATAATAATACATTAAAAACCTAATAATTAAAGCACCCATGATAATATAAATAAGATAAGCCCACCAACTACGCCAAATAGGCGGCAATATTTTTATGTTTAAAAAAGTTACTTTAGCAGTATCCCATTGCCCGTTTATTGTTGCCTTTACTTCAAATTTATAGGTTCCAGATTCTAAATTAGAGAGATTTACCACACGGTTAGACCCCAATTTAATAAAGTCACTATCCAAACCTTGCATTCTGTAGGCATATTTAACCTGCTCAGGATTATCAAAATAAGGAGCTACAAACTCTAAGGAAACGTAATTCTCTTTGTATTTTAAAATTAAGTCTTTGGTTTCTGATATCCCTTTATTTAAAAGCACTCTATCATTAATTGAATCGCCAGCAAAAACAGTTTTATTATTTAGTTTTAATTTACTTATTTGTGGCTTAAGATCCACAGAAGCTGGAATGGCGATATCATTTGGATTAAAAATATTAAACCCATTTAGCCCTCCTACAATAATGCGACCATCTGTAGTTTTTTCTATAGATTGGGTTTGAAATTCTGACCCTTGTAAACCATCATGCGTGTTGTAATTTATAATTTGATCTGTTTCTGGATTTAATAAGGACAACCCGCCTTTTGTTGTAATCCAAATATTAAAATTATCATCTTCTTTTAAACCAACAACCAAATTATTTGGCAATCCATTTTGCGAAGAATAGGATTTAATTAAATTTAAATTTTCATCTAACTTATATACCCCATTATCTGCACCTATCCATATATTACCGTAGTGATCTTCTGTAATATTATTTACACCAACTTCTATTAAGCCATGTACTTTAACATCAATAAAATTAATATTACTCGGAATGAAATCTTCAAATTCATTCAAATCCACCATATTTAAACCAAGAGCTGTACCAACAAATAAGCGTTCTTTAGAGTCAATAAATGTACTTATAATCGAGTTACTAACTAAACTATTCCCGCTACCATAAGTACTTTTATAATTCTTAAAATACTTAGTTTTTGGATTATAAAGACTAACACCTTCATCTCTTAAGCCAAACCAAATTCTATTTTTAGAATCTTCTACACCACTCCAAACGGAACTTTGCCCAATAGACAACGTATCATTAGCATCGTGCAAAAACGCTTCACTTTTCTCTGTCTCTGGATTAAACTTATTTACACCGCCATCAATGGTACAAACCCAAATAGCACCTTGATGATCTTCAAAAGTGTATAGAATTTTATTAGAACTTATAGTTTTAGAATCATCCAAACGACTACTATAATGCTTAAAAGTATCTTCTTTTTCATTAAATAAACTTAAGCCTCCATTATAGGCGCTTATCCAAATTCTTCCTTTTGAATCTTGTAAAACAGATTGAATACTCTTTTGGCTTACCCCATCGGCTTTATTCGCCTTATAATAATAATGTTTAAATGAATAACTCGAGGGATCTAATTTACTAACACCAACATCATAGCTTCCAATCCAGAAAACACCTTTCCGGTCTTCAAAAATTTTACTTGGTTTATTATTTGGTAAAGAAAAAGGATCGGAAAAATCATTTACAATATGTTGCTGTAGTTCTACATCTCCATCTTGTTTCTTAAATAGATACAAACCAAAAACATCTGTAGATACCCAAAACAATCCGTTTCTATCTTGATAAATATCGTAGATAGGAACCTTTTTATCTACTAATGAGACGTGTTTAAAGGTGTTTTCTTTAGTATTCCATAAGATTAGATTAGACAAATCGTTACCAATCCAAAAATCACCATCTGCATCAATAAATACTTTTTTAGTAATATGGTTTAGTGCGTATGCTTCATTTTCACCAATTAAAACACGATCAAAATTATCGTTTTTTCTATTATACTTATTTAAATGTTCTCCATTTGTTCCCGCCCAAATATTATTATCTTTATCTTTTAAAACAACATTAACTCTATTATTATCAATAGTTTTTAAATTGGTTTGATCGTTTATGTAATGGGAAAATTTAAAATTATCTTCATTGGTATTAACATCATATAGCTGAATTTTTATAATACCAATATTTGTTGCAACCCAAAGTGTATTATTTATACTATCATAAAGCAAATCGTTAATTACTTTTTGAGAACTCTTTGACAACGACAGTTGTTTATACAAATTTATCCTAATAAACTCATTGGTATGTTTATTAAATAAATTAAGCCCATTGTTTGTCCCAACCCAAAGGTTACCTTCATTATCCTCTTCAATAGCATTTACTCTGTTATTACTAATAGAAGTTGGATCGTTTAAAATAGATCTAAATACCTCAAAATCATACCCGTTATATTTATTAAGTCCATCAATAGTACCAAACCATAGAAACCCTTCTTTATCCTGAAATATTTCGGTACAGGTACTACTTGAAAGCCCACTAAATGTATCTAAATTTTCAAACTTTATATTATTTTTCTGCCCAACAATAATATTTGTTAGTAAACAGAATAAAGCAATAAAATAATTTTTAAAATTCATTTTTATTTGAAATTTCAACAACTAAATGTTATTAATTTACTGAACACGATACTTTCGTTAATTTGTATTTAAGTTTAAATAAAGATAATTTAACTGGAAACCATGCAGGCTCGCTAAAGCTAAAAGACACCTTATAATGCGAATACAAAACGAAAACCAGTTTAAACTAATATGATAACGGCGTTTTTGGATATTAGCAAAAAGCAAAGTTTTTTACTAATATAAAAAACTCTGCTTTACTAATATTATTTTTAACTAATGTCTCGATTTGTTAAAGATAAATCTCTAATAAATCGGCTTGAGAAGCTTTAATTTTTACGGTATCAATACTGGCTGGTAACAATATGGTTTCACCTGTATTTAAAGTATAGGTATCATCAGCATGACTAATTTCTAAACTTCCGCTAACGCACATATAAATCACGAAAGAATCCAAATTAGAATAATCCTTTTCCAATTCATTTTCAACCTTAATAAAATTCGTTTTAAAATATGGAGAATGCACTAACTTGTTCGCCGTGTTCGCTTTAGTTTCATAACTCGTTTTAAACTCGCTATGGTAAGTAAAATCTATTGCATCTAAAGCTTGAGCGTTATGTAATTCTCGTTCTTTACCTGTAGTAGCATCGACTCTATTATAATCATAAATACGATAAGTAACATCAGAAGTTTGTTGAATTTCTGCCAACAACACCCCAGAGCCAATAGCATGAATTCTTCCTGTAGGAATGTAAAACGTATCGCCTTTGGCAACAGTTTCATGATGCATAACATTTAAAATAGTATCATCTTCTAAATGTTTTTGATATTCCGTTTTATTAATTTCCTTTTCGAAACCTACAATTAATTCAGCATCTTTATCAGCCTGCATAACATACCACATTTCGTTTTTTCCGAAGGAATTATGACGTTTTTTCGCCAACTCATTACTTGGGTGTACTTGTATAGATAATGGTGTTTTAGCATCAATAAACTTGATAAGCAAAGGAAAATCTTCTCCAAAAGCTTTGTAAACAGCTTCTCCAACAAAATCACCTTTAAAGGTTTTAATAAGTTCTTTTAGCGTTTGGCCTTTAAGCTCTCCATTTAAAACCTGGGTTTCGTCGCCTTTTACATCCGAAATTTCCCAAGATTCACCAATACTACTTTCGCTGTAATTTTTGTTAAGTTGTGTTTTTAATTTTTCACCGCCCCATAATCTATATTTATAAAGTGGTTCGAATTTTAAAGGGTAAAGTTTCATTTTTCTTAGTATTAAATTTATTTTTTAGATGAATTCCGCTCAATTAAGTGCGTATCAATTAATATGGTTTTTGCTTCTTGATTAACTTCTTTTTTAGCAATATGCTCGAAAATTAATTCTGTCGCTATTTTTCCTATTTCAAATCCCGATTGATCGATTGTTGTTAGCGAAGGCTCGATAACACTAGAAATCGGTTCGTTACTAAAACCAACAAAAGCAATATCTTCAGGTATTTTTATTTGTTGCTCTTTTGTATATTTCATAGCACCAATTGCTGATAAATCGTTAGCAGAAAACACCGCATCAATGGGTATATTTTTCGCTAATAATTTCTGCATACTAATATAACCATCTTGTTCCATAAGTCGAGAACTAATAACGTATTCCTTATTAAAAACTAAATTATTTTGTTTTAGTGCGGCTTTATAGCCTTCAAATCTATTTTTATATATCTCTAATTCTTGTGGTCCCGATAAATGCACAATATGTTTACAACCCTTTGATATTAAATGCTGAGTGGCATCAAAGCCTCCTTTAAAATCATCAATTAACACATTAACAAAGCCTGGAATATCGCAATGTCTATCGAAAAATATAAGCGGAATATTACTGTTTTTCAATACTTCTAAATGGTCGTAATTCATGGTTTCCATAGACACCGAAATTAATAAACCATCTACTCTATTTGCAACTAATCCTTCAACTATTTTTTTTTCGCGTTCTAATTGTTCTAGAGACTGACAAATAATAACATTATAACCAGCCAAATACGCCATTTCTTCTATACCTTGAATTGCCGATGAAAAAAAGTGTCGCGATATTCTTGGCACCACAACACCTATGGTATTAGTAATGTTTTTACGCAAGTTAGAGGCCAACATATTACGCTGATAACCTAGCTCTTCAGCCTTTGCTAATATTTTATCTTTTGTAGATTGAGTTACACGCGGACTATCATTTAAGGCTCTTGATACGGTAGAACTATCAATTTCTAACGCCTTAGCAATATCGTGTATGGTAGGTTTATTATTCAATAGCAAATTGAAAAATTTTAGTTTAGTGTTGACAAATATAACAAAATCCAATCGATTGTATTTGGATTTTATTTATTATATTTACATCTTCTAAAGAAATGTAAAACCTTATATAAAAACTAAATATTATGAAAACCAATTATGAAGTGCGTTATGCTGCGTCACCACAAGATGTTAAATCATACGACACTACAAGACTAAGAGATGAGTTTTTAATTGACAACTTAATGTCTCCAGATCAAGTGAATTTGGTGTATTCTCATTATGATAGATTTATTTCAGGAAGTGCTGTTCCTGTAAAAGAAGAATTAAAATTAGAAGCAATAGACCCATTAAAGGCGGATTATTTTCTTGAACGCCGCGAATTAGGAATTATCAACATTGGTGGTTCTGGTATTGTTACTGTCGATGGCCATGTTTACCATTTAGATAACCGTGAAGCTTTATATGTTGGTCGTGGAAACAAAGAAGTAACTTTTGCAAGCAATTCTGCTAGCGAACCTTCTATGTTTTACTTAAACTCTACACCCGCTCACAAAGAATTTCCTAATAAAAAAATTGGAATTAACGATGTTGAAGTTGTTCAGTTAGGAGCTCCAGAAACAGCAAATGCTAGAACACTTAGAAAATATATTGTAAATAGCGTTGTAGATGTTTGCCAATTACAAATGGGGATGACAGAGTTAAAAACAGGATCTGTTTGGAACACCATGCCAGCTCACGTACACGATAGACGTATGGAAGTTTATTTCTATTTCGATGTACCAGAAGATCAATCTGTATGTCACTTTATGGGGCAACCACAAGAAACTCGCCACATTTGGATGCAAAATAATCAAGCAGTGATTTCTCCAGCTTGGTCTGTACATTCAGGATCAGGAACCAGCAGCTACACATTTATTTGGGGTATGGCAGGTGAGAATTTAGATTATGGTGATATGGATCATTGTAAAATTAACGAATTAAAATAATAAACTAAATACCAAAAAAAATTATGTCGATTAACTTATTTGACCTTACAGGAAAAGTTGCTTTAATAACAGGTGCAGTTCACGGATTGGGAATGGCAATGGCAAAAGGACTTGGTGGCGCAGGAGCTACTATAGTTGTAAACAACAATTCTCAAGATAAATTAGATGAAGCTGTAAAAGAATACAAAGCTTGTGGTTTTAAAGCCTTTGGTTATGTGTTTGATGTTACAGATGAAAAAGCTGTAATTGAAGCGGTTGCTAAAATTGAAGCAGAAGTAGGACCTATTGATATTCTTGTAAATAATGCAGGAATTATTAAAAGAACACCTATTGTTGATATGGAAGTTGCTGATTTTGAATTAGTACTTAAAGTAGACCTTGTAGGACCTTTTATTGTTTCTAAACAAGTAGCAAAAGGTATGATTGAAAGAGGTGGTGGGAAAATCATCAACATCTGTTCAATGATGAGTGAATTAGGTAGAACTTCTGTTAGTGCTTATGCAGCTGCAAAAGGTGGCTTAAAAATGCTTACAAGAAGTATGGCTACAGAGTGGGCTAGATTTAACATCCAAACCAATGGTATTGGACCAGGTTATTTTGCAACAAAACAAACAGCTCCTATTAGGTTAGACGGCCATCCATTTAATGATTTTATTATTAATAGAACTCCTGCTGCGCGTTGGGGAGATCCAGAAGATTTACAAGGTACCGCTATCTTTTTAAGTTCTAAAGCTAGTGATTTTGTAAATGGACACGTAGTGTATGTTGATGGTGGTATTCTTGCTACTATTGGAAAACCTTCAAACGAAGATTAATTTTAATATTATGAATAGAAATAAAATATTAGTCGGCATTTTTTGTGCAGCTATACTTTCTTCTTGTAATCAAAAAGAAAACACAAAATCTATTGTTGTTAAAAACACTTTAGATTTTGAAAAAACTTTTGAAACAGTTGAATTAACAGCAGCATTTTTAAATGTAACCGACTTAAACACTGTTGGTATTCGTGATGCTGAAAATGGGCAGTTACAAGTAACGCAAACCGTAGATAATGATGGAGACGGCACTATGGACGAAATTTTATTTCAACCTAAAATTGCTGCAAATTCTGAAAAAACGTTTGAAATTGTATCCGTTACAGAAGCTGAAAAACCAAAAGCTGAAGAACTTTGCTATTCTCGGTTTGTACCAGAACGTACAGACGATTATACTTGGGAAAACAATAAAGTAGCTTTTCGAGTTTACGGACCTGTTGCCCAAAAAATGATTGAAGATAGCATACCTGGAGGCACACTTTCTAGTGGTGTTGATGCTTGGTTGAAAAAAGTAGAATATCCAATTATTAATAAATGGTACAAAAAGAATTCTATTAAACCAGGTGCTTATCATGAAGCTTCTCCGGAAGGTCGTGATAATTTTCACGTTGGTGTTAGCCGTGGTGTTGGTGGTATTGCTGTAAAAGCAGACACAACTTACTATTTCTCTAAAAACTATACCAAATGGCGTACAATAACAACAGGACCGCTTAGAACTAGTTTTTATTTAGAATATGCTAATTGGGATGCCAATGGAAAAACAATTAAAGAGTCTAAAGTTATTAGTCTTGATTTAGGAAGTAATTTCTCGAAATTCACTACGCACCTTGAAGGATCGGATACTATTTCTGCTGGTTTAACTTTACATGAAAAAGATGGCGAAGTTTCTGGCAGTAATGATAATGGTTGGGTAAGTTATTGGCAACCACATTTCGAAACAGAATTAGGAACAGCAATTATTGCTCCTAAAGGAACATTTTTAGGTTTTGAAACGTATGACACCAATCAAACAGACTTAAGTAATGCTTACGCCGATTTAAAAGTTGTAAACAATGAAGTTGTTTATTATTCTGGTTTTGCTTGGAGTGATAGCGGACAATTTAAAGATCGTCAAGAATGGGAAGCATATTTAGATATGTTTTCTAAACAAATTAATACACCTTTAGAAGTTACTTTGAAGTAATAATTAATCTTCAAAACTTTTAATAATTACATAAAGTGATTGTTCTTTTCTTCTAAATGAAGATTGAAACAATCACTTTTTTTATGCTTCAAAATTATTTCAATCTAATTTATTCCTAATAAAATATAAATTGAAACTGTAACTACACACAGAAAAATAGACATTGGTTTTGTGTATCTCCATGTTTTCATTTCAACAAAAACAATATTATCTTGCTTCATTTCTGATGTCACCGGATAAAAATAAGAAACGGCAAACATCACTATTATATTCAGAAGAAATTCAATACCCCAAATATGCACAAAATGAATATCAACTTTTAAAATAAAGGTAGTTAGAATATAAAATGCTAACCCTACAAATAAAGCAACCTTCGCTCCCATCGCTGATACTTTTTTTAAGAAAAACCCCGCTAACATAATGGATGCTATTGGTATAAAGAAAATCCCGTTTAACTGTTGCAATAATTGATATAATCCATCGGGAGCATTGGCTACCATAGGAGCAACTAAAATGGCAAAAATCGCCAGTATTAAAGACGTTAATCGGCCTACTTTTACTAATTTTTTATCACTGCAATTCTTTCCTAAGTGCCTTTTGAAAACATCAATACTAAAAATAGTTGCTGCACTATTAAGTACACTATTAAAGGTGCTTAAAACAGCCCCCATAACAATAGCTGCAAAAATACCAACAAGGCCAACAGGCAACACTTTTTTAATTAATTCAGGGTAAATCATATCCTGCCCTTCAAACATAGAATCTCCAAAATAGTAAAAGCCAATAACACCAGGTAAAATGATAATAATAGGAACTAAAATTTTTAAAACACCAGTATACAATAATCCTTTTTGAGCTTCAACTAAATTTTTTGCTCCTAAAGCCCGTTGAATTATGGTTTGGTTCATACTCCAAAAATAAAGCTGATTAATTATTAAACCTGTAAAAAGCACTTCAAAAGGTAACACTGAATCTTTAGCTCCAATAACATTAAATTTTTCTGGACTATGATTATAAACCTTAGTTAAACCTGCCAACGGATTACCATCACCTATACTTACCAAAGCTATTAATGGAATCGCTAAACCACCAATTAAAAGTCCGTAACCATTTATAGTATCTGAAATAGCAACGGCCTTTAAACCCCCAAAAATGGCATATACAGATCCTAAAACACCAATACCAACTACTGTTATCCAAAGCCCTTCTTTTTTGGTGACTTCCAAAACTTCCGAAACATTAAAAATACTTTCTAAATTTATGGCACCTGTGTATAAAACAATAGGTAAAAGTGTTACTATAAACGAAATCATTAAAAACAAAGCCACTAAAGTCCGTGTGGTGCTATCAAAACGTTTTTCCAAATATTCGGGAATAGTTGTTAAACCCATTTTCAAATATTTTGGAACAAAATAAATAGCTGCAACCACCAAAGCTAAAGCAGATGTTACTTCCCAAGCTATAATAATAAATCCGTTTTTGTAAGACGAGCCATTCATACCAATAAGGTGTTCGGTAGAAATATTAGTAAGTAACATGGAGCCGGCGATAACAACCCCTGTTAAACTTCTTCCGCCAAGGAAATAGCCATCTTTAGAGTTTAGTTTTTCTTTACGAAGTTTATACCAAGAATAAAAAGCTACAAAGACCGTAAAGCCAATAAAAGTTAGCGTAGTGTACATAAATTTAGTTTAGTTAGTTAGGATGCAAGAAAATCTGCATATTCAATTAAGCCTGTTGAAACAATAAACTAAAAAAGTTTAATTATTTCACAAGCTTAAAAAAACACAGGAGGTGATGAGAGTTTATTTTTATTGAAATTAAAACTTCAATTTCTCGGGTAAATATTTCGCTACCAATTCTTTATAATAAGGTAAAAGCTCCTCTGCATTTGGTGGAACTGGTGCTTTGGAATACAAATCGTAAGGATTAAATTTCTTAACCCATTCAAACATTTCAATATCTTTTGCATTCATTAAATGTGTGTAATCGTTTTCGCGATGTTGAGAATAGAACGAGTGATAACGAATCATATATAAGGCTGGATCAGGTAAGTAATCCTTCATAATTTGATACAAATACTCATCGTGACCCCAACTCATTTTCACGTTATCTAAACCGCAATTTGGTTTGTAAACACCATACTTTGTATTGAAACGTAAATCTGAATAATCCGGATTCGCTTTAAAAAATTCAGGATAAACAATTTTATCAGAATATGCACAACCAACAGGGAACGTATCTCCAACAACAGCCCACTGCGGCTCGCCAAATAAACATAAAATTTTCCCTAAATCGTGAATAAAACCGGTAAGTATAAACCAATCTGGGTGGCCATCTGCACGAATAGCTTCCGAAGTTTGTAATAAATGCTGTAATTGATCTAAATCAATATCAGGATCACTATCATCTACCAAAGTATTTAAAAAATCTACGGCACCCCAAATAGACATTTCTTTTCTATCGAATTTTAAAAACTCTGCTTCTTTTTCGCAAACAAAGTCATAAGTTTGAAATTCATGATTTATTTTATAAAACTCGCGAACGGTATCTAACCTATCAGAGTCTTCATAATTCCTAAATTCCTCTTCTTCTTTTTTATTCTCTTGTGGATCAGGATATCTATCTAATAAATTATCTTCCCAATCGTCAATATCTTTCATTGGATTTTGGACACTCTTATTCTCAGATGGTTTCATTGGTTAAAGCAGATTAGTTTAATTTCTATTCGCAATTTAAAAGATAACACTACAAACAGAATGGACTAATACATCAAAAACATGGAGAAATTATAAAGACAAAATCTATTTAAGCAATTTACTTGGTGGGTAACCAAACTGTTTTTTAAAGCAACGACTAAAGTACAAAGGGTCGTTAAACCCAATTAAATCAGTAACTTCCGATACATTATACTTCTTCGTTTTTAAAAGCTGTACTGATCTTTTTAGTCGTACCGTTCTAATAAATTCGTTTGGAGCCAAATCGGTAAGTTCTTTAATTTTTCGGTATAATTTTGATGAACTCACCCCCAACTCTTCGCAAATATAACCTGTTGTTAAATCGGGTTTGCTAATATTTTTATCAATAAGTTTAGATATTTTTCCCATTAACACCTCATCTACAGGCGAATGTGTAATGAGGCCTATTTCACTTTCCGCATCATTAGAGAATTTCGATTTCAACTCTAATCGCGACTTGATGATATTAACAATTATAGATCGTAATAAAGACGGATCAAAGGGCTTTACCAAATACCCATCGGCACCAATATTATATCCTTTTACCTTGTCTTCATTTTCCGAAAGTGCGGTTAATAAAATTACTGGAATATGACTAATAAACTCATCGTTTTTAAGTTCCTCACAAAACTCAAGCCCACTTTTAATAGGCATCATAACATCTGCAACACATAAAATAGGTTTTATTTGTCGGCAAATCCTCAAGCCCTCTTCCCCGTTTTCAGCTTCGTAAACTTTGTAATAATTCGATAAATAATCAATTAAATATTTACGGAGTTCTATATTATCCTCAACGACTAATATCTTCTCTTTTATTTCAGTATTAGTTGTTATTTTCTTTACCTGTACTTGAGGTATTGGCGTTTCTTCATTTGTATTAGCAACAAATTCAAAAACTTCATTTTTACTATAAAACTCTCGTTTTATCGGTATTTCAACTGAAAAAACACTTCCTTTTTTAGGTGTACTTTCAACAGTTATTTGTCCTTTATGCAGATCGACCAAGGCCTTAACTAAAGACAAACCAATACCAGAACCCGTATTATTTTCTTTACTATTTGTGGCTTGATAAAATCGCTTAAAAATCTTTTCTTGACTCTTTACGGGAATACCTATTCCATCATCACTTACTTCCAAAACTACAACCTCTTCTTTCTCGTCCTTAAAACGTACATATAAATCAACATGTCCATATTTATTGGTAAACTTAATAGCATTAGACAATAGATTATAAAGAATTTTATCCAATTTATCATGATCAATCCAACCAAAAAGAGAATCGTTTTCGGTGTTAAAATTCATTTGAATTTCTTTATTATAGGCAAACTCTTTAAACGAATCGAAGGTGTTATGTGTGTATTGTAATATATCAGTTCGTGATACTTTTAGTTTTAATTCTCCCGTTTGCGCCTTTCTAAAGTCTAAAACTTGATTAACCAAATTTAATAGTCGGCTCGCGTTTTGATGAATCAAATTATAACGGCTTTTTTGGTACTCGCTACTATAAGTTTTACTCTCTTCTATTAATTGCTTTACAGGTCCTAAAATGAGTGTTAAAGGCGTTCTTAACTCGTGAGATATATTGGTGAAAAATCGTAATTTCTCGTTGTTCAATTTAATATCCCGCTCACGGTTTACTTTTTCTGTTACTAACTCTTGTTTTAACCTCAATCTATTTTTTACTTCACGCCTCACAAAATGTAATATTACCCCAATTAGCAATATCAATAAAATAAGCGCCTGATAAGTAAACCAAAACGGACGTTCAATTTTTATTTTATATGAAACAACATTACTCCAATGCCCATCACTATTACACGATTTTATTTTGAAAACATAATTACCAGGAAATAAATTGGTGTATTGAACCGTTCGAGAATTACTACTAGTAGCAATCCATTTTTGATCGAAACCTTCTAACTGATATTCAAATTTATTAAGCTTTTCATTAGCATAAGATGGCGTAGAAAACTGCAACGAAAAATTCCTGTTTTTATAATTTAGAGCGATACTTTTTGTTTGATTAAAATCCTTTGCAAGCGGTATTTCTCCATTTATTTCTTTGGTAGGAAATAATATCTCATTTTGAATTTTCACTTCGGTTATTACAGGTTGGGGTGATAGTTTATTTTCTTTAATAGTATAAGGCGAAAAGTAGATAACACCCTTTTTTCCTCCCAAATAAATATTAGAATCTCCGAACTTATAAAAACCACGAGAGCTAAAATAATCTAATCGATTCCCACTGTTTACATGGTAAATATTATAATCTAAACTATTAGTTTTTAGCCTTGCAACACTGTTATTATTTACGTTTAGCCATAAATCACCTTCTTTGTCTATCAATAAATCTGTTATCCATTTCCCTGCAAGTTCTTTAGGGTTTTTTAAAGGTAAAAAGTTGTTTTCAACTTCATCAAAAAAGCATAAACCATTACGCGTTGCTGCCCAAAGTTTACCGGAGTTATCAAAAACGATATCACTAACATTATTGTGTAATAACCCTCTATCCTTACTTAAAGATGAAGTGTAAACCATTTGATCTCCATTTACCAAGTTGTGTTTTACAACCCCCGTTTCGGTAGCAAACCAGAGATTATTATCGGTATCTTTTATAATTTCATTAATCTCATACCCTTTTAATAACTGTATCTTCTTTGTTTTTTCTGAAACATCTTCTGTATCCAAAATCACAGCACCTTCGCCAAAGGAACCTATTACGAGCTTACCATTCCCTAAATTCTCAAAAGCTATAACAGGAGATTCTTCAAAACCAATACCAATTTCTTTTGAACTCCGATTTACATAATCGTAAATTAATATTTTACCATCCCAAAGTCCACAATAAAACGTTTTACCATCTGTAGAACAGATACTAGCAATATCTTTTTGGTTGATTTCTAAAGGAATAAAATTTTCTTTTTCAGAAATAAAAAGTCCATTGTGCCGTGTTGCCACAATAATTTTATCATCATAAGTTTTAGAAAACCCACGAATTCTAGGTGCTTGATTACCAATAAAATTAGAAATATCCTTATTAAGATTAAATTGATTTTCAAACGGATCATATTTATCCAAACCATCCTCGGTACCAATCCATAAAATCCCAGAAGTGTCAAAATATAAAGCCGATACAAGATTATCAATCAAGGAGGTTTGATCTGTTAAAACCGAAAAATAACGCTTATACTCGCCTTTACTAATCGCTTCCAAAGAATCACAAACTAACAATCCGCCTAAAGTTCCTACCCAATATTTTCCATTAGGAGCTTGCGTAACTGTTAAAAAATAAGGACCTAGAGCTTCTCTATCCGAGTTGTTTTCGATATAGAGATTCACAAACTTATTTTGGTTTTTATCTAATTTATAAAGTCCTTTACGAGTACCTACGAATATATCGTTTTTAGCATCCTCGTAAATAAAATTAACATAAGGATTTATCTCAGTAGAATTTGGAATTTGAAGAACAAACGTTTCTATCTGCTGTATCTTCCCAACAGAATCTAATATTATTTTGGCTACCGATGCCGAACCATAACTTCCAATCCAAATATTACCTTTTGTATCTTCAAAAATTTCTTTAACATAATTAAAACCCTGAATTTCTACTTTTTCAAACCGTTTTTCTTCAGCAAAAAATAAAAAAATACCACTATCTTTAGTTCCAACCCAAACACGGCTAAATTTATCAATATAGATAGATCTAATTTCTTCATCTTGTAAACTGCTTAGATTCCCGTCTTCATTTAAAAAAGTGGTAAACTCCTGAGTTTCTATATTAAATAGAGTAAGCCCTTTTCTTGTTCCAATCCAGATATCCCCCGTTTCTTTATCGATTTCTAAAGCTGTAATATCGTTATCGTTAATTTTACGATCACCTTCGGAAGTATTTAAAAACGTTTGAAATTCATAACCATCAAATCGGTTTAACCCCGAAAAAGTTCCTAACCACAAAAAGCCATGTTTATCCTGTACAATATGCCGCACAGAATTGTGAGACAAGCCATCGTTATCGTTATAATGCTCGAATTTAAGGCTTTGTCCAAATGAGCACAAAGCAAAAAGTAACATGTAAAATAATATGATAAAGCGGTTTGCCATTAAAAATAGTCGTTTAAGTTTAGTTTAAAATGCGTTCGATACTATTTTGTTCTAGATTAATTTTAAAATGATTAGCTGGTTGCCCATTTTTGCTTTTTTCGAAAATATTAGCCCATAATTTAAACATGTCATTATCCGATGTTTTTAACGCATGGCACACCAACTCATATTGTTTTAATCTACCTGTTCCAATATCTTCAAAGGCCAACTCATCTGCACTTCTTAGTTTATAAAAATCATTAATCATATCAAAACCTGTCCAGTTTTCGAATGATTCTAAAGTTACATTATTCTCCTCTAATACTTTTTTTAATAAAGTAGTTTCAATGGTATTCTTCAATAATAAATCTTTTCCTGACAACGTCAATAAACTATCGGCAAAGTTTTCTGGCCAATCACTTGGTAAAAAACGAAGACGCACCAATTCTTTTAAATGAAACTTAGTAAATTCTTTATAGTTTTTAGTTAAAAGAATCTCTTTATCCCAGATTGAAGGTGCACCCGTTTCATTCAAATAAGCATACTCTTGTTTGTATAGAGGAAATAAACTATTGAAATTTTTAGCCGATTTAATAACCACAGTTTCTACTTCAAATTCCGATTTATTATGAATTGATAGTATTTTATAGCCTGGTGCATAAGCCGCTAAAGATGGTGTTTGAATATTAAAAAGTGTATTTCCTTTTTTACTTTTGTAAACGCCCGTATCATTAATATGCATGTGGCCTCCAAAATGAATTTTAATTCCTGCATCGGCAAATGTTTCGGCTACTTCACTTTTAGGAACGCGATGTAATTGCATTTTATTTTCTCCAAAAACGGCTTTCATTTCTTCCGAGGCATCGTCATTAAATTCAACCATGGGATAATGACTAAAGGCAATTAAAACCTTGCCTTTTTCTTGTGCTTCCTTAGCTACTTTTTTAACCCAACTTATTAAATGCTGTTTTTGTAAAAGCACATTATTATATCCAATACTAGCGCCTGAAAAATCGTTTGGATTATTAGAAACGCCTGACAACTCTTTATTCGGCATATAGACGTTGGCATCAATAGCTAACAACCACAAACCCTCGGTTGGTTCTACCAAATAACTGGCGTCTGGGTGCTTATTAAAAGCATCAATAGCATAAACTCTTTTGGTTAACGCAGATGCTTCTAAAGCTTTTTCAAAACTATAATTGATGTAAGTATAGTTTGAAAAAGGTGTTTCCCAATACACATATTCCTTTTGAGGATAAAACCCAAAACTCGACATTTCATTTAAAATATCTTTATAACCCCATTTTTTAATTTCCGAAGTTATAATGGGTTTCAATTGCGTTTTATTAATTGATTTTAAGTTTTTATTGGAACTTACAATAATCTGTTCCTTTCCTCCTTCTCCTAAAAAATCAGTTTTTCCAGCATCTTGAGTAAATGGTTTTACAGGATCGTGATTACCTGTAGTTGCAAAAAACAACAAACCATGCTTTTTAGAATATTGATCTAGAATTTTACGCAAACCTTTAACATGTACAGGTTGTCCATCGTCGCTAAAATCGCCAGGTAATGCGACGTATTTTATGCCACGCGCTACAATATCATCTAAAGCTTCTAAGAAGGCGAAGTAGTTCTCATTAAAAATTCGGGTGGAATGTAATTGCGCTTCCATGGTTCGAATATTTACATATTCGCCAGTCTCAGGATGTTTTACACCTTGGTAATTGGCATCATCAAAATGCGCATGAATATCTTGAAAATGAGCGTCAGCAATAAACGCTATCTTAATAGGTTCAAAAATTTCAGTTGTTTTTTTTTCACATGAAAACAGTACTGTAAAAATTAATAGAATACCACAACTGTTATAAAATTTATTCAAATCTGTTTTTATTTTTTAACTGTTTCTTTAGGGAATGCATAACTTTTTTTCCAACCTCCCAAATCAATCAATACTTGATCGAGCATAACACCTGCATCTACCATCCAAATTTTTAATGTATGTTTTCCTGCGGTATTTACAATTTGTTTAACCGATTTTACAGTAGCATTTTTAAGTACATTCTCTTTCCATGTTTCGCTGCGCCCAAACGTTTGAAAATCTACTATTACAGGCTCAGCATTATCTATAGAAACGGCACAACGCACTCCAATTCCGGCATGTGGTGCATGGGTTGGTACAGCTTGTAAATTCACACTTACTTCTCCAAAATTAAAAGTATAAAAATCGTATTCTAAAACGGCACTATTTGTTTTTATTTTTTCAATATCTGTAATCGACTTTGTGTCTCTAGGCAAAGCTGTTATCACTTTATTGGTATAACCAATACCTTCAAAAACTTGCCACTGTGCTTCTTTACCGTCTTTTTTTCTAGTGAAATTTTCAGCATTAATAGAGACATAACCTTTATCTTCAACAAAGCCGTTATAGTCTTTTAAAGATTCAAACTCTGGATTATAAACAGAAACACCTATGCTTGTTGTTTTTCCATTTGAAATAAAATCGATAGCACTATTCACTTTAAAACTTGGTGGAATTAATTGAAAATCATGACCCAAAGGTGCTTCTTTTTTATTTTCCCCTTTTGGTACTTTAGCCCAATCGATACTTACCCAAATACGTTTTTCAGTTTCACCTATATAAGCATTAAGCATTCCTTTTTTTTCTGATAGTGTAATCCAATCAGCCTTTGGTGTAGCTTCCCAATTAACTTCCCCCTCACCTTTTACAAATACATCAATAAAATATTTGCTATCTGTGTAGCTATTAAAAACAGGTAATACATTGGCATAACTATTAATAATTTCATCGTTAACTTCCATTTGATATCCTTCTAAAGCTAAGCCTAAACTTGCTTTTTCTTTTGTATCTACTTGAGACATGGCAGGTTTAGAGAAAACGGGTAAAAATCGAGGAGCCATCGTCATAATATGATTCCATTTACCTTGTTGAAGTTTTGTATTATAGTAATCTGTTTCTTTTTCTATACGATGAAAAGCCGCGTTAGATTGTTCTCTAAAGTAATTTGCACTCTGTCTGCCCTGTTGTGCTGTAAACTTATTTTTGAAGTTATATAACCATTTCTGATTAAGTTTTGAAGCTCCAATTATGGGATAATAAACTAATTGAAAAAAGGCATCTTTTCTATTCCCATCTATATTTTCATACAGTTTTTCTGTTGTATCAATAATATCTTGATAGTTCTTAATTCTTACTGAAACCTCATCACCATAATGATATTGCGTTAGCTCCGTTTCGCCTGCTTTAGTAACGGGCTCCACTTGGCTCCACGCCATAAATTCCGGACGGCGTATATATGCCAATCTATTATTTTCGAATAGCACATTTGTGATTTCGGTTGCAGAGTGGCTCCCAAATTCACGAGTTGCCCAATTGTTCATGTGTGATTTTACAGAACTGCTTTTTTCGAAATCATCCATATTCCAAGCCATATCTAAAAATAGCTCGATATTGTATTCGTGCGGCTTGATATCTCCACAATTTAAAATCCAAATATCACGCGATTGAAATTGATATGCCTTAGACATTTCTTCCCACATTAAAACAGGATTTGTAGAGTTTAACCAAAGATAATCGTGCGGACGCCCCCAATACGAGGTATGATAATAAACACCAGCTCCTCCCGGTCGTTTTTGCTCTTCAGGGTTACTTAATTGGCGAATATAACCGTAATTATCATCGGTCCATACTAGTGTTATATCTTCTGGTAATTTTAATCCGCTTTGGTAATAACTCAATACTTCTTTATACGGTACAAAGGCCTGCGGAATAGTATTTGGATGCTTTTTTGTTTCCTTTTTTAGAATAGCACGCTGATCTGTAATAACACGCTCTAACAATTTCACTTGGGCATCGGTATCGTCTTCTCCAACAATCATAGGAGAATCGTGTTCACCACGCATACCTGTGGTATAAATACCATCAAAATCTGCCGTTTCTTTAACCCGTTTTGTAAATAACTTTTTTATGGTTTCCGAATTAGTATCGTATCGGTATTCTCCCATGGTATCATGATTCCATTCCGTGTTTATGTTACTCAACATAGGCTCTGCGTGAGATGTTCCGATAACTATAGCATAATTATCTGCCACAATTTTATTTTTAGGAAATGAGTAAAATGGCTTGGTACTAGAATGCATGGCAGGCCAAATAGTATTAGCTCTTAACCGCAATAACAACTCGAATACCTTAGCATAGGTTTTCGGTCCCATATCTCCCGTTTCTGGCTCAAAATTTAAGGCCGCCCAACGTTGTAAACCCCAATCTTCATCATTTAAAAAAACACCTCTATATTTTACAGAAGGACGTTTCGATGTTTCATTTTGTATTGAAATAGTAATATTTTCTTTTTTCCCTGGAGTAACATCTGCCCACCATTCCCATGGAGAAACACCCATTTTTCTAGATAGTTCTAAAATACCGTAGGCAGTACCGCGACGATCACTTCCAACAATAATTAGTGCTTTTTTAATGCCTTTTATTGGATTATCTACTAACTGAATACTATAACGCTCCCAATCTCCTTTAATCTCTGAAACTTCAATTTTTCCGCTTGAAATTAATTGATCAATAATCTTGTTTTTACCAATAGTCCCAGCGATAATAACATTCGATTCTTTTGATGATTTTGAAATAATATTTGGTTTTTTCCCTGAAATTTCAAAAACATCTTCAGCAAATATATTAGAAGCTATACTTACTACTTTAGAATCACTTTTATCGATTAATACGGAAACCACCTGATTACCTTCAACAATTGAAAATTTAGAATCCCCAATAGTTTGAGCCGACAAAACCGACATATGAAAGCATAAAATAAGTAATCCTATATTTTTTAACATGCTATTATTCTTTAATACGTTCATAAGTTTCATCTTCAAAAATTACTTTAAAATCCGATTCAAATAAAGTCGATGGTACATAATAGTCTGTAGAAATCACTTGTGCTCCCGATGCTTTTGCTTTTAGAAACCTATCATAATTATTTGCTCTCGCTTCTTTAGTCCCTGCATCTGAACGGGTTCTCACCATATATCCTTTAGCAACCAATTCTTTTATATAATCGAAATCGGTAATTGGATTGTTTATAATCCTAAAGGCAGCTTCTGGGCTACCTTCTTTACTATTTACAAACATCACTCTCCCATCTAAATTGGGGTGACCTTTTATGTATTTGTTTATTTTATCTTCCTTTTCATCTAAAACAAATAAGAACTTTCCTTTTGTTAACCCTAACTCTGGCCAACCTTTTATTAAAATGGCTTTCTCCAAAGTTGCAAATTCACTACGAACATCATTAGGCGTAATTAATTGTTCTTTTGAAAACACACTCCTAATTTCTGAATCTATACTATCTAAAGCTTCCGAAGTAAATGGCAACGGATTTCTTGTTCCATCCACTCTTTGATCTTTTGCATTTATTAAAATAACTACTGGTGTGTGGTTTGAATTATTATTAGACCATTTTTTTAATACTCTTAATCCATCTTTAAACAATAATTGGTGGCTTCTAAAATCAATATCTTGAATATGAAACATTTTTAAACCAGGCTGTTTCAACTTCTCTTCTTTATCAAATGCCAAAGTTTCTATACCTTTAGATTTCATTATATCTAAACCTTTTGGATTAGAAAAATGACCTCCCATTGGATCATAAAAAACATCTAATTCTAAATTCCGTAAACCTAAACTTAACTGTTCTTCTAGTGAAACATGACCATATTGTAAACTTTTCATTCGCTCATTATCTTTAGTTGATAAAAAATCGAACAATGATTTTTCTATTTGAATTTTATAAGAATTATGACTTCCTATAACTTGTATATCATTAAATTTCTTGGCTGGTATTAATAAATTATCAAGCCATGTTTTAGCTAATTTTGGCCAAACTTCAGCGGCTTTATTTCCTTTTCGTAAACCATACCCATGTCCACCTTCACTATACATGTGTTGCTCTACAACAGTTTTGTTATTACGAATAGCCTGAGCCATCACCAAACCACTATTTCCGTAGTGATCATCGGCAGTTCCAAAAATAAAAAATGGAGGAATATATTTATCAAACTCAAAATTAGGTTCAATGGTTTTGTTTTCACCTTTATCTAGATAAGCTGGATAAATTAACATGGTGAAATCTGGACGGCTAGAAAAAAGATCTATATCATCCTGTTTCTTGTAAAAATTATTTTTATAATTGGTAGAAGCTAACGCTGATAAATGACCCCCAGCCGAAAAGCCTATAAGTCCAATTTTTTGCGAACTCAAGTCGAATTCAGAAGTCTTACTTCTTACTAATTTTATAGCTCGTTGCACATCTTGAGCTGCTCCTTCTTTATTTTTAGGAACACGATATTGTAACACAAATGCTGTATATCCAATAGAATTTAGCCATTCAGCTATTTCATAACCTTCCTTATCGATTGCTAAAATACCATAGCCACCACCTGGACAAACAATAATTCCGGCCTTAGACTTATTGGGCTTTTCGGGTTTAAAAACAGTTAGTAACGGATTTGTTACTTCACTTATTCTAGTAACCCCACCCGAAATATTATCGGATAATTTAGCAGGTTGTTTTTTTTCAACTTGTCCAGGAACATCGTTTGGCCATAAATCGATAATCTTTCTTCCTTGTCCTTCTGAAATGAAAGCTAATAACAAGAAAACAATGATGAGTTTTGTTTTAATACAATTCATTAATACATGCTGTTATTTATAAAAAACTCTAAAATTTATACTTTTAGAATAATTACAATTCTATTTTAAAACCTGTAATAGGGATTTCATTTTCGGAATAATTTGGAATATTTAAGACTAAACCAGCATCGGTTTGATTCCATTTTACTTTTTCCGAAGTATCTAATCGTGTTACAGATTTAATTTGCCTTTCATTTTTGGTTGAAAGTGACTTTATGAGTACTTCATTTTCGGTCGCACTACAAACATAAGCATATACCGCACCCGCTTTAGAAGTAAAGCGAACCTCTGGAAAAACATCTTTTGATGTGGCGTCATTTGCATTATCTTTCATTAGGTTTTCTTCTTCAGAAAGATTAGCTTTTTTTATAGACTTCTGAATTTTATTAAGACGTTCCCCTTGTACTTTCCACGGTTTAGAACCGTAAACACCTTCGCCATTTTGTTTCATCCATTCCCCAATTTGTGCCAATCGCTCTTGCGCCAAATTAGTTATTTCGCCCTTTCCTGTTGGCCCATTATTCAGTAATAAATTACCACCTTTACTTACTATTTCTAGTAACTGTCTTGTCATTAATTCCGAAGATTTATAAATCGTATCATACTCAATATATCCCCAGTTTTTCCCCATAGTAATGCAGGCTTCCCATGGTTCTACTTCTAAATTCTCACTTATTTTTTGTTCTTTAACTTCGTAATCGCCAAATCCATGTTTTATACGGCTATTAATGATACAGTCTGGTTGAATATTCAATATCAATTCTCTTAACTCTTTACTTTCATCTGGACTAATAAGCTCTGGTGTATCAAACCAAATCACATCAATTTTTCCATACTGCGTTAATAATTCCTTTATTTGAGGCTTTACCTTTCTTTCAAAGTAACGACTAAACACTTTTATATCTTCATCAGGATAATCTACCAAATTACTTCTCCCGCCTTTATGTGGCCAATTTGTAGCAACATCTGGATCTTCCCAATCTCGACCTAAAGAATAATAAAACCCAAATTTCATATCGTGTTTATGGCAAGCATCTACAAGTTCTTTCATGGGATCTTTAGCATACGGTGTACGTTCTTTAATATTATAGTCATTGGATGGCGAATTGAACATTGCAAAACCATCGTGATGTTTAGAGGTGATAATAATGTATTTCATGCCGGCCGCTTTCGCAGTAAGCACCCATTTTTCAGCATTAAAATTAACAGGATTAAAGTCGTCGGCAATGGTGGCGTATTCCTTTAATGATATCTTTTCATGAATCATAAAATGCTCATTCCCTTTTGCTTTATGACCATCCCAATAACCAGCAGTTTGAGAGTATAAACCCCAATGCATAAACATACCAAATTTGGCATCTTTCCACCAATCCATTTTATCCGGTGTCTGCGCGACGCTGAAATTGAATGCTAAACAAAGAACTACTAAACTGTAAAGCGTATTTTTTTTAATTAGATTTTTCATTTTTAATGGATATAAAACGCGTTTGTAAAACAGAAATTTATAATTTTTGAATGTCGGTTCGCTAATTTATTGAAATTATTTTCTTTAATCGAATGTCTTTAGATGAAGTGCCAAGCATAAACTCATAATCTCCACTTTCAAAACTCCATTGTTTTTTTTCTTCATCCCAAAACTGTAAATCTTTTCTAGATATTTCGAATTCGACTTTCTCAGATTTTCCAATATTTATTGAAGTTCTATTAAAACCAATCAATTTCTTAATAGGTCTTTTAGACACTGTTTTAGGTAATTTATAATATAATTGAACAACTTCATCTCCATCATAATCTCCCGTGTTTTTAATAGTAGCAGAAATCATGATTTTATCGTTATTCTTTTTAAGTTTAAAACCGCTATAATCAAATTTGGTATAACTTAAACCGTAACCAAAAGGATATAATTCTTCACCTTGAAAGTACATATATGTTCTTCCATTAGAAACTTCATAATCATCCATTGGAGGTAAATCTGTAATTGATTTATAAAATGTAAACGGCAATCTTCCAGCAGGATTATAATCGCCAAATAATACATCTGCAATAGCTGTACCACCAGATTCCCCAGGATACCAAGCATCAACAATAGCTGGGATGTTTTCGTCCATCCAATTAATAGCCAAAGAACTTCCAGCTACTAAAACCACTATCATGTTCTTGTTTTCGGCGTAAATCTCTTTTATATAATTAATTTGATCTTCTGGTAAATTTAGTGAGGTTTTATCTTTTCCTTCCTTTTCAATAGTTTTATTGATACCCATTACTGCAATTACATAATCACTAGTTTTTGCAGCTTCAATATCTTCGTCATATAAGGTTCCATTTTCATTTCCTGGCACTTCCCAAAGTAATTGGCATACGGCATCGCCTCCATTATCAAAATACTCTAATTTAATAGCATATTTCTCCCCGGCTTCCATGTTAATTTCTACTTGATCGGTAGTTGTTCCACGATTATGCCAAGCATCCACAACTAATTCATTATTTAGCCATAAACGTATCCCATCATCCGAGTTTACTCCAATTTTATAAGTTCCAGAAAAATTAGGCTTAATATACCCCGTCCATCGCATCGATTTATGTCTGTAATTTGTGTACGGATCCGGCGGATTATTTACAGGATCGAAATTCACCACCTTATCTACTCGGGTTTGAGGTGTGCCTTCTAAAAATTTATCGTCAAAATATTCACCATACAAACCAGGTTCATCATTAAAGTCATTTCGTAAATTCTCGGCTTCCAAAATATTTAAATTTCTTGCAGCCGTTTTCCATTTCACGTATTTTACTTCAACCTTATCACCTACTTTATTTTTAATACCTTCGAGTGGTGATATTGGTTTTATAACAGATAACCCGCTATAATCGCCAAAAACAACCTGATTCGCATTAAAACCAACAACCGTAATTTTCTTTATTTTATCTGAATTTAAAGGTAAAATATGGTTTTGATTCTTTAGAAGAACAATTGATTGTCTTGAAGTTTCTAAAGCTAAATTTTGATGTTTTTTAGACCCAATAACTTCAGGTGAAATTTTAGTGTATGGATTATTATCTGTTGAATCGAAAATACCAAGTTTAAATCTTGCTTTTAAAACTCTTTTAACCGATTTATCTATGGATGATTGAGAAACCATCCCTCTTTTAAATGCAGATAATAAATGTTTTGCATAAATATCATTACCACATTCTAAGTCTAAACCAGCCTCAATAGCAACTTTAGCAGCGAGTTCCTTAGTATCAACATAGTGATGAGATTTCACTAAATATGTTGGTGCTCCACAATCACTAACTACATAGCCCGAAAACCCCCATTCGTTTCTTAAAACCGTATTTAAAAGCCAATTATTGGCTGTGCTTGGCACGCCGTTTATGGCATTATAGGCACTCATAATAGATTGTGCGTGTCCTTCTTTCACAGCTGCTTTATATGCAGGAAAGTAATATTCGCGTAATGATTTTTCTGAAACTACAGCATTATAAGCAAATCTATTATCTTCTTGATTATTAGCAACAAAATGTTTTGGGGTTGAAACTACTTTAAGATAGTTTTCATCATTACCTTGAAGTCCTTTTACAAACGAAACACCCATTTTACTGGTTAAAAAAGGATCTTCCCCGTATGTTTCTGGCGTTCTGCCCCATCTAGGGTCTCTCGCCATATTAATGGTTGGCGACCAAAAAGTTAGTAAATCACTGTAAACATTTTTTTGATCTTTACCTTGATTATAGAAATTCCACTTTCCTCTAGCTTCGTCTGAAATTGCCGTTGACACCTTATAAATTAAATCTGGATTCCAAGTTGCAGATAAAGCGATTGCCTGCGGAAAAACAGTAAAACGCCCTCCTTTTACAACACCATGTAAGGCTTCATTACCATGATAATATTTCTCAACATCTAACCGCGGAATGGCTTCTGCTGTAGACACTAGTAATGATACTTTTTCTTCAACAGTTAATCGCTCTATCAAATCATTTACCCGTTCTTCAATAGATAAAGTTTGATTTTGATAAGGATTTAACGTTTGTGCTATTCCTAAAACAGGAACCAAACATAGAATAATTACAAGCCTGTATAGTCTCATTGTATTACAAATATTTTTTTTGAGTTTTTCAATTTTAAAAAACGTTATTAGGCAAATACAAACAGTACAAATCGAATAATTATTTTCCGATGAATTCAACGTTTGTAATTTTAACCACAATAGGGTTTGGCCAAATTTTATCGTTATAAAGTCTTTGTGCTTTACTCACCGAAATTTCCAACAATTTATCATGCTGAATATATCTTGTTGTTGGCGTGTTTTCTGGCCAATATTCTACAACCAAATCATTTTGTCCTAACACAGAAATTATAGAACTCTTAGTTGCCTTTATATTTTTAAGCATAAAATTTCTTCTAAAACCTTTAAACCAATTTTTCTGGTTTGTTATAAAAACATAGGCCGTATTTTCATCTTTAGCTTTGGTAAACCATAAATCGCCATCTTTTATAATATTAGGTACTGTTCTTACATCCTTAACCGCTTCATTATTTACAAACATCCAAAGTGCCATTTCGCGTAAACGTTCCTCTTGTTCTATAGCAAATTCCCCATTAGGTTTTGGTCCCACATTCATTAAAAAATTACCGCCTTTGGCTCTTATTTCAATTAACTTTTTTATTAAATCTCCCCCATCTTTATATTCCTCGTTCGTTGGTTTGTAAGCCCATTGTGTTCCCATCGTCATACAGGTTTCCCAAGGTCCTGGCATGGCGCCATCTGGAATTTTTTGTTCTGGTGTTTTCATTTCTCCTCGAGTAACCACAACATTTGGTGCTATTTCATGTACATATTGCGCCATCGGTTTTGTATGAAATGCATCAAAAAACATAACATCTATAGGTCCATAATTATCAATAAGTTCCTTAACCTGAGATTTATCATAATCAAACAATTCTTTATTAGCTGTAATTTGAGTCATTGGTCCTTTTCTCGAAATTAAATGCCCTTGCTTATGTAGCATACTAAAATCTTCTGGTGAAAAATAAAGTCCCACTTTTAAACCATATTTACGTAAAGATTTAACCAACATACCGGTTATATCTTTTCCGTAAGGTGTGTTCATAATATTAAAATCTGTTGTTTTTGTATCCCACATACAAAATCCATTATGGTGTTTTGTTGTAAACACCACATATTCTGCACCTGTTAATTTAAATAACCTTGCCCACTCATCGGGATCAAATTTATCTGGAAAAAATGTTTTTGGAAGGTCGTTCATATAACGATTCACATAATCATCAGAAGCACCAACCATAGAGTGACTAATAACACTACCCAGCTGTGAATCCATACTCCAATGTATAAATATACCAAACCCCATATCCATAAACTCTTCATTGAGTTCTGGCTTATTTTTAAGCTGTGCAAAAGTTGAAAAACAAATAGTTAACAACAATACTGTGGTTAGTTTTAATTTAGAACTCATTATTTTAGTTTGACTTATTTGACATTTCTAGTTTTAATTCGCCGCCTTTAATAATATCATTATGAGATAGTTTATAGCTTTCAACCTTTTTATTATTCAACTTTACTCTATTAATATAAACATTGGACTCACTATTATTAACTGTTTTAATAGTGAAACTTTCGTTTGAATAATAATCTGGATTCAATTTAATGATAACCTCATCAAAAATAGGACTTCCAATTTGATAATTAGGATTTTCTTCTGTTCCTCCATTCATTTGAAATAATCCAATTTTCATAAGTACCGAAAGGCTTCCCATTAATCCCTGATCTTCATCTCCATTAAAACCTGTAGCTGGAGACAGCCCGCTAAAAGCTTTATTTACAACGGCTCTAGACCAATATTGAGAAAGATCATTTCTTCCTAATTCATTAAAAACAAATGCTGTTTGCATAGAAGGTTGATTACCGTAATTTATAGGAATTCGGCTATATTCCGGATGTAATTCTTGCGAATGTGAATTACCTGCGGTAAACCCAAGTTCTTGTGCTGTTTTAAACTGTGCGTTTAATTTTTCGACCGCTTTATCTGTTCCGCCCATTAAATTTGCTAAACCTTGTAAATCGTGAGGTACAAACCATGTGGATTGTGCGCCGTTAGATTCAATAAAACCATTTTCTGGTTGGTATGGATCAAAATCTTGTTTCCAAACACCTGCTAAGTTTTTCGGGCGCATCCAACTACTTTCTTTATCAAAAACATTTTTGTAATTATTAGATCGTTTTAAGAAGTAATCATAATCGGCTTCGTGATTTAATTTTTTAGCTAATTGAGCTAACGTCCAATCTTGATATGCATATTCCATAGTCATGCTGGCACCATCTTGATGTCCGCCAAACTTCCCTTCTGGAATTGGATATGGCACATACCCGTTTTCTATATAATGTTTTAAACCACCACCTAGATTGGTATCATGCTCGTAACCTGCTTTACCCATAATACCATTAAGCATGTGGTTCCTTTTTAAAGCCTGATAAATGCCTTCTAAATCTTCTGTAATTACACCTTTTTGAATAGCACTTACAATAAACGGTGTAGATGATGCTCCCGTCATAACATAAGTGTAATTTCCACCAGATGGTCCACGAGGAACCATGCCTCCATCTTTATAATATTGCATTAAAGAATGTGTAAAATCGGCCATGATTTCTGGATAAACCAAACCCCAAAGCGTATTGATAGTCCATTGCGCACCCCAAAAAGAATCGGAATTAAAGTGATTGAATTTAGGTTTCCCATTTTTATCTAATGGCAACTGCCCAATTCTAAATGCAGCTCCCGTATTATCAGGATATGAACCGTTTACATCGTTTATAATTCTACGACCTTGCAGTGCGTGCCATAAATCTGTATAAAAACGCCTTTGTGCTTGTTCTGTATTTCCTTTTACATCTATTCTTCCTAATAAATTATTCCATTCACCCTTAGAATCATTTACAATTTGGTCGAAATCCCAATTTGGTAATTCTTCATTTATATTAAGATTTGCATTTTCCACGGAAGTGTACGATATGCCAACCTTCATTAAAATGCTCTTTTTATCTTCTTTTAAACTGACGAGGTAATTACCCGTTTCTTCATCTTTTTCTAAAGCTTCAATTTCAGTATTCAACTTCACTTTAAAATAAACAGTTAACGGTTTTGGTCGGCGATGTGTTGGTTCCATAACCAAATGCCCCGAAAGTTCATTTTTATTATTTTGTTCTAAAACCCCATTCGAATTTTCACAAGGCCCCAAAATAGTATTCAAATTAAAAAGAACGGCTGCATTTTTATTTTCAGGAAACGTAAATTGATGTAAACCCACGCGTTTTGTACTTGTAAGTTTAGTTTCTATTTGGTAGCGCTCCAATTCTAGGCTATGAAAACCAGGTGTTATTTTTTCTTTATCATGGCTGAATTTTGAATAAAAATCTTTAAAAATATTACTTTTATTTTCTTCGGAAATGGTAACTGGCATAACAGAAACACCAGACATTTGCCATGCATGAATATGGCTAAACCCTTTAATAGTATCTGTTTTAAAACGATAGCCACTACCCCAAGCGCCTCCTATTTGTGTATCGGGACTTAAATTAACCATCCCAAATGGGCGATTAGCCGACGAGAAGAAAAACCAACGTGAATTTTCGGTATCTAATAATGGGTATACTTTTGCGGTATAGTCTACAGTAGATTCCGTATTTGTTTTTAAATCCTGATTTACCTCTTGTTTACAAGAAAACATGGCAACACACATAACACTTAAAATGTAAAATCTATTCTTTAGGAGGGGATATAACTTCATTATTCTAGGTTTTTAAGGCGTAATTTTATTTAAATTGTCTTCAATAGCCACTAACATATCGTGCGTAGGAAAACCATTGTTTTGTCTTCTATTTTTTATTGCGTACCAATCTTTCCATTTATCATCTAAATCGCCAGATGCTCTACGTTTGTAAATAGCTTCTAGTTGTTCTTTAGCCGAAGGAAGCAATGCTTTAGCTTCATTTAAAAACGTTACATCTTTAGATGCTTCGAATTGGTTTTTAAGTTTTGTCATACTATGAAGCGTAGTTTCAAAAGTAATTAAATCACTATATAATTGAGTAGGTAACAAAATGTAAGCGTGATAAAAATGAGTGGCTTCTATTTGATAACCTTGCTCTGCTTCCGTTAAGGCCTTCTGTACATTTTTAGCAACATGCTCTGTAGTTTGATAATCTCCTATAACACGTTTATAATCAAAAGGAATTGGAGTTTTTCCTGGTCTTCTAATTGGTGCGTTTGATAAATATGAAACGGCCTCACGAATTTCCCATAAATGTTCTACATAACCTTTACGTCCTTCTTGCGCTTCATGTAAATATTTCATGGAAGCGATAGCATGCTTTGATACTTCATCTGAAAAATATCGAGATGTCCAATCCTTGTAAAATTCATCGCCGTTAAAAGTTTCTGGATTATTACAAACGGCACTGTACGCTTCTAGATTTAATAAAAATGGTCTAAAATTTTGTCCGTTTACCAAACAAAATTTATCAGCATTATAGGTTTCAAACATCTCCTTCATTATGGTTTCTACTTTGTTTGGGTATGGATTATGAACCGTATGGTTTAACCAATATCCTGCATGCATGTAGGTTCCAAACTCATAATTATCGGTAGTATTTGGTAGATGTTCGAAATCGCCAAAACCATGATCGGACCAAAGGACCGTCCAATCTTCCGGAGGTCTAAAACCTTCGTTCCACATTTCCATCCCATCGGAATAGCATACCAAAACTTTTGAAGCATTAGGCTTATATTCGTCTATTAATTTTCCGAATTCTACATATACTTCATTAAACACATCTATTTTATTCTCGCCGCATGAGCTTTCGTATTTCCAGTCCCAAACTTGATGACGTGGACGCAGAATAAAAATATCGGTTTTAGCCAATGGTGTTTCTTCTAAATAGTATCTCCAAGCGCTTAACCAATCTTCTTTATAAGTTTTCCAACAATCGGCTTTATCGGCCGACATAGGGTGTATTTGGTATCCTAACTCAAAATCTATAGCCACTTTCATGCCTTTTAACTGGGCATAATCGATCATTTTATCTATAAAATTAATATCTACTTGATAGTCTGGTTTTAGTTTTTTGTACTCTGGTCGGACATAAAATTCTGGTCGCCCTAACATATCGAACAACTGTATGGCGTTGTAGCGCATACGTACTAAAGCATCTATTAATTCAGTATAAGTTTCCCAATCGTATTCTAGTAATTCACCTCGGTAATTTGCTAGCTCGTCCACATCGTTTTCAAAATAGGCCAAAACGGGTACTTTTGGTGGTGCTATGGTTTTTGCTGTGAAGTTAAAGACGGCTTCATTAGATATTTTATTGGGTGTTTTACCTGTCCAATATTCTAAAGGATCAATTCCTAAAACGTCTTTTGAATAATCGTAAATCGCATACTGCAATCCTTGAACGTCTGAACCTCCAATTACGATAGCGTTTTTATGATTTTTGTGATTTACTTTTGCCCAAATTCCACCACGACTTCCTGGTATTTCAGTAGACAAATTAATATTTTTTTGAATGGCTAATTCTTCGATTAACGCATTTGAAGTTGGTGTTCCTAAAATGAAAACTGTGCCATGTTCTGGAAAAGCTTCTTTTTCTGAAACGATTTTAACTTCGGAAGTAATTACTTTTTGTAAATCTGTTTTTAAATCATTTATAGTGTTTAATTCAACTTTTGATAAATTATCGCCAACCACTAAATAAAAAGATTCATCTACTGTTTTTGTACATGAAAAGCATAAAACAACTATTAATAGAATACTTAAAATGTAATTTTTTTTCATGTTTAAAATGGGATTCAAAATTGATTTTATCTATAATTTTGAGTAAACACTGTTAACGGTTTCTGTTTACTAAAACAAAATGACTCTTGATTAATAAAAATATAGGCAGACATATTCTCGTCTGCCTATATAAACTAACTTAAAACAACTAAATTTTTTAATTTACTATTAATTAATAATTTGGATTTTGAGTCATTGTATTAGGAGAAAGTGTTAATTCTCTATTTGGAATTGGACGCAATAAATGTTTATTAGCATCAAACGCTCCATGGTTTACTACATGTGGATTATAAAGTTCTATCCTTTCTTGTAATTTACCAGTTCTTTTTAAAACAGCCCATCTATTATCCTCTCCTGCAAGCTCTAATGCACGTTCATTTAAGATATCATCTATAGTGATTGAAGTATACTCATTTGCAACACCTGTCGCTCTTTCTCTAACTCTATTAAGATGAGTTAGTGCCGACGTTGTATTACTAGCTCCTAAATAAGCTTCGGCTGCTATTAAATGTGTTTCTGCTATTCTAAAAATAAAAGTATCACGCGCACCTTCTCCTGCTTCACTAAAATCTTCATCATCAAATTTTTTGAAAATCGGAAAATTTGTTTCTTGCGTATTTCTAGAATATGGATAATTAACTTCGGTAGAAAGATCCGAAGGTCTTCCAAATAAATACTGATCTGGTTGATATACCCAATAAAGATCTAAATGTTTTATTAGCTCTGTAGCATCTAAAGCAACCTTTGGAAAGTATACGATAGTATCTCCCACAGATACATTTTCCAAAACAATAGTATCATCAACTAAATCTTTCCATGTACCTTCTTCATCTGCTATAATCGCTCTATGTATTGTAACATCTTCTCTTGAATCATTATCTGTAAATAAAGAATAAAAGAATGGCGTAGGCATATTGCTTCCACTTTTTGATCCATAAGGATTAGCTCTTGACACACCTATTGGTAACTCGAAAACTTGATTCATAAAAATCGCATGCTTATTATTATTCTTTTGTGTAGAAGTACTACCTCCATCCCATTGTGCAGCAAACAAGATTTCATCATTTATTTGATTATCATAATCAAAAACCTGTTCAAATGTCTGACTTCTAATATCATATCCTCCAATGGCTGATTCGGCCAATGTTGCAGCCGTTGAAAAATCAGTACTTAAACCATACGATTTGTATGCTCTTGTTAAATACACTTCAGCCAGTACATGTTGCGCAGCTCTTTTTGAAAACCGCCCTGTCTCTGGAGCAACTTCTAAATCTAAAATAGCAGATTCTAATTCTGAAATAATAAAAGTATAAGTATCTTCTTCTGAAGACCTTGTGTAATCTGAACGGATACTTTGAGGCTCTTCTAAATCCAATACAACACCGCCGTATTGTTGAGCTAAATTGAAAAAAGCTAATGCTCTTAAACCTTTTGCTTGTGCGATACCATAAGCTTTTTCACCTAATTTTCCTTCACTCCAGTTTATTTCATTTTCATAACGATTAATGGCTGTATTAGCCTTTGCTATTACGTCGTAATTATTAGACCAAACACTATTTGTTTCTGGAACCGTAACTCCCACGTAATCATTTCCAGCACTAATAGAGGTAACATCGTTTTGAGTTGTAAAGATATCAGTACCTTCAAATTTATAACCGTAGTTTTTATAAACCGTCCGTACTTGAGTATAAATACCAACTACCAATTGATCGGCATTACTTTCGTCAATAAAATTCTCAACAGTTATATCGGAGAATATATCTTCTTCAATATAGCTATCACAAGCTACAAGCACAGAATTGATCGCTACAAACAATGCTATATATTTTATATTTTTTAATATTTTCATTTTAATATGATTTAAAATTAGTAAGATAATTTAAGTCCAAATAATACAGTTTTAGTCAAATACCCTCCATTATAGTTATTTTGAAGACCTGTTTCAGGATCCGAACCATAATAATCAGTAAATGTAAATGGGTTTTGAACATCTAATGTTACACGTAAACTAGACATTTTTAACTTATCTAATATTGCGTCTGAAAATTGGTACCCCATACCGATGTTACCTATACGAACAAAATCAAAATCGGTATAATACCAGCTAGTATCTGCTCCATATTCTAGAGCTGGATTTTTAGCATCTGGATTATTAGGTGTCCAGTAATCTGCATCTACCTTATTTAATTTAGCATCATCACCTTGCCATGGCACAGAAAGCGAATTAAATTCAGAGTGACCAAAACTACCTTGTCTTGTATAAGCCATTATAGAAAAATCAAAATTCTTGTAAGTGAATGTATTTGTCATACCTCCTGTCCAATCTGGAGATACTTGACCTATTACTCTTCTATCATCATTATCAATATCACCGTCATTATCTTGATCTTTAAATTTATACTCTCCAGGAATTCGATCATATACTGCTGCTTCAGCTATCTCATCTAATTGCCAAATACCAATTTTTTCTAAAGCATAAGTAGCATCAACAGCTTCACCAACTTGTAAAACACCGTGATTTCCGTAAGGAATTAAATCTAATTCTCCTTCTAAGTCTAAAATTTCATTATTGTTTTTAGCAAAATTAAAACTAGTTTTCCAGCTAAAATCTTCTGTTTTGATGTTTACAGTATTCAAAGTTACTTCAACCCCACGGTTACGAACAGAACCATAATTACCAGTGGCAATAGCAAACCCTGTAATAGGAGACAATGTTCTATCCAAAATACTCCCTACTGTTGTTTTGCTATAAAGCTCTAAGCCTAATCGTATTCTATTATCTAGAATTCCTAAATCTAAACCTACGTTATATTCTTTAGATCGTTCCCAAGTTAAATCATAATTATTTAATCCATCTACTACAACTCCACTAGTATAATTCCCTCCAAACACATAGTCAGTATTACTTAAAAAAGCAAGAGAATCATAAGCAGAAACTGTAGTATCATTACCTGCTTCACCATAACTTAATCGTAATTTTAAATTATTCAACCAATCTGCATTTTGAATAAAATCTTCTTCAGATACTTTCCAAGCAAAAGCAGCGGAAGGGAAAAACGCCCATTTATTACCAACCGCTAATTTAGAAGAACCATCATACCTACCGGTAAACGTAAACAAGTATTTATCCAAAATACTATAGTTTAATCTACCTGCAAAAGATGTTAATGACTCTTTTTCATATTCGGTGTCAGCATTTCTAATATCATTATTATTTGACTCTGTATTATAAAATAAATATGCGTCCGTATCAAAGTCTCTAGTTTGTATATTACTAGTCTCTCTTTGATAATAATACACTGAAGAAATAAGGGTTGCTTTTAAATTATGTCCTTCTGCTACATCAAAGTTGAAATTAGCTATATTATCCCAAGTATAAGACGTATCAAAAGAAGTATCATAATATGCCCGAATTCTACTAGCCTCATTACGAGAAGACTTAGTTAACAAACCTCTATATTCTCCAAATCTTGCATTTCTGATATTCGGTGAAAATTGCGTTTTAAAATCAACCCACTCCGTAGGCTTATAGTTCAAAAATATATTGGCTATTACATTCATTGACTTTGTATTTACAGTCCAAGCGCCATTAGCATCATAATACGGATTAAGAAAACGTGAATCTTGATCGTCTGGCGTTAAAATTAGATTACCATCTGTATCACGAGAATTTACTGTTGGAGGAAGACGTTGTGTACTTCTATACAGTTCTCTACTTCCTTCTTCTCTTTCAGAATAAGCTAAATACGCTTTTACACCTGCAGTAAAATTATCTGTAACTTTTTTAGAAAGCGAAGCGCTTAAATTATAACGTTCAAAAGCCTCAATACCTATAACACCTTCGTCACTTAGGTAACCTAACGAAGCACTATAAACTAAACCATTACTTCCTCCAGACATCCCTAAATTATGAGTCTTTTGTATTCCTGTCTTTTGGTAATCCTTAATCCAGTTTGTATAGCGTCTATTAGCAACATTATTAGCTTCTTCATTTGATACTTGAATCTCATTTCCTATGAGAGAAGATATATCAATATTATTATAGTCAGCTACAGTACCTACTCCTGTCGTAAACAGTTTTCCCCACTCTTCACTTCTAATAACATCGCCTACAAAACTAACGTATTCATCTCCATTAAAATAATCAGGCTCATTAGCAACTGTGCTTACCCCTAAAGTAGTCTCATAAGTAAATACTGTTTTACCTTCAATACCGTTTTTAGTTGTTATAATAACCACACCGTTTGAACCACGAGAACCATAAATAGCCGTCGCAGATGCATCCTTTAAAATATCCATTTGTTGAATATCTGCAGGATTTAAAATATTAATATCTTCAAAGAAAACACCATCTACAACATATAAAGGTTTTGAACGATCATCCGTAGGATCATCACTAAGTCCATCTCTACCTGCTACGTTATTTGTAATCGCTGTATTTCCTCTTATTCTAATATTAAGAGGAGCTCCAGGCTTATTACTAAGCGATCGAACATCAACCCCTGCTACTTGACCTTTAACAGCTTGTCCAATATCTGTTTTCTTACGTTCTGTTAAATCACCTGCACTTAAGGATGCTACAGCACCTGTTAAATCTGTACGCTTCACAGAACCATATCCAATAACAACAACCTCATCTAATTGAGCTGCATCTTCTTCTAACTTCACATTTAATGATTTTTGTCCATTATATGTAAGCTCTTGTGTTATAAACCCAATAAAAGAGAAAGTAAGCACATCTCCACTTTTAGCATTAAGCTGAAATTTCCCATCGAAATCTGTGGCGGCTCCATTCGATGTTCCTTTTATAATGACATTTACTCCCGGAATAGGCACATTTTGCCCATCGGTTACTACTCCTGAAACTTTTGCCTGACCCCAAGAGGTACTCGCATAACCTATTAACAAGGTCATTAATAAGAGTTTTAGTTTTTCCATATTATTATTTAGTATTAGTTATACCGCTAATGTATAGTTAAAAGTTTGTTAAAGAATGGACAATTCGCTCCAAATTATGGATACAATCGTCAGTTCCTAAAAACCTAATCCTTACAAAAAACCCAGTATTCATAGATGTTAAGCACAAAAAAATTAGACCAATTAATCCATCACTTTGCAGAATACGTCCATTTAAAAATGGATAAAAAAAAGTATATTAGTAGAATAATAACTAAGCTATTTTAAAATGAAAAAAACCACTATTTACAGTAAAGTCCTATTTATTGTTTTAGCAACTGTGTTCCTTAACTGTAAAGAAACCCCGAAAGACAACACGCCATGGCAAGCACTTTTTGATGGAGAAACCCTTAACGGCTGGCACCAATTAGGCGGAAAAGCGACATATGCTGTTCGTGACCAATCTATTATTGGTACAACCGTACATAATACACCAAATTCATTTTTAACTTCGGATAAAATGTATGGTGATTTTATTTTAGAACTCGATTATAAAGTAGATTCTACAATGAATTCTGGTATTCAAATTAGAAGTAATAGTTTCCCTGATTATAGAGACGGACGCGTTCACGGATATCAAGTTGAAATCGATCCATCTAAAAGAGCCTGGAGCGCAGGTATTTACGACGAGTCTAGACGCGGTTGGTTAAACACTATGGAAAACAACCCTGAAGCACAAAAAGCTTTTAAACAAAACGATTGGAATCATTACCGTATTGAAGCTATTGGTGATACATTAAAAACATGGATAAACGATGTTCCTGCATCTTATTTAATAGATGATAAAACTGCAAGTGGGTTTATTTGCTTACAAGTACATGGTATTCATGCTGATAAAAAAGAAGGCACAGAAATTATTTGGAAAAATATTAAAATATTAACTGACAACCTTAGTGAATATGCTAAAAAATCGCCACTTGAACCTATAATTACAAAAAACCATTTAACTATAGATGAAAAGAAAAACGGATGGCAACTACTTTGGGATGGTAAAACAACCAACGGATGGCGTGGTGCAAAACTAGAAGAATTTCCTGAAAATGGATGGAAAATCGAAGACGGTGTACTTAGCGTTCTAGCTTCTGGTGGTGCCGAGTCTACTGCCGGTGGTGATATTGTTACAAAAGAACAATTTGGTGATTTTGAATTAAAAGTTGATTTCAAATTAACACCTGGTGCAAATAGTGGTATTAAGTATTATGTAGATACTAATATTAATAAAGGAGCAGGATCTTCTATTGGTTTAGAATATCAAATTTTAGACGATGCTTTACATCCTGACGCAAAATTAGGAAACCATGATGGTAGTAGAACCGTAAGTTCTTTATACGATTTAATTCAAGCCGATGTAAACAAACCTATACATCCAATTGGAGCATGGAATACAGCACATATTATCTCTAAAAACAACCATGTTGAACATTGGTTAAACGATGTAAAAGTTTTAGAATACGAAAGAAAAAGTGAAGATTACTTAAAATTAGTATCGGAAAGTAAATATGCCAAATGGCCAAATTTTGGAGAATTAGATAAAGGAGAGATACTACTTCAGGATCACGGCGATTTAGTATCCTTTAAAAATGTAAAAATTCGTCCTATTAACTAAATTCAAACCAACTAAACCCAAGATTTAAATATTATGAGTTCAAATAGAAGAGATTTTTTAAAAAAAACAGCTTTAGGTGCTGTTGGAGTTACATTAGCTTCTAACAGCTTAAATGCCATGTCGGCAAAAAGTTATTCTAAAATAATTGGTGCTAACGATCGTATAAACGTAGCTATCCAAGGCTTGGGTCGTCGTTACGGTGCATACATGTCCGCTATTGGAGATAAAAACAATAATATTGAGTTAAGCTATTTATGCGATGTCATGAAAAGCCAACGCGATAAAGCAGCTATTGCCGTATCTGAAAAACTAGGTAAAACACCAAAACTAGAAAACGACATTAGAAAAATAATAAACGATAAAGATGTCGATGCTATATTTATGGCAACTCCAGATCATTGGCACGCTCCTGGTGCTTGTATAGCTATGCAGGCGGGTAAAGACGTGTATTTAGAAAAGCCTTGTAGCCACAATCCAAAAGAGGGTGAGTTACTTGTTGCTTATCAGCAAAAATATAATAAAATTGTACAAATGGGGAATCAACAACGTTCTTCATTACAATCGCAAGAAATTATAAAAGCCATTCACGAAGGTGTTATTGGTGATGTGTATAATGCCATTGCTTTTTACACCAGTAAACGTGGGCCTGTGCCTCACCAAACAAAAACAGCTCCACCAGAAGGGTTAGATTGGGAATTATTTCAAGGGCCAGCACCAAGGAGAGAATATACCGATGATACTTGGAATTATAACTGGCACTGGTACGGTTGGGATTATGGTACAGCCGAAATGGGTAACAATGCCACACACGAATTAGACATTGCACGTTGGGCTTTAGACGTTAAATACCCAGAACATGTAGATGTTAAATCTGGGAAATTCCATTATAAAGATGATGGTTGGGAAATGTACGACACTATGGAAGCAACATTCCGTTTTGCGAACAACCGCTCTATTCAATGGGATGGACGTAGCAGAAATGGTTACGATAAATATGGTGCTGGTCGTGGAACTATAATCTATGGTTCTAACGGTTCTGCTTTTATTACTCGTGATGGTTATAAATTATACGATATTAAAGGAAAAGAACAAAAACAAAACCTAGTTCCGGGTATTGAAGATGGTAACAAACTGGGAGGCGGCGGCCAACTTTCTAAAGCACATACCGTAAACTTTTTTGATGCTATTAGAGGAAAAGCACCATTAACATCACCAATAGAGCAAGGCGCTATTAGCCAAATGCTAACCCATTATGCAAATATTGCCTCTAGAATAGACGATTCGTTTGAAGTAGATGAAACTACCGGACGTATTTTTAATAGAGAAGCCATGAAACTATGGTCTAGAACATACGAACCAGGTTGGGAAATTAAACCTGTTTAATAAAAGAAAATGAAACCTCGAGACTTTATGCCTCGAGGTTTCTGTTTAAATTACTATTCCTATTAAAACAGGAATTTATTACTATTCTTATTATAAAAAACCAAATGAAAAGAAGAGAATTTATAATTAAAGGAGCTATGGCCTCCGCTGCCATTACAACTTCGGCTGCAGCCATGACTAATGTATTTGATTTTAAACACGCAAACGATGCTTTAAACATTGGAATTATTGGAACTGGAGACCGAGGAACTGGCCTTTCTGCTAATATAAATTCCATTAATAATTTCAATATTATTGCCTGTTGCGATACCTTACCTTTTAGATTAGAAAACGGATTAAAAGCTGCTCTTGGAAAAGCTAAAGGTTATACCGATTATCGTAAACTTTTAGATAATAAAGATATTGATGCTATTTTAGTTACCACACCATTTAATACGCACTCGCAAATTGCAATGGATGCTTTAGATGCTGGCAAACATGTATATTGTGAAAAAACAATGGCCAAAGGTTTCGGAGGTATCCAAAATTTAGTAGATAAAGTCGATCAATCCGATCATGTTTTTCAAACAGGGCATCAATACCACAGTTCTAGACTTTACACCCATGTTGTAGATTTAATTAAAGGAGGAAAAATAGGAGAAATTTCAGCCTTTGAATGCCAATGGAACCGACACGGAAACTGGAGAAGAGACGTACCAAGTCCAGAATTAGAAAGACAAATTAACTGGCGTATGTATCGCGAATATTCGGGTGGTTTGGTTGCCGAACTTTGCTCGCATCAAATAGATTTTGCTAATTGGGTTTTAGGAGAAACGCCTAATCAAGTTATGGGAACAGGTGGAGTAGATTATTACAAAGACGGACGAGAAACTTACGATAATATTCACTTAATTTACAATTACCCAAGTGGTGTAAAAGCAAAATTTACGTGTTTAACCAGTAATGCAAAAGATGGATACCAAATAAAAGTTATGGGAGATAAAGGCACCATAGTTTTAGGTTACAGCAAAGCGTGGTTTTTCCCCGAAGGAGACAAGAAAAAAGAATTAGGCATTGTAGATGGTGTATCTGGAGCGACTTCCAAATGGGAAAAGGATTTAGGAATCCCTATTGAAATAGAACATAAAGAGGCTAGCCTACAAGCTTTAATAGATTTTAAAAACAGCGTAACAAACAATAGCAAACCAATTTCAGATATTAAAACAGGAGCAAATACGGCAATTTGCGTTCAAATGGGCTTAGATGCCATGTATACTAACAGTATTATTAAACAAGATTCTTTTAAAGGCTTTAAATTTTATGAATAAACACATTTCTCTTCTAATTATCCTAGTAGTAGCATATTTAAATTTAGGCGCTCAAAACTCAACAGACAAAATTGATTTAGAGAGCTCTTTAATTCAACCAAAAAACATAATAAAAATTAGTGATGGTCATTATTTTATAGACTTCGGAAAAGCTTTTTTCGGTAATGTTGAAATCACACCAAAGGCCGGCCAAAATGATTCTTTAGTATTTCATTTAGGTGAAAAGTTAGATTCAGAATTTCACATTGATAGAAACCCCGGAGCCACTATTCGCTATAGAAAATCAAAGATGAGTGGGTTAATAGCAAATCAAACCACATTACCAGAATTAGTACCCTATAAACGAAATACAACAGGCGCTGCTATTTTATTACCAGATAGTATTGGGACTATTATCCCCTTTCGTTATTGCGAAATTGAAAATTTAAAAATTCCGATTGAAGATCTTCAAATAAAACAAAAAGCCCTTCATTATAAATTTAATGATGATGCAGCCACTTTTTCGTCTTCAAATAAAATGATGGATTCCATTTGGGACTTTTGTAAACACACTATAAAAGCGACAAGTTTTACAGGTTATTATGTGGATGGCGATCGCGAACGTATTCCTTACGAGGCTGATGCATACATCAATCAATTAAGTCATTACAGCGTAGATAATAACTACGAAATGGCAAAACGTACCAATGAATATTTTATTGATAATCCAACTTGGCCAACCGAATGGTTACTACATACCGTTTTAATGTTTTATACAGATTATATGTACACGGCTGATATAGCGCCATTACAAAAATATTATGATAATTTAAAACTAAAAACCTTAATGGACTTAGAACGTGCCGACGGCTTGATTAGTTCTAAATCGCCAAAATTCACGGAAGCATTAGCTTTAAAACTTGGATTTAAAAAAGGAAGTAAAAAAATCCAAGACATTATAGATTGGCCTCCTGCACAAAAAGACACAGGTTGGAAATTAGCAACGGCAGAAGGAGAACGTGATGGCTATGAAATTGTTCCTGTAAATACCGCTATTAACTCTTTTTACTATTACAATTTAAAATTAATGACCGAGATTGCTGGTTTTCTAGATAAAAAAGAAGACGTTGCTTTCTTTAAGCAGAAAGCAGAAAAAGTAAAAGAAACCATTAACACCAAACTATTAGATACAAAAAAAGGCTATTATATAGATGGCGAAGGCTCTACGCACTCCGCTTTACACGCAAATATGTTACCCTTAGCTTTCGATTTGGTTCCCGAAAAACATATTGCTTCGGTTACAGAATTCGTAAAATCTAGAGGTATGGCTTGTAGTGTTTATGGTTCGCAATATTTACTAGAAGGTCTTTACAAGAATGGAGAAGCTCAATATGCCGCAGATTTAATAACTAGTACTACGGGCGACCGAAATTGGTGGAACATGATGAATGTTGGTTCCACAATGGCTATGGAAGCTTGGGATTTAAAATATAAACCAAATTCCGATTGGAACCATGCTTGGGGAACAGCTCCTCTAAACGTTATTACTAGATACATGTGGGGAATTAAGCCTAAAACAGCTGGTTTTAAAGTAGCACAAATTGAACCTCAATTAGGTGATTTGTCTTTTTCGTCAATTAAAGCACCTACTAAAAACGGTTTTATTTTAGCTGAATTTAAAAAGAAAAATGATAAAACAGATGTTTATTATATTACAATTCCGAATAATATGTCTGCTGAATTTATACTTCCTAAAAATGTGAAAAAAGTATTTTTAAATAATAAGAAGGTTAAAAATTATGATAGTTATTTAAATCTTAAAAGTGGTGAGCATGTTATTAGAATTGACCACTAAATAGTTGAAACTATTTAAAGAAATTATGTCTATAATATTAAATCAATACGGAATCTATTCTTGAATATATATAAAGATGAATATTAAAAAAATTTATACTTTTGATTTAAGAAATTATAATCTTATTTTAAGTCTAGACCTTGAATACACAACGTTATAAACATAATAATTATGAAAAAAGTTTTTAGTATCTCAATATTCCTACTAATATTTCAACTGACATATTCGCAAACTTGTGAAAACATTTCGCCTTATAAAAAAGGCATGTCCATGGAATACACTAATTATAATAAGAAAGGTAAAATACAATCGGTTGAGAACCATTTTATCGAATCTGTTACAAATGAAGAAGGGAGTCTAAACATTAAAATTAAATCATCTGAAGGCAAAAAAGCTAAAAACGAAAGAGAATATATTTTGAAATGTGTTAATGGAGATTTTTATGTTGACATGTCTAACTATACATCACTTCAAAATGAAGACCAGAAAGACACTTTCAAAGTAAAAGCTACTGGGGATTTTATAGAATTCCCTGAAGGCATGAAAGTCGGAACTGTTTTAGAAGATGGCAACATTGCTTTAGAAGTTGGAAGCGGAGCTTCTTTTGCACCAATGGCTAATATGAAAGTTCTCAACAGAACTGTTTTAGAAAACAAGTCGCTTACCATTAAAGCAGGAACTTTTGATGGATATAAAATCTCTTTTGATTATGTATTCAATTTAGGCCTATTAAAATTTAGAGGATCTGGAATAGAATGGTATGTAAAAGGAATTGGAATAGTAAAAAGCGAAAACTATAGTAAAAAAGGAAAGCTTCGTTCTTATAGAGAATTAACTAAAATCAATAATAATTAAACTAAACTTCTAATTTGTTTTATTTAACAGAAAAGAGATTATAATTCAAGCCTACTAAAAAAAGATTGGATTTCTTATCTCGTTCATTACATTTTCTCTAATTGAATAGATTTAATATACAAAAACACTTATTATAATCCGAAATAGAATTGGAACACACATAACAGAAAAATTCTTAACACTAAAATGAAAAAAAGTCTCTTAATCCCTTCCCTAATCCTTTTAATATTTATTTCAACTTTTGGGTTTGCTCAAGAATTAAAACCAAATAATTTATTCTGCAACGGTATGGTTTTACAACAAAACATGCCGGTTCCTGTTTGGGGAACAGCAAAACCAAATCAAAAAATAAAGGTAGTATTTGGTAAACAAAAAGTATCTACTACTACAAATAGAAACGGGAAATGGTCTATAAAACTAGCACCATTAAAAGCTTCTAAAATTGGTCGAGACATGATAATTTCGGGAAGTAGTAAAATTAAAATTTCTAATGTATTAGTTGGTGAAGTTTGGATTTGCTCTGGACAATCTAACATGCAATTCTCCGTAAATAATGTTCCTGAAATTAAATCACTTATTCCTTTTGCTAAAAACATTAGAACTTTTGAAGTAAAAAGACAAGTTTCCTTAAAAGAAGCAGAACAAGCATCAGGAACTTGGACAGAGACCAACCCGAGCAGCGCTGTAGCTTTTGATTTTGCATTCTTCTTAGAAAATATTGGAGATGTCCCTGTCGGAATTATTTTATCATCTTGGGGAAGTTCTTCAATCGAAGCTTGGATGCCACGAGATATGGAAAACGACTTACCTTATTTTAAAAGCATAATGGACGATTTTGATAAAGATACGGCAACTCGTAACCGACTTGAAAAAGCTATAAATACACCCAACGGTTGGAATAATAAAGAAGATATTTTTATGAGACGTCAACCAAATGTAGTATATAATGCCATGATGAAACCACTTGCACCTTACGCCTGCCGTGGACTTGTATGGTATCAAGGAGAGCGCAACGCCCGTTATCTTACGGGTGTTCCTGAAGTTACCGAAGCCAACTGGTTCCATAGAGTGGTTGGAATAAAAGAATATGGAGACGTTTTAAAATTATGGATTGAACGTTACCGCCAAGAATGGCAAAATAAAAACATGTACTTCTCTATCGTTATGCTTCCTGGCTACGGAAAAGGCACTCATACCACCCCAAATATCGATTCTAAAAATCCAACCGAAGAATCTTGGGCATGGATGCGCGAATCGCAATTAAAAGCTTTAGAATTACCAAACACCAGCGTTGCAAACACTATAGATTTAGGTAGTGAAACTAATATTCACCCAACAGATAAATTCCCCTTAGGACAACGTTTGGCTCTTTTAGCTGCTAAATACACACTAAACCAAAACGTAGTTGCCGAAGGCCCTATTTTTGATAAAGTAGACATCGAAAACAATACTTTAATTGTTCATTTTAAAAATAATATAGGCTTAAAAACGAATAACAGAAAAGCACCTTCAGGGTTTTGGATTGCCGATAAATCTTTAAACTGGCAAATGGCCGAAGCTGAAATTATTGAAGAAACAGTAGTCCTTCAAAATAAATCAATAAAAAAACCTCTATACATTCGTTACGCTTTCGCAGGAAAACCAGATGTTAATTTAGTGAATAATGCTGAATTACCTGCTTATCCTTTTCGAACGGATTTTTAAGGGTAAATCTAGATTTAGATAAAAAAGCACCGTTAATATCTAAATTAACGGTGCTTTTTATATAATTCTAAATATTTACTGATTATCTAAAACCAATTTTTCATAATATTTTTTTCAGTATTTGGTTTTTCGTTATGTATAAATTCATTTTTAATGGCGTTATACTCGTACTCTTTTCCCCAAGCCTCGTGATTTTTGGCAACTTGACTTATAGCCTCGCAAATAAACTCAACCTCAGCATTTGTAAAAGTTGGATGAATAGACATTCTAATCCACCCCGGACGCTCTATTAAACAACCTTCAAGTATCTTTACTTCAATCGATTTAGAAGTATTCTCATCAACATTTAATAAATAATGTCCATAAGTACCAGCGCAAGAACAACCACCTCTAGTTTGCACACCAAAACGATCGTTTAAAAGTTTCACAACTAAATTATAATGAGCTTTTTCAATATAAAATGAAAACACTCCTAACCTATCTGTATGCTCTGGTGCTAAAATTTTAAGATTTTCAATGGCTCGAAGTTTATCGAAAATTATAGAGTTAAGTTCATGCTCCCTATCTAAAAGATTCTGAATACCCATTTTTTCTTTCAACTGAATAGAAAAAGCAATTTTTATAGTTTGCAAAAAACCGGGCGTTCCGCCGTCTTCACGAGTTTCAATATCATCTATATAATCGTGATCGCCCCATGGATTGGTATAACTCACTGTACCTCCACCAGGATTATCTGGCACTAAATTTTTATATAATTTTTTATTAAAAACTAACACGCCTGAAGTTCCTGGGCCTCCTAAAAATTTATGAGGAGAAAAGGTAATAGCATCCAAATATTGTTCTTCATCTTCGGGGTGCATATCAATATGCACATAAGGTGCCGAACATGCAAAATCAACAAAACATAAACCATTATTTTGGTGCATGATTTTAGCAACATCATAATATGGTGTTCGGATTCCTGTTACGTTAGAACAACCAGTAATAGCGGCAATTTTTACGGGAACATGATTGTACTCCACCAATAATTTCTTTAACCCCTCTAAACAGGGTAATCCATTGGCATTAGATGGAATCACTTTTACGCATGCAATAGTTTCTAACCATGATGTTTGATTGGAATGATGCTCCATGTGCGACACAAAAATTATTGGTCGTTTTTCATCTGGAACCTCTGTGCTATCTTTTAAATTTTCATTCAATTTGATACCCAAAATACGCTGAAACTTATTGATAGCACCTGTCATCCCCGTACCAACCGTGATTAAAACATCATCTTTAGAGGCATTAACATGCTCCTTTATAATTGCTCTAGCCTTGTGATACGCATGCGTCATCACGCTACCAGTTATGGAAGTTTCTGTATGTGTATTAGCCACATAAGGACCTATATCCTTTAAAAGTTTATCTTCAATTGGGCGATATAAACGTCCGCTTGCTGTCCAATCGGCATAAATTATCTTTTTCTTACCATATGGCGACTCAAAATAAAGATCGACACCTACAACATTATTTCTAAACTGCTCAAAATAATGTTCCAAGTTATTACTTTCATCCTTAGATTTAAAAATACTTTTTAAGACATCCATTATTGAGAATTTAAAAATGATTTACATTGATTTTTTTTTAAACTTCAAAAGTTTATATAGCCAAAGATTCTAGTAAGGTCTTTAATTGTGGGCTAGATGGTCTTGGCGCATCTGCTTTTACAATATTACCTTCTGGATCGATTAGAATAAATCTTGGAATACCAGTTACATTATAAGCTGTAACAAAAGAGCGATCTTCTTTAGCAAACAATTGTACGCCTCCTAATTCTTTTTCTTCAATCATAGTACGCCATTTAGCATGCGCGTTCTGATCGTCTACCGAAATACTTACAAACTGAATATTTTTACCGTGATATTCTTTTTCAACAGCTTTTAGAGATGGTATTTCTGCCAAACATGGTCCGCACCAAGTAGCCCAAACATCAATATAAACATACTTTCCTTTTAAATCGTCTAAAGATGTATTTCCACCATTATAATTTTCGTAATCCACAAATTTAGGAGATTCCGTTCCGTTAAGAGCAGAGGATTGCTGTTTTTGTGCGTACATTTCCTGGAGCTGATTTTGTAACCCAACCGCTTCTTTTTCTTCGCTTACAATAAATAAAGAATCTAAATCGCCAGCATTATCAAGTAAATCTTTAAATGTTTTATTACTCTTTTTCACTTCTTCATTAAAAGCAGCTTGATCTAATTCAAATAGTGTTTCTATATCGAAAACCTCTTCCATTAACAAAGCCTTTTTTGCTAAATAATTACTAGCCTCGGCTCCTGTACCTTCAAAAGCTATTGTTTCATCGAAAGATTTAGTATCTAGCTTCATCTTTAAATCGTATCCGTTTTTTAAATATAGACGAGCTTGCTCTGCACCATCATACATTAGAAAAACACCTGGTTCTACTTTTAAAGTATCCGAAAATGTTCCATCAGGTTTAACCTTTATTACTTTTGAAACTGTCCTGCTTCTTACAAATAGAGAATCGGAATTCTGATTTGTAATCGTTCCCGAAAACGTAACATAATCTTTTGGTGCTTCTTCTTTACACGCTGTAAATACTAATCCTACCAATAATAAATAAATAAAATGCTTCATCTGTTATTTTTTAAATTTTGAAATTCCTGTTTCTAACCAATTGTGATACTCTTCTACATCTGGTGTATAACTTACTGGATCTAATAAATTCTCTTCGTTATGATCCATTAGCACATAAAATGGTTGCGTATTGGCTTTGTATTTTATAGTTTGAAGTTCACTCCATTTCTGACCAATATATTTTAATTTTTTACCTGGCTTTAATTTTGAATCTACAACCTCTCCAGCCTCAAGTGGGCGTTTATCATCCACATACAAGGATATTAAAACCACATCATTTTTTAAAATCCTTAAAACCTCTGGCTTTGGCCAAACATTTTGTTCCATTTTTCGACAGTTCACACAAGCCCAACCTGTAAAATCGACCATAACTGGCTTTCCTATTTTTTTAGCGTAAGCCAAACCTTTATCGTAATCATTAAAAGCTAAAATATCATGTGGTGCTAATAAATGAGCTCCATCTGGTATATCGGCATGAGCATCTAAAGAACCTGAGCCTTCTCCTAGTTTTGTGAATCCAACACCATAAGGCGACTCGCTATAATCTTGTGGTGGCGGGAAAGCGCTTATTAAATTTAATGGTGCACCCCAAAGTCCAGGAATCATATAAATAGTGAATGTTAAAACTACTAAACCTAAACTTAATCTACCTACCGAAATATGAGGTAATGGCGAATCGTGAGGTAATTGAATTTTCCCGAAAAGATATAAGGCTAATGTTCCAAAAATAGCAATCCAAATCGCGATAAAGACCTCTCGTTCTAGCAAATGACCTTGTAAAACTAAATCGGCTTGCGATAAAAATTTAAAAGCTAAAGCTAATTCTAAAAAGCCTAGAACTACTTTTACCGTATTTAACCATCCTCCCGATTTTGGTAAAGAATTTAACCAACCCGGAAATGCTGCAAATAAAGCAAAAGGTAAAGCAATCGCTAATGAAAAACCAAACATACCTACTATTGGTGCTAAACCTCCTTTAGATGCGGATTCTACTAACAATGTCCCTACAATTGGGCCAGTACAAGAAAAAGAGACTATAGCCAAAGCTAGCGCCATAAAAAAGATACCGATTAATCCACCACGATCGGCTTGAGAATCTACTTTATTAGCCCAAGAATTTGGTAACATAATTTCGAAAGCTCCTAAAAACGAAGTTGCAAATACAACTAATAATATGAAAAATATAATATTGAACCATACGTTGGTTGCTAGTGCATTTAAAGCATCGGCACCAAATATTCCGGTTACTGCCGTTCCTAATAAAACATAAATTACGATAATACAAATACCATAAATAATAGCGTTTTTAATACCAACCGCTTTGTTTTTACTTTGTTTGGTAAAGAAACTCACCGTCATCGGGATCATTGGGAAAACACATGGCGTTAATAAAGCTGCAAAACCAGATAAAAAAGCGATAAAAAAGATACCCCAAAGTCCTTTTTTAGAACTTGACTCGGTAGATTTTATAGCATTATCCTGGACTTTTTCTGCTGTTATTGCTGCTGCGTTATCTTCTGATATTTTAAAAGTTAAATCTACTTCGGTTGGTGGTAAACAACGCGAATCGTCGCAAACCATAAACTCGACAAAAGCATTTATTGTTGAAACACCTTCTGTAACGGTTACTTTTTGCTTGAAAGTGGCCGATTTTTCAAAGAATTTAATTTCCATTTCAAAAACAGGATCGTCAATGGTGTGTCCTTCTTCTTCTGATGTGTTTCCAACAATTTTGAATTGACCTTCACTATCATCATAAGTAAACGTTGTTGGAATTGGACCATCTTGAGGTACGTCTTGAGAATATAAATGCCATCCAGAGTCTATTGTTGCTTTGGAAATTAATTGATATTCGGTATCCGATAATTTTTTAACAGAAGTTGTCCATTTCACCGGGTCTAGAACCTGTGCTTGCCCAACCAAAACGGATATTAGTGCTAAAAATAAAATTACTTTCTTCATTCCTCAAATTTATTATTAATTATCTAATAGTCTCTAGTTTTTATATTTCTTTCAAAAAAGCCCCAATATTAAACATTTATTTCGGTTTGCTACGCTCGTGTTTTAAACTGCAAAAAAACGCTTTTAATTATAAAATAAAAAAGAATTATGCTACACAACCCCTTATAAAACCAGTGCCTTTTGCTAATTAACTGTAGTGTAACTCTTAATTATATTTAAACAAAATTTAGCTTAAGACGTATGCTTTTTAGATCTATCGTGAGAGCTTTACTAAATGACTTTCATTCTATATAGACCAAAAAATAGGCAAATCCCCTTATTAAAATTATGTTAAAATTTTATGTTTAGGTTATACTATTCCTTTCGAAATTGAATTTTGGTTGAAATTTACAACATATTTTAAATGAAGAATAATAGATTATAAAACTTTAACACCTCTTGCTTTTATTGATGATCCAAATAGATTTGTGATAATTTGAAATTGTATTAAAAAGAAAACAACGAACCTGAAATTTTAAACCTATTCATTTATTTAAATAAAACACCTTAACCATACGCCCGCGTTAAGGATTGCAGAGAAAAGCCCACAGCGCCCCTGATGAAATCGGGGCGCGAGGACTTGTAACGTAAAGCCTGACCCGATAGGGTAACGCCCAAAACAAAAAAAACGCCCACTAAAAAGTGAACGTTTTGACTATCTCGAATTATATTAACCAATAAAATTAAGAGATAATATTAAATGTTAATGGGTATGTTGGGTTTTCTCCACGGCTTGCTTTTATAGCGTTTACAATGGGTAAAATGATTGAAATAACTCCTAATGCAACGAAGCCTAATAAGCCTAATCCAAACAACAATATAAAGGGTACACATATTATGCACCAGATGATTAGACTGAGCTGAAAGTTGATTATGTTTTTTCCCTGGGTATCCATTTGCTCTACTTTCTCTTTGTTTGTGAGCCATAGTATTAATGGGAGTAATAAGCTACCAAAGCCTGTTACTAAACATATTAATTGACTTAAATGGGTGATGACTAATAATTGATTATCTTTTCTCATGGTTTTGTGTGTTTTGATTGATGTACTTATATGACGCTTAAGTGTTTAATTTGTTACAGACATAGTGCTTAATTATTTATAAATTAAATGCCCAATAATATTTTGCTTGTTGTATTTTTGGCACAATAAATGATTTATGCGACGTTATAACATAAAAACAAAAACACATATGATGCGTTTTACCTTACTTATAGCTTTATTTTTTTCGGTTGCTTTACAGGCACAGAATAATGCGATTTCTACTGATGAAAAATTAGTTTATACGGCATCTTACAACATGTCGGGCATTTTAAACGATATTGCTCAGGTTACCATGCAAACCTCTAAAGTAAACACATCTAAAGCGACATTAATGCGCTTAAAAATTACTGCTTTAACCTACAGCAAATGGGATAACTTTTTTAAAATCAGAGATTTATACGAGAGCTATGTGAGCCCAAAAACGTTAACACCTTATTTATATAAACGTGATATTAACGAAGGCGGTTATTATAAAGCCATGAAATATACGTTTAGCCACAAGACAAGTACGGTTAAAACGGTACAAACAAAGAAAAATAATTACGTAGAAAACAAAACGGTTTCGATTAGTAAAGGGACTAAAGATATTGTTTCGGCTTTATACTACATCAGGTTGTTTGATTATGATAGCATGAGTAAAGGTAGCAGCAAAAGCTTAAATATTGTTTTTGATAGAAAAGAATTTAACGGTAAGATTACTTATATGGGTAAAGAAACAATCTCGACTGCTATTGGTAGTAAAGAATGTTATAAATTATCTATTGGTGCGGGTAGCGCTAGTGGTTTACAAGGATCGAGTAACTTTTTATGGTTAACTGCAGACGAAAACAAAATTCCGGTTTATGGTAAATTTAAAATTCCTGTTGGAAATGGAGAGCTAAAAATAAAATCGGCTTCGGGTTTAAGAAACTAAACCTATTTTTTAATAGCTTGCTTTTTTGATTACTAGAAACATTAAAATTACAGACTCATGAAAAAAATTTTCACCATACTTGCCATAATAGCGTCGGTTTTTGCTATCATTTTTTCGGTATTACCTATTTCTAACTTAGCTATTATTCCCGCTGTAGCAGCACTTATTTTTGGATTAATTGCTTTTTACTTATCTAAAAAATCGGGCGAAGTTAAAAAAATTATTCAGTTTTCGTTTTTATTAACTATTGCTGCTTTGGCTATTGTAACCTATAAATCTGTTTTTACAGCCACGGAAGTAGCAAGTACAGAAGTTATAGATGCTAAAGAAATTGAATCTGAAGAAGAGGCCATGGACGATTTGGAAGACCTAGAAATTGAGGATTTAGAATTTGATGATGCTGAATTGGAATTCGATGAGTCGGAATTGGGAATTGATGCATTAGAAATTGAAGATTCTCAATTAGACATTAAAACAGAGCAACTAGAAATTAGCGAACCAGACTTAGAGATTCTTGAAGAAGATATTGAAATAGACGAGTCTGACTTAGAAGATATCGAATTTTAAAAAGTAATTCTCCTTCTAGAACGGGAATATTCTACCTTATTTTAAACAAAACTATATTAACGGCTTTATGCTAAATTATTTAGCATGAACTATGTGGATTTTTAATTTTGTAATATCTTAGCGGTTAAAACCTCTTTTTTATGAAAAAATTACTTCCGCTATGTTTAGTGGCATTCTCACTAATAGCTTGTAGTAGCTCTCAAAACAAATCTAAAACAGCTGTTAATGCTGAAACTTTTGCAAAAACAATAACTGCTGACGAATTAAAAGAGATGCTTTATACTTATGCCTCGGATGAGTTTGAAGGTAGAAAAACTGGCGAACCTGGGCAAAAAAAAGCGATTGAGTTTATTAAGCAAGGTTACATTGCTAATGGTATTCCTTCGCCAATTGCAGGTGGTGATTACTTTCAAGAAATCCCGGCTTCCTTCTTTAAAGATGGTATTAAAGCTTCGGAAAACGTTTTAGCCTACATTAAAGGTTCTGAAAAGCCAGATGAAATTGTTATTATTTCGGCGCATCTAGATCACATTGGTATTTCTGGAAGTGGTGAGATTAACAATGGTGCCGATGATGATGGTTCTGGAACTGTTGCTGTCATGGAAATTGCTGAAGCATTTAAGCAAGCTGCCGATAAAGGTTTTGGACCAAAACGTTCTATTTTATTTTTACACGTTACTGGTGAAGAAATTGGACTTTACGGCTCTCGTTATTATGCCGACGAAGATCCTGTTTTCCCATTAGCGAACACTGTAGCCGATTTAAATATTGATATGATTGGTCGTGTAGATCCAAAGCATGAAAACAACGAGAACTACCTCTATTTAATTGGAGCAGACAAATTGAGTAAAGAATTGCACGATATCTCTGAAGCTGTAAATAAAGAATATACAAAATTAGATTTCGATTATACTTATAACGACGAAAACGACCCGAACCGCTTCTATTACAGATCGGATCATTACAACTTTGCTAAAAACAATATTCCTGTAATATTTTATTTTAACGGTACGCATGCCGATTACCATAAACCTAGCGATACGCCAGATAAAATTAGATATGATTTATTAGAGACTCGTGCTAGACTTATATTTTATACCGCTTGGGAAATTGCCAATCGCGAAGAACGTTTAAAACTTGATTAATAAGAACCTGATAAAAAAATTGAAAATTGGCTACCATAGATAAATCCATAATTAAAGAAATAGCAGAAGACTTAAACTGCGGCTGTACCTGCTATTATAACTTTAAAACTAAAGAAGTAATAGCAATTCCAAATTTTCTGGATGGTTTTGATGATTTTGATGATGACGAATTTAAAGCGCCTACAGAAGAAGATTTTACAGAAATTAGACCTCTAGAGAGTTCTGAATCTTTCAAAATAATGGAATTATTTACACAACAACTCCCTGAGAACACATTAAAACAAGAGCTAGAGCGTGCGTTGCGCAACAGCAAACCTTTTCAAAATTTCAAGTATTTAGTTGAAACTTCTGAGTTTAGAGCGCCGTGGTTTAGCTTTAAGCAAACTGAAACTGAAAAACATGTTGCGTTTCAATTAAATGAGGAATAAACAATAGATAGACTAATCTTAACTTACATCCACAAAAAAAGCCTTTCAATTTCTTGAAAGGCTTTTACTTTTTGGGTGGAAGACCGGATTCGAACCGGCGACCCTTGGTACCACAAACCAATGCTCTAACCAACTGAGCTACAACCACCATGTAACTTGCATTTTGTAATGCGTGTGCAAATGTAGAATATTTCAACGTTATCTACAAAGACTTTTTAAACATTTTATTCAAAAATTTAAAAATATTTTATTCCACTGTTGTAACTACTTTAAATCGAACAAACTACCAACCACAGGCAAACGTTCCACATTAAAACCTTCGGCATATCTTACACCTACCAATCGCCCTAAGTCTTGTGCACGATAAACTACGCTATCCGTGAAGTTTTTACTAGATATTGGTGTTACAGGTGCTTTGCTGTCTGGATCGTAAAACTGTGTTTTATATGCTAACACCGATTCCATTTTTTTATCGATTACAGTAGAGATGTCTACTACAAAGTCGGGCTCAAGGTTTTTCCATTGTATATAATGATATACTTGCTTTGGTCTCCATGGCGCCTGAAGCTCTCCTTTATCATCTACTGTTTCTATTTTAATAAGTCCGCTTAAAAAGCAAGCATCACTTACTAACTTACTCCCTTTTCCATGATCAATATGTCGATCATCAATTGCATTACAGAGTATAATTTCTGGTTGATACTTACGTATCATTTTTATAACCTCTAATTGATGTTCCTTATTATTAATAAAGAAACCATCGGCAAAGCCTAAATTCTCACGAACTGCAATACCAAGTATTTTTGCTGCCTCACTTGCTTCTTCAAACCTCGTTTCTGCAGTACCTCGTGTTCCTAATTCTCCTTGCGTTAAATCTACAATACCAACCTTCTTACCGTTTTCAATTTCTTTTGCAATAGTACCACCACAACCTAACTCCACATCATCTGGATGTGCTCCAATGGCTAGAATATCTAATTTCATTTCTACTTCTTTTTAATTTTTAAATAACTTTTCAACATGCATAATCATAATACCTTACGAAAAATCTTAAATATCGCAATACTCTTAATAACGCAAACGTATTCGTAAATATTTTTTACACTTAATAAGGTGCAAATATAATAATAATGAAAAAATAGCTTGTAAATCGAAAGTATGACTTTCGTCATAATTACTTTTCTAGTTCTACTGTAATTTTACCATATAATAAAAACACAACATTTAAAGTGCTAAACTAACAAACAATTATAAATTATGATTCACTTAATCTTTTTCATTTTAACAACATTAACTCTAAGTGGATTCAACAACATAAATACGAGTGCCAATAACATGGCCATAATAAAATAATAAATATTATTAAAAATTTTAAATTAAGTAAATTAAAAACAACAGAAGACATGAAAACAAATCCTGATTTAAAACAGTACGGTATTGAAAATGCAAAAGTAAACTGGAATTTATCTCCAGAAGTACTTCAAAAAATAACAGTTGATGCTGGTCAAGGTAAAGAAACTGCAAACGGAACTTTAGTAGTTAATACAGGTAAATTTACAGGACGTTCTCCTCAAGATCGTTTTATTGTAAAAGATGACTATACTGCTGAAAGAGTTTGGTGGGGAAAAACAAATAAAGCTGTATCTCCAGAGAATTTTGATAAATTAGAAAAAGAAGTTACAAAATACCTTTCTGGAAAAGAAATATACGCAAGAGATGGTTATGTATGTGCAGAACCAGAATATAGAACAAATATTAGAACAATAACTGAATATTCTTGGTCAAGCATGTTTGTTTTCAATATGTTTTTACGTCCTAGTCCTAGCGAATTAGAAAACTTTAGCGAAGATTGGTTAGTACTTTGTGCTCCTGGTTATGAATGTCCAGATCCAAAAGCATACGGTATCCGTCAAGGGAACTTCTCAATTATAAACTTTACTAAAAAAATAGCTTTAATTGGTGGATCTGCTTATACAGGAGAAATTAAAAAAGGTATCTTCTCTGCTTTAAACATGGTTTTACCAGTAGAAAAAAATGTATTACCAATGCACTGCTCTGCTAACGTAGGTAAAAAAGGTGATACTGCTATTTTCTTCGGATTATCAGGAACAGGAAAAACAACACTTTCAGCAGATCCAGAAAGAAAATTAATTGGTGATGATGAACACGGTTGGACTGCAGATAACACAATTTTCAACTTTGAAGGTGGATGTTATGCAAAAGTTATCGATTTATCTGAAGAAAAAGAACCAGACATCTTTAGAGCTGTTAAACCAGGTGCTTTACTTGAAAACATTTTAATTAAAGAAGACGGACAACCAGATTATTTAGATAGTAGCATTACTCAAAATACACGTGTAAGTTACCCTATTTATCATATCGATAATATCCAAGAAACACTTTACGCAAACAACCCAAAAAATATTTTCTTTTTAACTTGTGATGCTTTTGGTGTATTACCTCCAGTATCTAAATTAACTCCTGGCCAAGCTGCTTACCACTTTATCTCTGGTTATACTGCTAAAGTTGCAGGAACAGAAGCTGGAATTACAGAACCAGTACCATCTTTCTCTGCTTGTTTTGGAGAACCATTTATGCCATTACACCCAACAGTTTACGGTGAAATGTTAAGTAAAAAAATGACTGAAGCTGGTGTAAATGTTTGGTTAATAAACACAGGATGGAGTGCAGGACCTTACGGTGTAGGATCTCGTATAAAATTAAAATATACAAGAGCAATGATTACAGCCATTCTAAACGGAGAGTTAGAAGGTGTTGATTACGATCAAAACTTTATTTTCGGATTACACATGCCTAAATACTGTCCAGGTGTACCAACAGAAATTTTAGACCCAATGAATACTTGGTTGAAAAAAGGTGATTATGTAGGGAAAGCAATTCAATTAGCTCACTCATTCCACTTGAATTTTGAAAAATTCTCAGCACAAGCTTCAGAGCAAATTATTGAAGGTGGACCACTAATTGATGAACACCATCACTTACACGAAAGCTTTTAATTAAGAATTCTTAATAGCAATAAAAGGAGCTCATAACAGAGCTCCTTTTGTATTTTAATAACTTTTCTAAATAGGTATTTATAGTCATAAATAATTACCCAATATCCCTAACCGTATTACCTACCTAAAATAACAAATCATGAAGTACTTATTAACTACATTAGTGCTTATTCTTTTCATCTCTAACAGTTATTCTCAATCATCGCCAGAAGATAAATTAGGAGCTTGGTATATGTTTGACGCTACACATAGAGTTGCAGACAAATGGAGTATTAAAACCGGAACTGAGTTTCGTACATTCGAAGTATTCGATAATATGAACCTCTTATTTTATTACTTAGGAGCTAATTATTATTTAAACAAAAAAACAACGTTAACCATATCATATTGCTATGTAGATATTGATAGAAGCTACACTATTTCGGGTGAAAGTCATTTATATGAAAACAGACCTTACGAACAACTTAGCTACAAGCAAGACACTTTTAAAATCCCTCTATTTCATAGACTAAGATTAGAACATCGTTTTCTAAACTATAAACATACCCACACTACATTACACAGGCTAAGATACCGCTTAGGCACTAAAATTAATTTAAACAAGACGCTATTTCTAAATGTAAAAAATGAAGTTTTTGCTAATCTTAAAGATGAAGTATTTACAGAAAATAGATTTTATGCGGCGTTAGGGTTTAATATTTCAAAAACAAATAATATCCAACTGGGTTATTTAAATCATGAAATAAACAAATCGAATTTTAACAGATTACAACTCGGTTTATTTATTAAAACCGATTTACGAAAAAAGACAAAGTAACCTTATAATTTTCGTTTAACAGAACCAGCAAAATCTTCGATATCGTCTTTAACTTGATCGAGTTGCTTTTTAATATCACCGGTTACACTAGTATCAATACCACTCTTTTCAGCAGTTTTAGTTATTTCGTGTTTAATATCATTGGTTGCATCTTTTAGAGTACGCATACCTTTCCCTAAACCTCGGGCTATTTCGGGTATTTTATCGGCACCAAAAACCATCACTACTATAAATAGAATGAAACCTATTTCTGCTCCGCTTATAAATAAAAATGTTGCTAGTTGTATCACGTTACAAATATAGTAACTTGTTTTATTAGATTAAAGAATTTTTAATTTGTTTAACGCAAAATTTAAAGTATAAAAAAAGCCGACTTTTTCAAGTCGGCTATAGTAAAGAATTTCATTGCTATCAATCAGCCCTTTACTTTTTGTTTAAACTTACTAAACGCATCGTTATCAGTCTTTTTAGGCCAAGAATTGTTAGATGTATCAACATCCGCAGTTTCTAAATCTGGATCAATAACAAAACTAGTTATTGCTTTTTCAGTTTTAAATACTTTAGAGACTTCAAACTCATTGTATCTCCATATTTCTGCTGGATATGTTTTTCTTTCTTTAGTACCATCTTCATAAGTCATTTCTAAAATAATAGGCATTACCAACCCACCTGGCTTTTCAAAAGTAACTTCGTAAAAATATTTTGGCGCTTCTTTTAACTGTGCTTTTTCTTCTGAAGATAAAGACCCTAAATAAGCATTAAGTTCTGGGAAATCTTGTGCACTTTTAGCATCTTTTGGTATAACACCATTTTCAGCTTCAGCATAATAAATTAATTTACCTTTATAATCATTAAGATTCATGTTATAACGCTTAGCATTCTCCTTAGCCTTTTCCGTAGGCTTATCTGTTAAATAAAATTGCTTAACATCTTTAACACCTATATCTGTATAATCTGTAGTATAAAACCAACCTCTCCAAAACCAATCTAAGTCCATGGCAGAGGCATCTTCCATAGATCTAAAGAAATCTGCTGGAGTTGGGTGCTTAAACATCCAACGTTGCGAATAGGTTCTAAATGCATAATCGAATAATTCGGGTCCCATAATGGTTTGACGTAACATATAAAGTCCTGCTGCTGGTTTTGCATAAGCATTTGGACCAAATTGATGTACATAATCACCTTGCGACATAATTGGAGAAATATTACTTTGATCGCCTCCCATGTAAGGCACTAGATCTTCTGGTAAGTTTCCAGTAATATAATTTGGATCGAAATCAAGTTCGGCTAATGTTTCTACAAACGAGTTTAACCCCTCATCCATCCAAGTCCATTGGCGCTCATCACTATTTACAATCATTGGGAAAAAGTTATGCCCAACTTCGTGTGTAATAACACCAATCATTCCGCGCTTCAATCTTTCAGAATACGTTCCGTCAGGATTTGGACGCCCATAATTAAAACAAATCATTGGGTATTCCATTCCCATTTCTGCATGTACAGAAACCGCTTTGTTATAAGGATAATCGAAAGTTAATTTAGAATATTCCTCTAAAGTATTAGCCACAACACGAGTTGAAAGCTCTTCCCATAATGGGTTTCCTTCTTTAGAATATAAAGAAATAGCCATTACAGAACGCCCATTAATATCTACAGCCATAGCATCCCAAAGAAATTTTCTAGAGGTTGCAAAAGCAAAATCTCTAACTCTATCTGCTTTAAAATGCCAAGTCTTTAATTCTGTACTACGTTGTTTTTCTGCTTGTTCAGCTTCGGCTTGCGTTACAATAAACACAGGGTCTTTAAACGATTTCTTAGCCTGCTCAAAACGATTAATTTGTTCTTTAGTTAAAACATCTTTCGGGTTTTGTAATTCGCCAGTTGCTTCCATTTTATGATCTGCAGGAACAGTAAGCTTTACATCGTAATTTCCAAATTCTAAAGCAAATTCACTTCTGCCCCAAAATTGCATGTTTTGCCAACCTTCAACATTATTATAAACACATAATCTTGGAAAAAACTGAGCAATAACATATGTATTGTTTCCATCAGGAAATGCTTCGTAACCAGAACGGCCGCCATCTTTAACGTGATTATTTACATTATACCACCATTTAATTTGAAATTTAAACTCCTCGCCTGGCGCTAATGGTTTTGCAAGATTGATACGCATCATGGTTTGATTTATCGTATAAGACAAATCAGATCCGTTCTCATTCTTTACATATTGTATATTAAACCCACCATCAAAGTTTTTCTTTAAGTTTGCTTTGGTAAAAGATTTGGCTCCATTAAAAGGTGCTTTAAAACTTTCTTTTTTTACATCTGGTGTTTTTGAATCTTGAGCTCGCATGTTTTGATCGAGTTGGATCCATAAATATTGTAAATGATCTGTTGAATTGTTGTGATACGTTATTTTTTCGTCACCAAAAATCTGACTAGTGTTTTCGTCTAAACGAATATCCATTACATAATCAACTTGTTGTTGGGTGTACTTGTAGCCTGGCGCACCAGAGGCTGTTCTAGTTTCATTTGGAGTTGCCAATACATCCTTCATTTGCCTAAACTTATTTTGATCGGTATGACCTTGTGGTTTAGATTTTGAAGATTCTTGGGCAAAAAGACTAGTAGAAATAAAAATGATTGATAGGAAACAATACTTTAGGATTCTCATTTTAGCTGTAAATAAATTTAACAAATTTTCGAGTTTCAGCTATAAAGAGTTAACTTTTAGTAACTAAAAACGGTCGAAAATAATAAATCTAGAAGTAAATTAACAGTAAATTAATTAAAATTTAACAGTGCAGAGTCATTTTTTTTTGTGAGTATAATACTTTTTTGCTTTGCATTTATTTTAGTTTTCACAATATTTTGCTGATCGGTACAAACATCAAAAAGCATTTTATTAGAAACATCAAAATCTTTAACCTCTTCAACATCAATTATTTCAAGATAAAAACGCACGATATCTCCATCGTATTCTTTACCAACAAATTGAAGTTGAGCGGGCTCCTTATTTATAGAAATCACTAAATTATTATTAATGTATTCTTCCATGTAACCATTTATCGAATCGGCCTCCTTATTTTCATCTAAAGTGATATTTTCATCATAATTATGGCGTAATGCTTTTTCTAAATCATCAATAAAAACACGAGAAATAATTTGAACGGACTGTTTTTCTTTAACAAATTCAATTTGCGTTACACTAATGTAGTATTTGTGCATACCTGTAAATGAAAAAAAACTAAATACCGAGAGAAGTAAAACTATTTTAAAACGATTCATTAATCTATATATTTTTTGCTAAAGTAATTATTTATAAGATTCAAAAAGTATTCCAAAAACATAAGTCGTTTATTTCTCGACCCAGATTCCATTTTTTTTTGATATAATACCTATAGCTTAAAATCACTCTTCTCTGTTCGCTACGTATTGTTTATACTTCATTCTTAAAAAAATAAGTATTCTAAAATCTGTTTGATTTTTACAGAATTTAAAAAAATTAGCATCATCGGAGCAGAAATATAAAAAATCCATTCTAAAATCTTCATCCAATGGGTTCGATGCAAAAAAGTCTTTACCCAAACGCCCTTTAATACTAAGGATGAGCGACTGTTCCTCATCTAACTTCACTCTATTTCTAAGCATTTTTGTTCGGCCTGTGATAGCGTTTATTATGGGCGTAAATCCAACTGAAGCTCCAAGTCCGTAGCCAGAGCCACCTAAACTTGGGTTAAAACTAGAGGCCTCACTTAATTGCCGTTCGCTTTGTGTTGCAATTCTTCCGGTGTATCCAGGAATGCCCACATCGAAAAAATTTAGAGGTCTATCGCCTTTCGTGTTCTTAATATCAGAAAATAAATCGCCCGTTAGTATTTTACCAATAAAAACCTCGTCGAGCTCATTAATTTGCTCATCTAACTTCACCAAAACAGCTTTATTAACAAGCATTCGGTGTGTTACAATAACCTCCTTCAATTTATACTGAATAGAAGAAAACACAATAGTATCATGAAGTCTTACAGGAATTTTAAATTCGCCATTTTTATCGGTAATAGTAAAAGCTTGAGCCGTACTATTAATAACATGTATGTTCTCCACATCACTTAAACTCGATACTTTACCCAATAATTCAATGGTTTGACCAGAGACACCAAGAGTCGCTAAAAAAAATAAAATAAGTAGTTTTCGTTTCACACTTTAAATTTAAAGCACGAATAACGGTTTTAGTTTCTTAAAGAAATTACAAAAAGTAACTAAACTTTTGTTAAACCTAATAGCCCTATTCCTTTGCTTCGGCATTTAAAAAGGCAACACTCTTTGCGTTTAGTAGCTCTAAAAAAGCCATTTCTTTACCTTCATTAAGTAAACTGAAATCAAAATTATTACGTTGTACATAATTTATAAACTCTTCAACGCGATGTTCGGGTATATTAAAATTATCGACTAAAAACTCCGAGCCAAAGTAATATTTAACAGCCTCAATAGGCACTTCCGGAATCCCTTTTTCTTTCTTATTTTTAATCTTAGATCTAAATAAAGGCAGTAATAACTGGTCTACTACATTTACAACATTCAACCCATTTACCATTGGCATATGTTCCCTACCAAGAGCATCATTAACTGTTTTAGTGCTATAATCACTAGCAAACTCAAATTCATCTTTATGTTTTATACCATAATAAAGCGCATCCAATTTAGGTTCAAACGGTTTGCTTACCTCCATATCTTTAGCCAAATTACCAGATAGTTTTTGTGGCAGTAATATAATTTCATCGAGCTTATTAATTTCCACTATCAAAAACAACTTCATACTCTTAGAACCTACAATAGCTTCATTCACATTAAATTTAATATTCTGAAACTGTAAAGCGCTTACCTCAATAACATCATTAAGCCGCACGGCAAGTGTAAATTCTCCATGATCATTGGTAATTGTACCCGTATTAGCCGATGCATTAAAAACAGTAATACCACCAAGATCGCTACTTTCAACAATAATTTTTCCAGAAACATTAAAACGCTGAAAATCTTGCGAAAAAGCTAATGAACTTATTAAAAAAACCAAAAAAAGCAATTTATTTTTCATATTCTATTTTTATTAAAAGTACATTATAAACAACGATTTTTCAAGTAAAACCGAAAAAATATACGATAAAAACATAAAATTATTTAGATTTACTCACTAAACCAAACCACATGCAACAAATAACAATTGCTAGCACATCTACCGTACACGGGTCGGGCTATTTAGAATATCTGCTAGATTATTTAAGCCATTTTTTTAAAGATGCAAACAGCATACTATTTATTCCATACGCAAGGCCAGGCGGCATAAGTCATGATGGGTATACAGAACTTGTACAAACCGCATTTGCTAAAATTAATAAAACCGTAACCGGAATCCATACCTACGATAATCCCGTTGAAGCCGTAAACCAAGCCGAAGCTATTTTTGTTGGAGGTGGCAATACCTTTGTACTCACCAATCAATTATATAAAAACAACCTCATCGCAACTTTACGCACCGTCATTAAAGCCGGAACACCGTATTTAGGAACCAGTGCAGGTAGTAATATTTGTGGGCTCACTATAAAAAACACCAACGATATGCCTATAATATATCCGCCAAGTTTCAATGCTTTGGCTTTGGTGCCATTCAACATAAACCCGCATTATTTAGACCCTTTACCAGATAGCAAACACATGGGCGAAACGCGCGAAACCCGTATAAAAGAATTCCATAATTTCAATACAAACCCCGTAGTTGGCTTGCGCGAAGGGAGCTGGCTAGCAGTTTCAGGGAAATCTATCGTTTTAAAAGGCGAATTACCAGCCCGCATTTTCGAATACAACAAAACACCTTACGAGGTCGTGCCAGAAACCGAGCTAAATCATCTAAAATAGCTAGAATTATAAATTAATCTTTTAAATATTTTTTTAGGCGGGTTTTTAAGAAGAATAAAAACCGCGCTATCCGTTATATCTTTTTGCGAAGTAATCTTAAAGCTTTTTTTAGGAACACCTCGCCTTAAACAAAGTTTAGTAAAATCAATACTATTTAAGAATTCGCAAAAAGGATGCCACTGCTATCGCTCCCGCGTGTATCCGCCAGTAAAAGTAACTATAGAAAGATATTGTTTATTTGCCGTAAATAGTTAGAAAACAAAATTACGCCTTCCATTATTTATCCGTCTCAGTTTTCTAATAATAAAAACATGATTTCGTCTCATTATAAATTCAAAAGAAAAAAACCGCGTTTAGTTAATTGTTAGGTTTGTATTAGTAATAATGTCATGAAACCTAATTCAATTTTAAAAAACCATAACAACCACAAAAAGAGACTTCAAATAATTCCTATTTTATTTGTTTTGAGCGTTTTATTGATAAAATAAAGCTGAAATTCTAGAATATAGCTCCCTAAAAATTTATTATAAAAAAAATATTAATTCTTATAAAAAAAGAGCCTTTCTAATTAGAATTACGAGTTTAGCAGTATTTTTTTATTTTTCTTTGAATTTCATAATTCCTTAAAGAAATAATACGTTTTTTCTCAGAATTTTAAACCTATTTCAATCAGATTATTATTTCTCCAAAAACCCAAAATATCCCAAATACAATCGACAAAACGTAATGTTTTATCTTTTAAACGCAAATAAATAGCTTTTAACCGATTTTAATAGTGTTTTTAGCGAATTACAAAAATCCCTTACCTATTTTATTAAAACAATTTCTATGTTTGTAAACTTAAAACAATACTGATTAATAGCGACGTATTCGTTTAATGATTAAAAGTACAAATGGCTTTTTAAACCCTTATTTAGGAAGTTTAACTTATAATTATTAGATAATTGAAATTTTTAATGCTAATCTGTGTTTTTATATCCACTTTAAAAGGTAGATATTACTTTCCTTTTTAGCGTAAATGAAGTTTAATGATAGATTAAAAACAAACCAGTAATCGAGGTATGATACAATCTATTTAAAATATTTATATCCTCCCTTAAGGTCATATTTATTAATTAAATCCAATTTATTATGAAAAAATTTAAATTAGTTTCGTTAGTATGTTTGTTGTTTACGGTAGTTCACCTATTTTTAACATTGCTATTATTATATATTAATGATTTAATAAGCAAAAAAAGAAATAGAATAATAGGGGATTTAAATTAAAAATGTAGCCCTTTCAATCTCTATGGAGGTTGTTTTTTAACAATATTAAGAAATGGACTGGAAAGTGATATATGTAAAACCCAGAACGGAGAAAAAAGTTGAATCTGCATTGTTAAAAATGGGGATTAAAGCTTACTGTCCTGTAGTTACAGAAATTCACCAATGGTCCGATAGAAAGAAAAAGGTAGAAGTTCCTATATTAAAGTCTTATGTGTTTGTTCAACCCGACGATAAAAAACTTGATGCCGTATTTCAAGTTAACCATGTAGTGCGTTATCTTTTTTGGCTAGGTAAACCTGCTATAGTTAGAGATAATGAAATTCAAGTCATGCAAAATTGGTTGGGAACAGGAAACACAGAATCTAGTGTAGAAAGTATTCAACCTGGAGATAAATTAGATATTAATACAGGCCCTTTTAAGGGACAGAAAGGTCTTGTAAAAGAAATAAGTAAAAATAGAATCCAATTATTACTTTTGGATTTAGAAATGAAAATTACTTTAAACAGAAATTAGACTTCGTTTAAAGTTTTTTTTTGCAATAATACTGGGGCCGTAATGGGACTCAGGAGGCGGAGCTGTGAAGAGCCGACATTAGTATCAGACTCAAATAAACTCAAATATATTTTCAAATTAAAAAAAAACAAAACAATGGCAAACAAAGTAGCATTTATCACAGGGGTAACAGGCCAAGATGGCGCCTATTTAAGTGAGTTTTTATTAAAAAAAGGATATACAGTACACGGTTTAAAACGCCGTTCTTCTTTATTCAACACAGATAGAATAGATCATTTATATCAAGACCCACATATTGAGGAGCGTAAGTTCATTTTACACTATGGGGATATGACGGATAGTACGAATTTAATCCGTTTAATAAAAGAAATTCAGCCAGACGAGATTTACAATCTTGCAGCTATGAGTCACGTACATGTATCATTCGAGATTCCAGAATACACAGCAAATGCAGATGGTATTGGTACACTTAGAATTCTTGATGCTGTTAGATTACTAGGTTTAGAAAAGAAAACTAGAATCTACCAAGCCTCTACATCAGAGTTATACGGTAAAGTTCAAGAAGTACCACAATCTGAAACAACACCTTTTTACCCACGTTCTCCGTATGCAGTTGCAAAAATGTACGCTTACTGGATTACTGTAAATTATAGAGAGGCTTACGGTATGTATGCTTGTAATGGTATTTTATTTAATCACGAGTCGCCTATTAGAGGAGAAACGTTTGTAACGCGTAAAATTACAAGAGCAACCTCTAGAATTGCTTTAGGTTTACAAGATAAATTCTATTTAGGAAACCTAGATGCCAAACGTGATTGGGGCCATGCTAAAGATTATGTTCGTATGATGTGGATGATCCTTCAAGCTGAAGAAGCTGAAGATTGGGTTATTGCAACAGGAAAAACAACAACCGTTAGAGACTTTGTACGTTTAAGTTTTGCTGAAGTTGGTATAACATTAGAATTTAAAGGCGAAGGTATTAACGAAAAGGGTTATGTAAAATCTTGTTCTAACGAAAAATACAAAATGGAAATTGGTAAAGAAGTTTTAGCCGTAGATCCAAAATATTTCAGACCAACAGAAGTTGAGTTATTAATTGGTGATGCTACTAAAGCAAATACCAAATTAGGATGGGAATGCCAATATGAACTTGCCGATTTGGTAAAAGATATGATGGAAAGCGATTTGCATTTAATGCATAAAGATTGCTATTTACAAGAAGGTAACTATAAAACGTTAAATTATTTTGAATAGATGATGGACAAAAATTCAAAAATATACATAGCTGGCCATAGAGGTATGGTCGGCTCTGCCGTATGGCGAGCATTAGAAGCCGCAGGTTACACCAATATTATTGGCAAAACCAGTGCAGAACTAGATTTGCGTAGTCAAAATGCAGTACAAGAATTCATCGTAAAAGCACAACCAGATGTTATTATAGATGCCGCTGCAAAAGTGGGTGGTATTTTAGCGAATAGCCAATACCAATTTGAGTTCTTGCTAGAAAACATGCAAATTCAAAATAACTTAATCGATGCTGCTCATAAAAATAATGTTTCAAAATTTATTTTTTTAGGGAGCTCTTGCATTTATCCTAAGTTAGCGCCACAACCTTTAAAGGAAGATTACTTATTAACGGGCCCATTAGAACCTACAAACGATGGTTATGCCATTGCTAAAATTTCGGGCGTACGTTTATGTAAAGCGATAAGAGACCAATACCAAAAAGATTTTGTAAGCTTAATGCCTACTAATTTATATGGTCCTTTTGATAATTTCGATTTAAAATCATCGCATGTATTACCTGCCATGATTAGAAAATTTCATGAAGCAAAAATTGATAATAATGCTACAGTAACATTATGGGGCAGTGGATCTCCAATGCGAGAGTTTTTACATGTCGATGATATGGCGCAAGCCGTTCTTTTCGCTGTTCAAAATAAACTCCCTGAACATTTATACAATGTAGGAACTGGTACCGATGTCACTATTAAAAATTTAGCAGAAACCGTACAACGTATTGTTGGGCACGAAGGTGCTATTATATGGGATGATACAAAACCCGATGGTACACCAAGAAAACTTATGGATATTTCTAAAATGAATACCATCGGCTGGCAATCCACCACACCCCTAGCCCAAGGTATTCAAAATACCTATAATTGGTTTCTTTCAAACGAAGAATCTTATAAAAAAATTAAATTATAAATTAAATATTATGTTTACACAAATAGATAACACCGCTATGCTTTCTACTGCAAAAAAAATCAAGTCAATATGTTGTATTGGTGCTGGATATGTTGGTGGGCCAACTATGGCTGTCATGGCTCAAAAAAATCCAGATATTAAAGTCACTGTAGTCGACCTTAATAAACAGCGTATTGCAGACTGGAATGATAGTGATTTAACAAAATTACCTATTTTCGAACCCGGTTTAGATGTTGTGGTGCAAGAAGCAAGAGGTCGTAATCTATTTTTTTCTACAGATGTTGATAAAGCCATTCACGAAGCCGATATGATTTTTATTTCGGTAAACACACCTACCAAAACCTATGGCGTTGGTAAGGGTATGGCAGCAGATTTAAAATATATTGAGCTTTGTGCCAGACAAATTGCGCGAGTCGCTACAACCGATAAAATTGTTGTAGAAAAATCTACTCTACCCGTTAAAACAGCACAAGCCATAAAAAGTATTTTAGATAATACAGGCAACGGTGTTAAGTTTCAAATTTTATCGAACCCTGAATTTTTAGCAGAAGGTACGGCTATGACGGATTTGGAAAATCCAGATCGCGTGTTAATAGGTGGCGAACAAACTGAAGATGGTCTTAAAGCCATTCAATCCTTAGTTAATGTTTACGCGACTTGGGTACCCAAAGCACAGATTCTAACCACTAATATATGGTCTTCAGAGCTGTCTAAATTAGTGGCCAATGCCTTTTTAGCGCAACGTGTTTCTTCTATTAACGCCATTTCAGAACTTTGTGAAGCTAGTGGTGCTAATGTGGAAGAAGTTTCTAAAGCTATTGGAATGGACTCTCGTATCGGACCAAAATTCTTGAAAGCCTCTGTAGGTTTTGGAGGATCTTGTTTTCAAAAAGATATTCTAAACTTAGTCTATATTTCAAAATCCTTAGGTTTAAATGAAGTTGCAGATTACTGGGAGCAGGTTATTATCATGAATAATCACCAACGTAACCGCTTTGCAAAAAATATTGTATCGACACTATACAACACTGTAGCTGGTAAAAAAATAGCGTTCTTAGGTTGGGCCTTTAAAAAAGACACCAACGATACTCGAGAATCTGCTGCCATTTACGTAGCCGATCAACTTATCGAGGAGCAAGCTAACATTAGCGTTTACGATCCTAAAGTAACGGCTTCACGAATGCAAGCAGATTTAAATTATTTAGAAACAAGATCTGAAACTGAAAACGAGACATACGTTAAAACAGAAACCGATCCATACAAAGCCGTAGAAGGTGCACACGCTATAGCGGTTCTAACCGAATGGGATGCCTTTAAAACTTACGATTGGCAACGCATTTACGATCAAATGAGCAAACCGGCCTTTATATTCGACGGACGTAATGTTTTAGATAAATCGAGTTTGGAATCTATTGGGTTTCAAGTAAAATCTATTGGTAAATAATTAGTATTTAGTTCAACCAAAAATCACCAATTATAGATAAAAAATGAAATCCGTTTACAAAAAAACAAAAACCTCTATGAGAGGTTTTTGGAAAACGGCTATTTCTTTTTAAAAATAATACACATAAAGTTTAAGACTCCCAAATGATATGATTGAGAAGATATATTATAGATTATTCTATTTTATCAAAATTGGTTACAGGTTTAAATTACAAAACAGCACAATTAAGGGCTCAAAAAACTCAACGATAAAAATAGGCAAAAATGTTAAGATTATAAATTCTTACATTGATATATCAGCGTATTCTGAAATTGTGATTGATGATAATACAGTAATAAAAAATGCAAATATTAGTGTTAAGGGCTCTACAAAAATAGGTAAGGGTAATTTCATCAATAATGGTGGGGAGAGTTCAAATGTTTCTATTAGAATTGATGGTGAATTTGTATTAGGTAATAATAATAGAATTCAATCAGCAATATTATTAAGATATAATGCCAAATTAAATATTGGTGACTATAATAACATTAATAAAGGATCTGAAATTCGATCTGATGAAAGTATTAGAATTGGTGATTATAATCAGTTATCCTACAATATTATCATTTGGGATACTAACACCCATAATATTTATAGTGCTGAGGTTAGAAGAGAATTAGCTCAAAAGCATTACCCTGTATATGGTTATGAATTTGAGAAACCAAAAACTAAGCCAGTAATAATAGGGAATGATTGCTGGATTGGAAGAAATGCCTCATTGCTTAAAGGTACTAATATATCAAACAAATGTATTATAGGATATCAGACTTGTTTGTCTAATTGTAAAATTGAAGAAAACACAACTGTTATAACAGAAATCTCAAATAAGTTAATTTCAAATAATATATAATTATTTTTCTTAAACTAATCTTTAAGAAAGATGTTCTAATTAAGTACTAATAATCAATCTAGTCTTTGTTTAGAACTTATTACTTTAATAGCTAAAAACATAAATGAAAGAAGCCAAGCGCGTAGCAAAAAATACAGGAATTTTATACGCACAAATGTTCATCACCGTGCTGATGTCTTTATATGCTACACGTTTAGTTTTAGCAGCTTTAGGAGCAGAAGATTTTGGAATCTTTAATGTTGTTGGTGGCGCAATAGCCATGTTAACGTTTTTAAATACGGCCATGGCTTCAGCTTCACAACGCTTTATGTCGTTTGCGCAAGGGCAAGGTGATTTTAAAAAACAAAAAAATATTTTCAACATAAGTTTAGTATTGCATTTTTTCATTGCCATTGTTGTTGTTATTTTATTAGAAATTGTTGGCTATTTTTTATTCAGTGGTATCTTAAAAATAGACTCAAACAGATTAGATATTGCTATTTTAATTTATCAATTTTTAATAGTAAGTACTTTTTTTACCATCATTTCTGTGCCTTATGATGCTATAATTAATGCGCATGAAAACATGTTACTGGTTGCTATTTTGCGTATTATTGAAACCATCCTAAAATTAGCAATAGCCCTATTTATTACTTACACAAGTTTTGATAAATTGTACATGTATGGGCTTTTAATGGCTTCCTTATCTGTGTTTCTATTAATCATACGCCAAATATATTGTCATACAAAATACGAAGAGGTAACTATTAATTTTAAAAAATATTTTAACAAACCATTATTTAAGGAAATGACCGGTTTTGCTGGTTGGAGCTTTTTAGGATCTTCTAGCAGTTTACTTACTAATTATGGCCAAGGTATTGTAATTAATATGTTTTTTGGTACAGCGGTAAATGCAGCCCAAGGAGTTTGTAATCAGATCGCTGGACAATTAGGTGCTTTCGCAGGCACCATGCTTAAAGCACTAAACCCCTTAATAGCAAAAAGCGAAGGTGCTGGTGACAGAAACCTTATGCTGAAAGCTTCATTTATTGGTAGTAAAGTTGGTTTTTTTCTATTAACTATATTTTATGTACCAGTAATATTGGAAATGCCTTATATTTTTGGTTTATGGTTAAAAGAAGTCCCTGAATACGCCATTATATTCTGTCAATTACTTTTAGCAAGAAATTTAATAGAACAACTCTTTCGTACATTATCATCTTCCATTGCAGCAGTAGGTAATATTAAAAAATTCGAAATATATAAAGCCTTTATAAACTTCTTACCACTAATAGTTGCTTATATACTATTTTCTCTGGGTTACCCGCCTTACACCTTGTATGTCGTTTTTATCATTTACGCCATTTTGAATGCTATCCTTACTTTATATATAGCCAAAATAGAATGTGGATTATCTATTAAGGAGTTTCTAAAAGATGTGGTATTTAAAAGTGTTTTTACTTTTGTAGTTTTAATTTTAATCACAGCCATTCCTAATTACTTCTTAGAAGAGAGTTTTATTAGGCTTATAGTCGTGCTAGCTGTTAGTACTTGTTTCTTTTTTATCGTCGTTTGGTTTATTGGATTAACTGTATATGAAAAAAGTATGGTTAAAAATATATTAAACAATGTTCTCTCTAAGCATAAAGCAAAAATGTAAATGAAAAATTATTCTATTTTTATAAGCTCATCAGATGCTTATTCAGATCTATGGCCTATTTTTTTTGATCTATTCCACAAGTATTGGCCTCAATATAAAGGGGTTATTTATTTAAATACAGAAAGTAAAACTTATCAACATCCACATTTAAAAGTTGTTTGTACAAATGTTGGGCATCAAAGTAGTTTTGGAAGAACATTTAGAAAAGGCCTCGATAAGGTTGAAACCGATGATATATTATTGATGATGATTGACCATATTTTTATGGGAGATGTAGACCATGCTAAAATGATAGAATATTTTAACTATTTTAAAGATCATGATATAGACTCCATGTATTTAGCACATCAGAATTATAGAGAATTAGAAAAAACCAATTTTAAGGATATTGATATTATAGTACCTCCAGCACAATTTATATTTGCATTTCAAATTTCTTTTTGGAAAAAAAACGTTCTTATTAAAATGGTACTACCTCACGAAAACCCATGGACTTCAGAGAATTACGGATCTAAACGAGCTAGTAAAATGAAATTAAAGTTTACTTGTCTTTCTAAAGAGGTAAAACTACCCATAATTTATGATTTATCAGGATGCTTAGATAAAGGAAAGTGGTTGGAAAATGCAAAAGAACACCTTGAAAGTATTGACTACCCTGTTAATTATAGTAAAAGAGGATTTCGTACAAAAACTCCAATGCCATTAAAACTTAGAATTAAAATAAAACGGATTTATATATCACATTACCTAAAAGGTCTTTACTGGGGTTTATTTCGTAAATAATAATAATAATAATAATAAAGAATAAATGATTTCTATTGTCATACCACTATTTAATAAAGAAACCACAATTAAAGACACTATAGAATCTGTTTTATCCCAATCCTTCACTAATTTTGAGTTGATAATAATTGATGATGGATCAACAGATGATAGTGTAAACACAATTTCGAATAATTTTAAAGATGAAAGAATTAAAATTATTCCTCAAAAAAACCAAGGGGTTAGTGTAGCAAGAAATCAAGGGGTAAAAAATGCAAGACACGAATTAATTGCATTTTTAGATGCTGATGATTTATGGAGTCCTGAGTATTTGGAATATATGGTTAAAGCGCATAACAAACACCCAGAAGCTGGAATGTATTGCTGTGCCGGTTTTGTTAAAAATGCAGACGACTCAATATATAAACGAACAACAGATAAAGTTTCGGAAGATATTTCAATGATTCATTTTTTTCATAATCCACATATCTTTCTTCATACAAGCAGCACTATTGTAAAAAAAACTATTTTTGAAAAAGTAGGTGGTTTTCCTAAAGGAATGGTAAGGAATCAAGATTTCGCATTATTTTTTTCTATTGCACTAATTTCAAAAGTTTGCTATTGTAAACTACCACTAAGTACTTATGTTGGAGGTGTACCTAACCAAGCAACATCTTCTTTTTCAATAACTAAACTTCAGAGTATTGTTGATCGATTTAATATTGTCCACAATAATTGGATTAACTCAAACCGCAAAAACAAAGATTACTTAGTTTTTACGAAATATGAAGTCAGACATATGATTTTATCCAATATAAGAAGCAAAGAGTTTGAATTTATGAACTACTTTTTAAACAATTTATCCGAAGAATTAATATCTGAATTTTATAGCCTTGAAATCAAAATTTATAGATCGAAAAAATTCAACTTTTTGTCTAAGTATTGGATTCTTTTCACTAAAATAATTTGGAGATCAAAAAATTATCCAAGGGTGGGATAATATTATTATTAAATAAATAAAAAAACGTGATTGAAAAAATAAAAAAAAAATTATGGAGTAAGACCGTAAACTACGCTAAAAATAAAAAATGGTATACCTTTTTATACAAGGCATATTGGAAAACTAAAACCCGCAAAATTAACCCAAATACTATTAAACAATATTTCACGGCTATTCCTAATCCTGGTGCAGGTATCGGACATCAAATCGCTAATTGGATAGCAGGTTATTGGTTTGCCCAACAATTTAATTTAAAATTTGCTCATATTCCTTTTTCTTCAGCAAAATGGGAGGCTTTTTTAGGTTTTGGTAATGGCGAAATAACAGTACAAGAATTAATAAAAAAACAGGGGTACAAAAAAATTATGCTACCCTTATTTAATGAAACCAATGAGAAAGAAACCGCTTTAATAAACAGTATAATTGGCTCTTACGCAGGAAAAAAGATTATTTTCATTTGCGAGCAAGATCAATTTCACCGAGATCAGTTTGGTATTCAAGAGGTTATGCAAGAAAAATTCTCAAAATCAAAAATAAGAAAAAGTGAAAAATTAATATATTCAAAAGACAACTACAATATTGCCATCCATGTACGTCGAGGAGATATTGTTATAGGGCAAACAAACAATAACCCAAATTTATTAATGCGTTGGCAAAACAACGACTATTTTACAAACGTACTAAGTAATGTGCTAAAACAATTAAAGACTGATAAACCTATTGCTATTTACCTGTTTTCCCAAGGCGTTGAAACCGACTTTCCTGAATTTAAAAAGTTTGAGAACCTCTCCTTTTGTTTAGATATGAATGCGCAAGATTCTTTTTCTCACATGGTTTTTGCAGATTTATTAATTACTAGTAAAAGTTCATTTTCTTACAAACCCGCTTTATTAAATAAAGGGATTAAAGTATGCCCTGCCAATTTTTGGCATGGTTATCCAGAAACGAAGGATTGGATACTAGTTGATGATGATGGAATTATTGAAAATGAACAAATGATTAATTTGTAATTAATGAAGACAGAACGTTTATTATATATTGATAGATTAAAGGGTTTTACAATTTTTCTCGTGGTATTAGGACATGTCTTACAATATAATACGCAAAATCCTTTTGATAATATAATATTCAACATTATATATTCTTTTCATATGCCATTTTTCTTTTTTCTAAGCGGTTATGTGGCCAACATTACAACAAAAATCACATCTATTACTAGTGCAATTTTATTCATAAAAAACAAATCAATTGCTCTTTTAATTCCCATGATTGCTTGGCCAATTATTAGACATTACTTTTTTACAGAAAATGTAGACCTCACGTCAATTTTCACAATAATTTATAATCAAATATTAGACCCTAGTCTATGGTTTTTAAAAACGCTATATGAAATACTGCTCGTTTATTTGGTGTTTTGGATTGTTTCAAATTATTTTAATTCCAAACAACATATATTCAAGGATATTTTAGTTCTTATATTTATAGCTTCTTTTCTATTAGCAATATCATATGCCATTCATAGCAAAGAAATTTTAACATTTTTATTAAATTTTGTCTTTTTCATGATAGGAGTTTTTCTTTCTAAATACGAGTCATTAAAACTTTTAATTCAAAATAAAATAGTTCTATTAAGCGCGTCTTTACTATTTATGGCATTAATAGGACATTTTAAGTTTAATGAATTGAATTTTATATACATGAAATTTTTGAAAGTATGTATTACAATTACTGTAATCACCATATTTTATAATTATTCGAAAACATTAAAAATATCTAAAAATATAGACGATTACTTATGTTTAATGGGACGTAATTCATTAATTATTTATGTAACTCATTTCTCATTTTTTTATGTACTAAATGATAAGCTGCTATTATCTTCTGATATTAGTTTTATTTTATTGTTAATACTTACAATCCCCATAAGTTTAATTTTAATATCGTTAAGCATGTTTATCGGAAGACTTATTGCATTACAGCCAATTTTAAACTTCCTATTTTATGGTGTTAGAATAAAAAATAAAAACATTAATTAATATGCAGAAATTAACAAAGTTCACTTTAAAAGCACTACGAAAAATTTATCAAAAAACTGATAAACAATCTTTTAAATTTGTGAGAGGTACCGAAGAACAAGCTTATACAACCCTAAATAAAAAAATACTAGACAATGAACCTTGTATGATTGCAAGGTTAGGATCAACAGAATTAACATGTTTGTTAAATTATTTAAGTATTAAAGAAAACAAACATCAATATTTAAAATATATAAAAGGTGAATGTGAGCCTTTTTGGTGGAATGAAAACATCATGCTACAGATGCAAAATTGGAGTGGTTTCTTTCCTGCAGATCAAGAAAACCTTACTCGCTTTTGTGAACTGATGCTAGAAAATATAAAAGAAGTTGACATTTTAGGTTCGTGGTTATTTGCAGAGAAGAATGTAGATATCTATAGAAAAAAAAACTCTGTTAATATGCATCTTCGTTTATTGGAACCTTTTTGGTCTAAAACACCATGGACAACTGCATTAAAAGGAAAAAAAGTATTAGTAGTCCATCCTTTTAATGAAACTATTGAAGCACAATATAAAAAGCGCCAATTACTGTTTGATAAGGAAGTGCTCCCTGAGTTTGAATTAAGCACCATAAAAGCTGTACAGAGTTTAGGAGGCGATAGTACCTTTAAAACTTGGTTTGAAGCTTTAGATTATATGAAAGCAGAAATAGACAAAGTAGATTATGATGTATGCCTAATAGGCGCAGGAGCCTATGGCTTTCCGCTAGCAGCTCATGTAAAACGCAGCGGTAAAAAAGCAGTGCATTTAGGTGGTGCTTTGCAACTCTTGTTTGGTATTAGAGGGAAACGTTGGGAAGATCCTAATTATGGTGTTGAAGAGTGGGGTATTGAAAGAGGGAGTTATTCAAGCTTAATGAACGAACATTGGGTAAGACCTGGAGAAGTAAACAAACCAAAAAATGCACAACAAGTTGAAGGTGGTTGTTATTGGTAATTCATTATAAATTTATGAGATTATTAAAAAGAATATTGAGTATGCCAATAGGGTTAATTAAAGGACTCGTTAAATTGGCAAATGACAATGCTAGAGATATTGAAAACAAAAACCATTTTCCAAAATCTATTATTGATAAAGGATCTAGTTTCACGTCAAATTCTACTATAGGAGAACATAGTCACATATTAGCGGGGGCAATTATCAATCATAGCCATATAGGTCATTATACATATTGTAACACGAATGTACTCATACAAAATACAACAATTGGCAACTATTGTTCCATAGCGAGTGATGTTATAATGGGGCTTGGAGCGCATCCACTACATCTATTTTCTACATCCACTGTTTTTTATAAAGCAAAAAACACATTAGGAGTAAATTTTGTGGATAAAGACCTTGATTTTGAAGAATACAAACCTATTAAAATTGGAAATGATGTTTGGATTGGAACAAGAGCTATTATTATGGATGGCGTAATAATTGGCCATGGTGCCGTAATTGCAGCAGGATCTGTAGTAACAAAAGACATACCCCCTTATGCAATAGTTGGTGGAGTACCAGCAAAAATAATAAAGTATCGCTTCTCCGATGAAAGAATAAATAAACTTATTAATTCCAAATGGTGGGAATTAGATTTGAATGAGATAAAGGGAGAAATTAATAATTTAAATAATTAATCTATGGTGTCACACATTTATAAGGGAATCAGAAAAGTAACTGGTTTAGCGTTAAGTTATATTTACACGCCTTATACAAAACTAATTTTTTATTTAAACGGCGTTAAATTTTCAAAGCACCTTTCTATTAATGGTTTTATGAAAGTGTTTGTTACCCGCAGAGGTCAAGTTACAATTGGAAAAAAATTATTAATTAATAGTGGTCACAATCATAATATAATTGGTCGGCAACAAAAAACTATCTTTTGGGTTGAAGGAAAATTGATAATAGGAAATAATGTGGGGATGAGTTCCGTGGCAATAATCTGCAACCATGATATAGAAATAGGAAATGATGTTACAATCGGGGGAAATACCGTAATTTATGACACCGATTTTCATTCATTAGATTCAACTATTAGGATTGATAAATCAAAAGATAAAACAAATGCGAAAAAAGGTAAAGTAACCATAAAAAACCGAGTATTTATAGGAGCTCATAGTACTATTTTAAAAGGGGTTACAATAGGAGAAAATTCCATAATAGGCGCATGTTCTGTAATTACTAAAGATATTCCTGCTAATGAAATATGGGCTGGTAATCCCGCAAAATTTATTAAGAGGGTCAAGTAAATTATTAACAAAGTAAGATTGAAATGAAAAGACTTTTAATAAAAATAGTACCGCCACTAATATTGTTCATCACAATTTCATCAATCAATGCTTGGACCACTTTACTTATCGGAAACACAACGATATGGTGGTTTATTAATGCTCTAATTTTATTGCTATTTGTAAAGTCAAAGACCTATTTTTTTAATCAAGAAAACCGTAGGTCTGTTTATGTAGTGTTTGCCTATATAGCATGGAATGCAGTATGCATAATTAGAGGAACCTTTATTGCGGATAATTATTGGGAATGGAAAAATTTAGTATCAACAACCATGGTTTTATTAATGCCATTAGCCATTTATATAACGACTAACAAAGGAATTGTCCAGAGATTAATTTCAATATGGATAAAATATGCATTACCGGCATTCTTTATTTTTATTTTATTTATGCGTCCTATAGCTTTTGGCTATTATCTAATTCCAATTTCATTTTTGTTTTTGTTTTTTCCAATTTTAGAGAATAAATGGAAATTAATTCTTCTTTTTTTTACTTTAATTGTTCTTTTATCTGATTTAGGTGCGCGGAGTAACGTAATAAAATTTGCAGTCCCAATTATATTTGCCTGTATTTATTATATAAGGTCATTTGTTGGAGTTAAAATAATGGAGTTTGGAAGGCTAATATTTATTTTTTTGCCAATCGTTTTATTTGGCCTAGCTTTAAGCGGGATTTTTAATCCCTTTAAGATGGATGAATACATTGAAGGAGATTTTACTACGGAATCGCGATTTGAAGGAGAACAAGTTACGGAATCACTAACAGCAGATACGCGAACAGATTTGTATGTTGAAGTTTTAGAGTCTGCCCTTAATAATAATTATATCTTATTAGGTAGAACACCCGCTCGCGGTAATGATTCTGTGCTCTTTGGCAGTTTTTTAAGCGACGAATTAAACACAGGTAAAATGGAACGCTTTGCTAATGAGGTTTCTATTTTAAATATTTTTACTTGGACAGGGCTTACTGGGGTGATACTCTATTTCTTAGTATTCTTTAAGGCTTCCTATTTAGCTATAAATAAATCTAAGAGTATTTTTCTCAAAATTATTGGTCTATACGTTTCATTTCGTTGGGCCTATGCTTGGGTAGAAGATTTTAGCCGATTCGATTTGTCTAATATATTTCTTTGGATTGCCATTGGTATGTGTTTTTCAAAATCTTTTCGGGCTATGTCTAATAAAGAATTTATTATTTGGGTACGCGGTATCTTCGATAATCATTATCGAAAATTAGAATTTTACATGTATAAAAAAAGAACAGAATGGTTGTTAAAGAAATAGCTATCTTACTCACTTGCCATAACCGCAAAGAAAAAACAATAGAATGTTTAACTGCACTTTATTCAAATGTAATACCAACGGGATATTCATTTGATGTGTTTTTAGTCGATGATGGCTCCACAGATGGAACGGGAGAAGCAGTAAAAGAAGACTATCCAAATGTAAATATTATTTTGGGAACGGGAGATTTGTATTGGAATAGAGGTATGCATTTGGCTTGGAAAACAGCAACCAAAAATAAGAATTATGACTTTTATTTATGGTTGAATGATGACGTAAAATTACTTCGAGATTCTATAAAAATTATTTTGGATGATGCTATAAAAGCTCCTGACTGCTTATTGTGCGGCGTAATGGCTTCTGAAGATACAGGAAACATTACTTATGGAGGAAGAGACAAGAATGGTAAAATACTAATCCCTAACAAGAAAGAACCTATAATATGCATGGAGGTTAATGGCAATTTTGTTTTAATTCCTAAAGAGATATATGAACAAGTCGGTATGTTAGATCCTATTTTCCCTCATGCCATTGGTGATTTCGATTATGGATTTAGATGTGTCTCTAAAGGATTTACTTGTAAAATAACCTCAAAAATTGTGGGACACTGTGAGGCCAATCCTCAATTACCAAAATGGTGTCTTCCAGAAGTATCATTCTTAAAACGCGTAAAAGTATTATACTCTCCATTAGGGAATAGCCATCCTTATTACTATTTTCTTTATGAAAAACGACATTTTGGTTTATTACTTGCAATCAAACATTTTTTAACAATACACCTTCGAGTTTTGATACCACAATTATGGAAACAGATTTAAAAACCCCCTATGTGTTTCAGGTAGATTCTGAGATTGTAAAAGATATATATAAAAATAACAACAATTATCTTATCTCATTTAATGAAGAATGTACGGATAAAAATACATGTGCTATATATTTTAGTAGCAATGATATCTATTATCCAAATATTGAAGATACATTTAGAAAAAAAATTATAGAAAAAAACTTCTTTGAATGGTATGGTACCAGAATAAAGAATGTTTACAAACATATCTTAGTAAGGGACGTTCACAAACAGTGGTATCTTTCAGGTATAAATGATCAAATAAATTCTCCTGAAAAATTATTGTTTTTTTTAGAGAATGAAACAAAAAACAGCTCTGTAATTACAGTTGGTAGCTCCGCAGGTGGTTATGCTGCGGTGTTATATGGCTCATTACTAAAAGCAAAAAAAGCAATTGTTTTCAATGCTCAATTTGAGATAAAAACCTTATTAGCTTCAAGTAATAGCAATATCAATCCCTTTATTTTTAGATATTCTAAATTACCTATATCAAAATACTATGATATAAAACCTTTTATAAATAAAGAGCTAAACATATTTTATTTTTTATCAGCTAACTCTGCATGGGATGCCGAACAATACCAGCATATAAAAGATGTTAAAACAATACGTGTAATTGCATTTAACACAAAACACCATGGAATTCCTTTTTTAAAATCAGCGTTAAGTGCAGTTATTAATTTAGATGAAGTTAAATTTAAAAACTTTACTAAATCAAAAAATAATCCTATCTTTTTTACAATTCGTATAATTGGGTTGTTAAAAACATTTAAAGGAGCTAAAAAGCAATTATTATATAAATACAACAAGCAAAATTAGATAATCCGATAGGATTTAGCTGATTTATTATTATCGAATATAAAAATGAATAAGAATAAACCTAAAGCATTAATTTTTTTTCAATACTTACCTCCATGGCGTATTGATGTGTTTAATGAAATGGCACAGTATTATAATTTAACAATTGTTTATACAGATGCTGATATAGAAGGATTTAATTATGATAGAGAAGATCTATTAAATCGTTTGGATAAGGATATTAAAAATATATTTTTAAAAAAGGGTTTTAGAATTGGAAAACGTCCTATACGATTTGGAATTTTTAGATTAATTAAAACCATTAAGCCCGATATTGTTTTCTCACATGAGTACTCACCTACAAGCATTATAATTGCTACGTATCGTAAATTAAATCTTTTTAATTTTAAATACGTTATAACAACATCTGATAATTTATTAATAGCAGAAGAAGTAAAAGGAATAAAAGCAGTTTTTAGAAAAAAGGTATTATCAATTGCAGATGCAGCTATTGTTTATAGTGAAACTGTGAGAAATTTTTATAATAACAATTTCCCTAGCTTAAAAGTAGAGATCTGTCCTAATATACAAAACCCAATAACATTACTTAAAAACAGAATTTTTTTTCCTGATTTAATTGAAAAGTATATTGATCAATTTAGGCTGAATGATAGTAAAATTATATTATATACAGGTAGGTTAGAAAAAGTAAAGGGCCTAGACTTATTGCTTGAAGCATTTGCAAAGTCGTATAATGATAATTTTAAATTGGTATTGGTTGGGGATGGAAGTGAAAAGGAAAATTTAAAAGGTACCTGTAAAAAATTAAATATTGAAGATAAAGTGGTATTTGCTGGTTTTTATTCAGGAAAAAATTTGTATGCTTGGTATGATTTAGCAGATTTTTATATTCTTCCTAGTAGATTTGAACCCTTTGGCGCTGTCGTTAATGAGGCTTTGGTCTTTGGATGTCCTATAATGGCTAGTAAATATATAGGGGCGGTGGATTTTGTGAATCAATTTAATGGTTTATTGTTTGACCCTCTAAATGAGAATGAATTTGTTGAGTCTCTAAATTTATTTTTTAAAAGAATTCAATCATCGGAAAACAATTATAGAAAGAATTTAATGCCTTTTTCTTTTGAAGAGTATGTCAAAGTTTTTTCTGAAATCTATAACATGAACTAAATAGAGTTATGATAAAAATTGAATACAAAAATATGCCTTCTGGTAGTAATAAGTTTAAATTTGCTTTACGTTTCTATTTTAATGTTTTACGTACTTGGTATTATTTTACATTTAAATGGCCTTGGGTGAAGTATAAAGGCTTTGTTCGTGTTATGCCATTGTGTCTTTTTGTAAAAAGAGATATTCACATTGGTAACAATGTTCAGTTTGGAAGAGGTACTTGGGTTTCTACAGATGTACATTTTGGTAATAATATATTAATTGCTGGTAGGGTTAGTTTTGTAGGTAAAAATGATCATGTTTTTAATATTCCGGGAATAAATATGTGGGATGCTGAACGAGGCATTGATGAGCCTATATTAATAAAAGATGATGTTTGGATAGGTACTAATGCAATTATTATTGCAGGTGTTACTATAGGAAAAGGAGCTATTATTGCAGCAGGTTCAGTAGTTAATAAAAATGTACCAGACTGTGAAATTTGGGGAGGTGTACCAGCCAAAAAAATTAGGGATAGATTTAAAAATGAAGAATCAAAATCCATTCATTTAAATTATTTAAAATTAAATAATAATGACTAAAAAAATATTAATTATAGGTAGTAGTTCATTTGTGGCAAATGGTCTCTATAAAGAAATGACAGAAAATGGTTTTGAAGTAGATTGTTTTGCTAGAGGCGATAAAAATAGAATCGGAGACAAGGTCTTTGGAGATGTTTTTAATTTAGCAGAAAACGAATTTCTAAAAAAAACATATGATGTTGTTATTAATTTTATAGTTATAAAAGATGCAGATGAATCTAAAAATTTAGAGTTTATAAAAGGTTTAGTCTCATTCTGCAAAACTGTAAAAGTGAAACAGTTACTCCATTTTTCATCTATTATGGTGTATTCTAATACGGAAGTATTAATTGATGAAAATACAGCAATTGAAACCAATACGCATAAAAAAGGATATGGCGCTATTAAGATTGCAACAGATGCCTATTTAGAATCTTTAGACCCACTACCTTTTCAACTTTCTTTTATACGACCTAGCTATGTACTAGCAGGAGATAGACCAGCACCTTTCATTAAAAACTTACCTCTTGGCTTTGTTTTATTAAAAGGGCATAAAAAAGCTATTATGCCAATTATAAAGCGCTCAAGTATTCATAAAGCTATTATGGCCATTATAACTTTAGAGCCAAAGCAAAAAGTATATCTTTTTTTACCAAACGATAATGCGACCAAACTTAAGTATGCAAAAGAAATTGGGCATAAGCGCATTATTACTATGCCTAAATGGTTGGTATTGGGCTCTGCAAAACTGTTTATGAAAATAGGAGTGTTACCTGCATCATTTTATGTACGTATTGAGAGTATGTTTATTGAATCAAAGTATGATTCAACAATAACTGAAAATAAATTACAACTAACATTATAAATTCTAGATATGAATATTTGTGTTATGGGAGCAGGCGCATATGGTAGTTACACCATAGATGCATTACTCGAAAAATACCCTAAAGCAACTATTACCCTTTTTGATGTAGGAGATGCTGCCATTAAAAGTGAAAAAGAAATTGGATATTTTTCAAGTCTAAAGAGTAGAGTTTATAAAGGGCTTAGTGATGGACGTTTTTTTGGTTTTGGCGGAGCTACTGAGAAATGGGGTGGTCAATTATTAACGTATACAGAAAATGATTTTAGCAATCCAAACCCCTTCATGACTGATGTTGTTAAATTAAATGAAAAGCATAAAGAGAGCATGCTTAAAAAATTTAATATCACAAATAATTATAAAGAGAATTTTGTAACTAATACGCTTTTTACTAAAACAGGAGTTTGGTTAAGTGTCTTTAACAGAAACTTTTTTAAAATATTTAAGATTCAACAACGCAAGCAAGTTACAATTATTTCAAATGCTCGTGTTTCAAAGATTGCTACGAATGGTGAAAAAAAAATAACTAAAGTTCATTACATAAAAAATGGTGTTGAACAAGAGGCTTCTTTTGATTATTACTTTTTAACTACTGGTGCTTTTGAAAGTGCTCGTATTTTATTATCATCTGGTTTAATACCCGAAAAGAAGGTGTATTTTTCAGATCATCTTTCTCAAAAGGTTTTTAAAATAAAAAAGAATACCTCTATTGGTAAGGAAAATTTTGTTTTTAAAATGAAAGGATTTTCGTTAATAACCAAAAGACTTATTGGTGAATATGACAATTGTTCTTTTTATGTACATCCCGTTTTTAATATGGATTTTCCTTTTTTTCAAAGTTTAAAAACCATTTTATTTAAAAAACAAGTTACATTAAAAGCTATTAAAAACATTATAATCAATATTCCGCAGGCCATAGGTTTCGGATGGGCAGTTCTATTTCATCGCCGTATTTATGTTTATAAAAACGAGTGGTTTTTGTACATTGATATTGATAACCCCACTAATGATAGTTTTGTATCTCTTTCAAAAGAAAAAGACACATTTGGTATAAACGGTTTAGAAGTGACCTATAACATTGGTGAAAATGCAGCTGTAGTTTATAGAAATGCAAAAGACCAAGTTGTAGAACACCTTAAAAATTCTAAAGTAGATTTTGAAATTTTAGCTGAAGAAATTGATGTCCAAAATACGGAAGATATATATCATCCTCATAAGATGTTTCATTATGAAAATATTGATTCTTATTTCAATGAATATGATAATATGTTACTAGTTAATACTGGTATTTTACCAAGATCTGGTGGTATCAATCCAACTGCAGCATTGTTGCCTATATTGGATGAGTTTATCAATGAAAAATTAATATACAAAATATAAATATTTAAGGATGCTTGTTGAAAAAAAACGAATTTATTACATTGATATAGCTAAATCTATAGGAATAACATTAGTTGTTTTTGGACACACCTATAATAAACATGATTTTTTATATAATTTTATATATTCTTTTCATATGCCCTTATTTTTTTTACTATCTGGTATGTTTTCAAAAAATTTAAAAAAACATAGCATCAAACCTCTTTTAATTAAGCGTTTTAATAATCTAATTCTACCTTATTTGTTTTTCTATATTTTAACATACTTGTATTGGGTTTTTATAGAATCAAAATTTAGACCAGGAGCAAGCGACATTTATGAAACTTGGTATTCCCCTATAATTGGAGTATTTTATGGAGGCCACTATAACACTCCTCTATGGTTTATCCCCTGCTTGCTATCTATAGAGATTATGAATTTTTATGTTCAAAAATTCAAAAATTTTATAGTTCAATTAATATTGGTTTTTTTGTTTTTTACTATCGGGTTTTATGTTTTACAGCTTATCCATTTAGGCTTTGATCTGCCTTTTCAATTGTTTAAAGCATCAATTTCATTATTGTTTTTTTATTTTGGAAAATATTTTATGAAGCTTAACTTACTCCGTTTTTTTCAAAAAGGAATATTACTTATTTTAATGATTATAATCTATACTAGTTTTATATTAGATTATATTCCAAACACACACCTTTTACCAAGCTATAATACTAATTTAATTTATATATTAATTGCATTTTTTACAATTGCAATGCTCTTATTATTTGTAGATTTAGTAGCCTATAAAATGAATATGTATTGGTCTAATACTCTATCTTTTTTTGGTATTAATTCATTAGTGATATTATGTATTCACGATCCTATAAAAAGGGTGATTATATTTACCTATTCTGTTGTATCTGAAAAGTCTGTTTTAGAAGTTAGAACTGATATCGTAGCCTCTTTAATTTGTACTTTAATCGTAATGCTTCTAATGCTACCAACGATTTATTTATATAAGAAAATAATTGAAGGAAAATTATTAAAAAACTTAAAAATTTCACTATGATTTCTGTATTAATTAATGCGTATGCTTGCGCCCCAAATATGGGATCTGAACCCGGAATGGCATGGAACTGGGTCATCAATTTAGCTAAGTATTGCAAGGTAATAGTAATAACTGAAGGCGAATGGCAAAAAGAAATAGAAGCTGCTGTAAAAGAATTACCTCAAGGAACTAATTTAACATTTCATTACAACCCTGTTAGTGTCGAAATTCGAAAAATGTGCTGGAACCAGGGCGATTGGCGGTTTTACAAACATTATAAAAAGTGGCAATTTAAAACATATCAAATAGCTCAAGAAATCCTAAAAACAAATAAAATTGATGTATTACATCAATTAAATATGATTGGTTTTAGAGAACCTGGGTATTTATGGAAAATTACAAATGTTCCACTAATTTGGGGACCTGTCGATGCTAAACAAAAATTCCCTGTAGCTTATCTTAATGGGGCTGATTTAAAAACAAAGCTTTTCATAAATCTTAAGAATCGGATTACCTATCTGCAGCTTAAACATTCAAAACGTCTTCGGATAGCTGTTAAAAATGCTTCTGTGGTTGTTTCTGCATCTACGAATTCCCAAACCTCTTTTAATCGCTTTTTTGGAATAAACTCCCCTTTATTAAATGAAACTGGCTGTTATATCCAAGAACATAAAATAGTAGATAAAACAAATAAAAAGAACCTTGACCTACTGTGGGTAGGGAAACTTGATTTTAGAAAGCAATTACCTATTGCAATACAGACTTTAAAAGAAATAAATAACGAAGACATTGTGCTGCATATTGTAGGCGGTGGCGATGATTTAGCCTATAAGTCTTTGGCAAAAAGCATAGGTATAGAAAATCAATGTAAATGGTACGGTTTAATAAAACATAGTGAAGTGCAGCAATTGATGCAAAAATGTGATTTATTTTTTTTCACTAGTGTAGCAGAAGGCACACCTCATGTAGTACTAGAATCTATAAGCAATAACTTACCAGTATTATGCTTTAATACTTGTGGCCAAGGAGATTCAATAAATGAAAATGTTGGAATTAAAATTGAGTTAAGTAATCCTGAACAATCGTCTATCCATTTTGCAAAAAAAATTAAAGACTTATTTAATAATAGGGAAAAGCTAGAATTGTTATCCAATAATTGTAAACAACGTCAAATTGAATTATCATGGGATCTAAAGGCTAAAAATATGATAAAATTATATAATGAATCTTTAAAAAAATAGAATACTTTAATTACTATATCATCGACATTATAAAATTTTGACATTTATGATAAACAAAAATATAAAATAAACAAAAGTATTATATCCCACATGTATAAAACATGTTTAAACAAATTGAAGTCTAATTTAATAATTTTTAAAAAGTCAAATTGCAAGGTTATTAAATAAAAATTTATCACTTAAAAACAAAGTTCCTTTACATATGAATTTAACAGATATTGTTAAAAACAAAATTTTTAGTCAACCAGTTTCCGAAATAAAAACGGATAGCAAGTGTTTTATAAATACTATAAATGCCTATTCCTTTTGTATGGCTAAAAAAGATGCCCACTTTGCAGAGGTATTAAATACTAGTGATATATTATTACCAGATGGCACTAGTATTGTACTAGCTTCTAAATTATTAGGAGGTAAAAAAATCAAGAAAATTGCAGGTTGGGACATCCACCAATATTTATTATCGGAATCCCATTTAAAAGGTTTAAAAGTGTTTTATTTAGGAGCTTCAGAGAGCACCTTGGCCCTTATTAAAAATAGAGTTTCCCAAGAATTTCCTAAAGTAAAACTTGCTAGTTATTCACCACCATATAAAGCAACATTTAACAAGGAAGATAATAGTGAAATGATTGCCCAAGTGAATGCGTTTTCTCCGGATATTCTTTTTATTGGCATGACGGCACCTAAACAAGAAAAGTGGGGCCACGAGTATAAAGAGAAACTCCATACCTCTGTAATATGTTCTATAGGTGCCGTATTCGATTTTTATGCAGGCACCGTAAACAGAGCGCCCAAATGGATTCTTAATTTGGGTATGGAATGGTTGTATAGACTAGTAAAAGAACCCAAACGTATGTGGCGCAGGTATTTAGTTGGGAATACTAAATTTGTCTATTATGTATTTCTCGAAAAACTACAATCATTGTTTTAACACCAAAATACCCATAACGCAAGAGAGCATAAAATAAATGATATTCTGAACAAACCTGCAGTTTATATTTCATTTATTAAAACGAATCTCATTGTTAAAGAGCAAGTAAAGAGTGTTTTTTAGAGTTTTCATCGATGTTTTTTAATGTACAAAGAAAATAATTAAAAAAACGAAGTATTCATTTCTAAAAATACTATTATTGTAAGCAAATAAGCTACTAAAAACTCTATAATAGAGAGATAGCAGTTATTATAATAATAAAACCTGACGACAGTATGAACCGAATATATAGCAAACTGATATGTTAAACATTAACAGATTACTCATGATAAATATAAAGTAGTCGCTTAAAAAATACATCTTTCAACTATGAAAACAGTCTCAATTATAATCAACACAGCTCTAATCCGACCTAATACAGGTGCAATAACAGCTTCAACCTATACACTTATCACTCCCTAATCTTAATATAATATAATATGCAAAATAAAGAAAACTTTCAGGATTATATGTTTATCGATGACGACGAGGACATCAATATTCGCCAAAAAGTTGAAAAATACCTATACTATTGGAAGTGGTTTGTATTAGGACTTTTTCTTGCCTTAATGAGCGCTTACTTCTATTTGCGCTATACCCCAAACTCCTACGAGGTTTCTACAACTATTTTGATTGATAATGAAGACGGTGGTGGATTACCTACAGAACTGGCTGCTTTTGAAGAATTAGGCCTAGGTGGAGGTAATTCTAAAAATATTGAAAATGAGATGGGTATTTTAACGTCTAGAAGTTTAATGACACGCGTTGTAAACAAACTAGAGCTTAATATTAGTTATTTTAAAGAAGGTAACGTCATAAATCAAGAAATATATAAGGATGACCTGCCTTTTAAAACGGCTTTTTTTATTAAAGATTCTACATTTTTTTGGAGGAGAACAGCATTTACCGTTAAAATTCTTTCGGATACTAAATTTGAATTATCCCATGGTGAAGAAACACCTGCAGTAACACATACCTACGGTGAAAAAATTGCAATTACCGATGGTGAACTGATTATTACACCGAAACAAATTACAGAAGCCGATATTAATACAGTCTATATTGTTAGCACAGCGCCTATAAAAGATGTTGCCAATGCTTATAGAAACAGCATTGATGTGAGTTTATGGAATAAAAAAGCAAGTATTTTAAAACTAACTTTAAGAAGCCCCGTAAAAATAAAAGCAGAGCGTATTTTAGATGAATTAGTCCTACAATATAATAAGGATGCCATAGAATATAAAAGTTTGATAGGTAATAATACCAATACCTTTATTAACGAACGTTTAGAACTCATTGAGGATGATTTAAGAAAGGTTGACAAAACAGCCGAAAGATTTAAATCAAGTAATAAACTAACGGACATTACTGTTGAAACAGGCATTGTTTTACAAACCAACTCTGAAGTAGGAAAAGAAATTATTGATTTAAGGACCCAATTAAAACTGGTAGACTATGTGCTTGAAAATATGAATCCAGATTCGGATAATTTAATTCCGGAAAATTTAGGTCTTAACTCCAACCAAGTGAACTCGAGCACGACTCAGTACAATATTTTATTACTAGAACGTAATAGACTCATGCAAAGTTCTGGAAAAAACAATCCTGTACTTCTAAATTTGAATGCACAATTATCGCAATTGTATAATAGTATAAATCAAGGTTTAGCCAATTTAAAGCGAAGTTTAACGATTTCTTTAGGGCAAGCACAATCTCAGGAAAAACGTATTGATAACAAAATAACCTCTGCTCCAAAAAAAGAACGTCAGTATAGAGATATACAACGCCAACAACAAATTGTAGAAACACTCTATTTATTTTTATTAAAAAAACGAGAAGAAAATTCAATTTCTTTAGCCGTAACCGTACCAAACGCCAAACTTATTGATTCGGCAGACGGTAGCTACTACCCTGTAAGCCCCAACAAAAAAATGATTTATGTTATAGCATTGTTGTTCGGTTTCCTTATTCCTTTTGTAATTATATCCATAATATTTATGTTAGATACTAAAATACGCAATCAAGAAGATGTCGAGGACAGTTTAAAAGCGCCTATTATAGGTAACATTCCAAAAACATTAGACAAAAATAAAATTCTTACAAAATCTGACAGAGGGAATATTGCCGAAGCTTTTAGAATGCTAAGAACCAACATGAATTTTATGTTGGGTAACTTGAAAGACAGCTCTAAAACGATATACATTACTTCTACCATTCCTGGTGAAGGAAAAACATTTGTAGCTATTAATTTAGCAACCGTTCTTGCTATGTCTAACAAAAAAGTACTCCTTATTGGTGCTGATATACGTAAACCAAAAGTAGCAGAATATTTAGAAATGCCAACTACAGATAAGGGATTATCCGTTTTTATGGCCGATAACAGTGTTGACATAAAAAACATTATAGAGCCCGCTAAAAATGGTGAATTCGATATTATCCAGTCTGGAATGGTACCACCAAACCCCTCGGAGCTTCTGATAAATGGACGTTTTGACGAGGCTTTAAATTATGGAAAACTACATTATGATTATGTAATTGTAGATACCGCCCCCGTTAACATGGTAACAGACACCTTACAAATTGCATCGAAAGCCGATTTGTTTATCTATATGGTTCGCGCTAATTATTTAGACAAAAGCCTTTTAGATGTTCCTGTAAAATTATATAACGAAAAAAGAATTCCTAATATGTCTGTGGTTATAAACGGAACAGACGTAAAAAAAGGTTATGGTTATGGTTATGGTTATGGAGAAGATGATGTGAAGACCTCATGGTTTAAAAGGTTAACTAGTAAAAGTTAAAAAATGCCTTAAAATAATATACTTCTAACTTTAACTAGATAAAAACCCCTATGGTATTTAAATCCATAGGGGTTTTTTAGTTTTATTTAAATTTATGATTTTTATGGAAGATAAAAGTTTATTCACAATGGTACACTATGTCATAAAAAAAGGCTTAACTAGATGCCAAGCCTTGATTTATAATAATGAAAGTTCAAGTTATCATTAAAGCTATAAATTACTATTTATTTTAATTAAAGAAATTATTTTCTTGTTCAAACCATGCGCCACCTACAATAAGATTTCCCCATGACCCATAATCTTCTGGTAAGCCATAACCTTCACTAATTTGTATTTTAGCAGGATAACCAACACTGGTATTATACAAATAATAATCTTTTAAATCAATATCCTTATAATATAAATTAGCCATGGCGGCAAGCACTGAATTCTGTCTTTTTCCTACTGTTGACAATGGTGCTCCGTTATAAAACCTAATATCATTCCAACCTCCATAAACAAAACTTCGTAAATAATTAGATTGACCTAAAATTAGAGTTTTAAGGCTCTTTTGGGTTATACCATCTGTCGTGCTACTTCCTGCATATCCATTAGTTGTTATATTAGTTGAGCCTTGAATAATTCCTTCTGTGGTAGCGTAATCATAAAGCTTATCATCAGGAAAGTGATTTGCCATAGCATCTAAATGAGCCATAGAAACCAATGTCGTTAAACTTACATTTGTGTAGAAAACACCTATTGTATTATCATAGTCACTTTTATTTCTAATCAGTTCCCAAAAAGAGCCATCTGAAAAAGTACCGTATTTAATCACAACTTTAAAAAATTCACGACAAAAATGCTCTATTTCAAGATCGTTATTACTGACAGCCCACGACTCTAAATATATTAAAGTGTCTAAAATTCTATTGTTGAATACATCTTGCGCCCACGCCATTGTGTAATTTAAGTCAGGATTTCCGTTAGCATCCTCTATTGGATTGACCGCTGCAGACCCTAAAGGATACAACCCTTCAGGCCAAAAATGCGTTAACCCGTTTACATCCCAATCTTCACCCCAATATACTTCTGTATAACTTCTAAACCATGTATATAAAATATCTTTATACCTTGAAAACCATGTATCTATCAATACTGTTTCAGAATCGGTTAAAACATTTTGTACGTTTTTAGTAAGACTATATGAGTCCTTCATTTTCTTAATTGAAGACGATTGGATCATATAAGCACTCATCTCACGTATATTAATATTATTATAGTAAGAGGTCGTTAAGTCATTTGCTTTAATAGTTGCTAGTATCTCTATAACTACCGCATTAGCAACTTCTTCATTATCTAATGCATACGCATACATCGCAGAATGAGACAAAATTTGCCTTTCTTTTTGATATACAGGAGACTCCCCATAAATAGGCCTGTATAATGTAGGATTTGCTAGAAATGAAGGTATATTATTCTTAATAAGAGTAAAATCGCTTGAAAAACCTACACCTGTAACATAATCATTTTCAAATCTTTGTTTGAGTGTTTTTTTCGCCTCAGCAGTAAATAAATAATTTTTAATTTCAGCACTCACAATAACAGTAACATCTCCTGTATCTGTAAATAATTCACCATTGCCATCAAGCGCTTCAACAGTATAGGTAAAGGTATCACTAATTTCTGAACCGCTTATGGGAGCGATATATTCAATAGTATGATCTTCATTTACTGTTATAGTTCCATTTGTTGGTTTGGATACATCAGAAATCCTAACTTCATGAAAATTAGGGATATTATCATTTATTAAAACATCAAAAACTTTTGTTTTACTGGATCTGACCGTAAAATTATCATCTCCAACATAATATGTATCAACGTCTTCATTACTACCAGCATCTTTGGTAACAGCGGCTTCCTCTACGAAAAGCGCTTCATTTTCAGTACTACAAGATAAAAGTATGGTTGATAATAGAATTCCTATTGGTAGCATACGTTTTGCGCGAGGTTTGTTTTTTAATTTCATAGGTTAAGTGTTTTGGGAATTCAAGAATACTACTTTTATCACAAAAAACGCCATAATACAATATTTATTCGATGAAATACACTCTCTGTACGAAATTAATCTATTTTTTAATCGATTAAAGGTAGAAATTCGATTATAAAACTTAAAACCTAATGTATATAGGTGTGCCATTGCTTCTACAAAAACGTATAACCATTGCAAAAAAAGCAAGCCTTTAAAATTAAAACCGAAATTAAACGCTACAATGTGACTAATAATGTCGCCTTCAGTTTCTGAAACTCTTAACCCCACAGTATTGGGATAAATAACTTTATTTAAAAATGAGGGAAATATTTGTGAGTTAAACTCCGTATGTGTAAAACTCATAAGATCAGGGAATCTGCTAATATCTGGGTTACAAATTAATGTTGAAGTTGGGGTTAGTTCCATACTTTCAATTACTTAGATTAATTAGCAGTCTAAGAACTAAAAAATACGGTAAACTACCAAACGTTTGCTGTTATTAAATTGCGTTTTACTCAAAATATGTTCATATTTTTTTGAGATGCACTTTTCTTATAAATAGCTATTCACATTAAAAAACATTAAAACCTCAAATTCAAAAACCTTTTAGGGTACTAAACCCATAATCTATAAAGGTATTTTAAAATTTTAATTAGAATGTGTAACTAAACGTTAATAATGGTGGTAATCATGATTTATGAAGCAGTAAATCGGGTAAATTCGAGAATTTCAATATTAACGGGGTTTTATAGATCTCCTTTTCAGAAAAAGATTAATCAATAAAGAACAGAACATGTTCCAACTTGTTTTTGACATATTTGATAACTTTAAGGATATTAACCTATTACAATATTTTAATAACCCATTTTTAATACTGGCTTTTTATTCTATCAAAGGTTCTAAATTTATATAATTATAACTAACATCACCAATATGCTTATAAGTAGTATCATTTTCATGCAATTGACCCCAGCCAAAATTATGTTCTAAATCTTCCCCTTTATATTGCTCCAATATATTTCCAGAAAGTAAGATGTACTCATTAAAAGGAATTTTATTTTTTAACAAACGATGTGCTATAATAACATCTTCGCCCATAAGTTTTATATTTTTCCCTATTTGAACGGCACTAATTTTTTCTCCAAAATGCAAAATTATTTTTAAGCCTAAAACATCGGGAATATCAACACCTTTTGCGCGATACCCATATTTTTGATCCAACAGATTTAATTGCTTATAAAATTCGGTGTAAAATAATCTACATTGTTCTACCAAAGCTTTAAATGTGGGTAAAGGTCCTGTTTTAAAAAATAAAATGGCATCACCTTCAATCTCTGAAACTTTTAACCCTATGTTATTGGAATAAATGACCTTATTTAAAAGTGCTGGTATTATTTGTGAGCTTAACTCAATATCGGTGGAACTCATAAACTCAGTGAATCCGCTAATATCCGGGATACAAATTAATGTTGGCGCTGGTGTTTGTTCCATGATTTTAAAAATTAGTTTAATTTAAAAGTATAAGAACTATAAAATATGAATGAAAAACAAATATTTCTTAATTTTTAAACCACGTTTTACTTACAATTAATTCCATTTTTAACATGATGCTCTTTTGCGTTATTAATTATTCAAATTAAAAAATAGACCTTAACACTTTTATAAGTTCTTTATTCATAAAGATTATAACCTTAAAGTATATCTTTTTAAATGGCCATATAATTTATTTCCAAAGACTCTCCCACCCTAAGCCTTTAAAACAAGGACCTTGCGTGAATTCTGCAAAACCAATACCTGTATGAAAACCATTCCATTCCATAACCTGAACGTTATCATTTTCATCTAGAATCAGATCCCAACCAATACATTTTACAAAAGGCATGGAACTCTGCAATTCAAGTGATTTTTTAATGATTTTATCAAAATTTGGAATTTTCTTGTTCCTGAATTCAAATCCTGTATCTGGATGAGTATCTAGCGTATACCAAGATTTAGAATGACCTAGATTATTCAATTCACCATTTTCCACATCAACAGGAATGGATATTTGTGAACTTGACATAACATGAGAGTCTCGATTTCTTCCAACTCTAAGATAAACAGCCCTTACTGATGCTTTGCCATCATTAGTCAATACAGTGAGTACACGAATAGTAGAAACAGAATTAGGCATTATTTGATTAAAAAATGAATGTTGTTTAATATACTTCTGAAAAACACCATCGCCCAAACGCTTCACTTGACTAAGATTAAAAGATTCCTGATCCACAACTATGACTCCCATACCTTGCGCAGAATTATTGATCTTAAAAACAACTTTATCCGTATCTTTAAATAAATATTGAGCAACATGAGTATCTTTAATACATTGGTAATTTTCTGAATAAAACGTTCCATTTACAAAACACCCCACATCTGGAAAATCGAAACTATTAAAGAGTTTTTTTGATAAAGGTTTCAAAAAAGAAGTTTTTCCTACCTCACCTTGAAGTTTAGGCACAATAATGCTTCCAAAATAATTTTCCGGAATCCATCCTTCTTTAAATTCGCCAACCATAGCACTATAAGCTTTAAGCCATGGCGCATAACCACTCCACCCTAATACATCTTTTGCATATTCATTAGACAGATTAATCAACTTGGGGTTAGTACTACCTCTAATAGACTCAATAGTTTTAAGCGCATTTTTAGCCATAAGATGATGACTATGGTTATAATTATACTTTTTAATAAAATTTACAAATTGTTTGGAACTAGATATAAGTTTTGCTTTCATAGAAATAACTGAAATATTTATATATGATCTTTAAAAAAATAAGCTGATTTACTCTCGAAATATTACCTGTAAATTTTATAAACAGACAACCTCTTAAAAGTAATTTATAGTATAATTATCAAACTATTATGGAGAAAAACTCTTGATTAAATATTTTTTGCTCTAATCAAAACAAGTGCCTATTTATTATATTTTTCTAAACCTATTTTCACTAATGCGCTTTTAATTTTTTGTTTTAATTTTACTTTGGAAGTTTCAGGATTTATAGGCTCCAGTAAGACTTTTGGCCAAAGCATCTTCATCGTATCCCTGTATAAAATATAATCTGGTTTTGACCGATACTTTGTATCTATATGAAGCATAATATCTAAAAGCTCTCGATTATTAAAGGGTGTAAAGGTATCATGAACAATATCCCACTCTAACTGACTCTGCGTTTGCCAACTACCCGTACTCATTTCCCAATGAAATAAGTCTAGAATGTTATAACCCTTATTATTTTTTGATTGTTTAACTTCATCATACCACACCACCATACGTTCTTCGATAAAAGGAATCCCTTTCCATTTAGGGTAGGTATCAATGAAATCTTGACTAGAGTTAAATTTAGGATGAACCCCATTTTTATAAAAGAAACAACGCCCTGTTTCTGAGCAACTTCCTTTAACAGACATTGTATCCTTTGGTAAATTCTGAGAAATACCATAAGCAATAGCGCCCCAATCATCAAGATGTGCCATATCTGAATTTTCTAAATACACTTTTTTGAATGCTTCAGTAATAGGAATGCGGCAATCCATAACCTTATGAGGTATTTTAAGTTTGCTTGTTAAAGAAACAGGTATCCTTATATCATTGGAATATTTATCGAGGTTTCTATATTGCAACGTGTAAAACAACATGTGCTCTGCAGCATCTTTGCTAGCGCTTAGTAATATTCGGCTATCATAACCACTTGTAAGACCTAAACCAAGATTATACTTTTTACTACCAGCTTCCATTGTAAGTTTTAAAAGCTCGGCAAATTTTTCTTTGGCTTCTTCATAACCACCAATTTCTAAATTTTTAATTGGCCAATATCTTGTTTGCTCTAATGACTCACTTTTTAAATAATGATTCGCCACTAAATGGTATACATCTTTATATAATGAAGTACCACTAGGAAACCAGTGCTCCTTACTTCCTTTTACATAATCTGAATTATGGTAGCTCTTGTAACGCTCCCCTTCCACAATAAGGTCTTTGGTAACTAGTTTTAAAAGCAAAGGTTGTGAAGCCGCATAAAAGTCATTATTATATTGTGTGTAAAAAAAAGACTTTAAACCACAGGCATCATTAAAAAAAGTAAAAGTATTGTTCTCCTCAATAATTAATACAAACCTACCAACTAACTCGTACAAAACCTCAGCAATACCTTGCTCATTATTTTGTTCCAATAGAGATTCTAAAATAGAAGTATTTGTTAGGTCTGATTTCCTTGGGTTCAATATATGCCCGAGCAACACTCCTTTTTTACCGTTAGTGGTAACTACAGCTTTTAAACAATCTGGATGCACATACAACTCATGCTCTCCTAATAATTCCTTATTCCAGCCCTCCAATTCAAAGCAAGACTTTGGTGATAGTAAAAATTGTCTTCTAAATTTTAATTTTTCTAAACTCATACTTTTAATCTCGCATATTTTGTTAAAATGATAACTTTAGCTTCCAGTCATTTAGTTTGTTACTCCATTTACCTTAAGGAAATATGGTAAATATAGCATACCGAAATAGGCTGACTTTTTTAGTTTCATTTATACCTTTTTAAAATATTTTTTTTAGCTCATTATAAATCAAAAAACGGATTGAGCTATGCTTTTTATAAATTGTTAATTCAGGCAAACTTACATTATTTCTTCGATATGATTTGTATTTGATATTTGGATTCATCTGTACCTTAGCTGGTTTTCTTAAATCGAAGCTTAAATTATTATAAATATACTAATTGTTTAGTCTTTTTTTAGCTATCTCTATTTTTTTTTAATAGTTCGTTTTAAACCATTTTTAAATTATATTAATACGCACTGTAATATCATTTTCATAGGTTTCGAATTTTTCGGTTTCGTGCATTCTAATACCATTGTTTTTCGGTTGAGTGTTTTCTGTTTTTTATGGCTATAATTTCAACACAAACATATTAGTTAACAGGTAGCTTCAGTAAAAACCATAGTTTATTCACGCAAAAAAAAGAAGCAACTAATAAAAAGACTCGCTAATACTAATTTTGTAAGATATAATTTTTAGGACTACTATTTTGAATTCTAGTTTCAAAAACAATCTCTAAACTAGATTATTTGAAGATGTATTCTTTCTTCTCTTAAACCATTTTACCACTTCATACCAAATAACAGATAAAAAACCAATACCAATACTTGTAATTATGAGTGAAGTATTCAATATTTCGAATTGGAAGAATTGATTAAAGGGTTTAACAAACAGTAACAATGCGCTAATAAAAACGGTAATACCAATGATTAAAGAAATTAATCTATTTTTATACTTGATGGTGGTAAAAACTGAATAATAAAAAGAACGGTTTACAAAGGTTAGAAATATATTGGCCGACATAAGAACCGTAAAGACCATCGTTCTTGTAATAGATTCGTTATAACCTTGCAACACCGCATATTGATAGGCCAAAAGAACTCCTACAGTAATCATTAATCCCTGAATAACACTGGTTATTAACTCTTTCCCTTTAAAAAACTTAGTGGTAAAAGGACGAGGCTTTTGATACATGGTATTCTTTTCCATGGGCTCATTTTCATAAACAATAGAACAAGTAGGCCCCATTATTAATTCTAATAAAATAATATGCACAGGAGATAAAATGTTAGGATAAACCCAACCTAATACCAACGGAATGAATACCGTTAATATTATAGGTATATGGATGGATATAATATACTGAATGGCCTTTTTTAAATTACTATAAATTTTTCTGCCCATAGCCACAGCATCTACCATTTTAGACAAATCATCATCCACTAATATCAATGACGCAGAATCTTTTGCTATTTCAGTTCCTTTTTTCCCCATGGCAATCCCAATATGAGCACTTTTTAATGCAGGCCCATCATTTACGCCATCACCTACCATAGCAACCACTTCCCCATTTGCCTTTAATGCATTGATAATTTTTAATTTGGCATCTGGAAACATTCGTGTAAATATTTGAATTTTAGAAACTGTTTTTAACAATTTAGAATCGGGTATTTTCATTAACTCATCACCAGAAATACTGTATTCATAACCTCTAAAACCAATTTGTTTTGCAATTGCCATGGTGGTTGCAGAATTATCGCCTGTAATGATTTTTACATTAATTCCGGCAGTATTAAAATCTTCAAAAACAGATTGGATATTTTGCTTTGGAGGATCATAAAAAGCCACTAATCCTTTGAAGGCAAATTTGAAATCTTGTTGTTCTGAAGGGAAAACATCACCATTAAAAGTAGTGTGACCTACTCCTAAAACGCGATATCCATCATTTGCGAGCAAGTTTATAGCTTCTTCTATTTCTTTTCTTTCTTTAGGTGTAAGAATTGATACGTTTAGCAAGGCTTCTGGCGCTCCTTTGGCGGCAATTATTCGATGACCTGAATCGTCCTGAAAAATATGCGTCATCATTGGTGGTTTTCCATTCAAAGGATATTCGTGAAACATTTTATAGTTTGGTCTTTCATCTACCGTAAAAAGACGTTTATAACTTTCATGCAATGCTATTTCCATAGGATCGAAAGGAATAGGTTCGCTTGCCCACATAGCCATACGCACAAGTTCTTTTTCATTTTTATTTAGCGTTTCTTTAGTTGAAGTAATTTTTCTGATTACTGTACAATAAAGCTTAGCAAGGCTCATTTTATTTTCTGTAATTGTGCCGGTTTTATCCGTACAGATCACCGTTGCACTTCCTAAAGTTTCAACCGTTTTCATCTGTTTTACAACAACTCCCATTTTCATAAGTCGCCAAGCACCCATAGCCATAAAGGTTGTAAAAGCAACGGGAATTTCCTCTGGTAAGATACTCATAGCAAGCGTTAATGCTTTCAGCAAACTATCTAGTAAATTATAAGACTTAAAATAATTAACACCCCAAACCAATATAAAAACGGCAATACCTGCGATAACCATTTTCTTTACAAAATTGTTAATTTGTAATTCTAACGGTGTTTTTTCTTCTAATACATCTTCAAGACTTTTACCTATTTTACCTAATTTGGTTGCATTACCAATATGGGTTACCGTTGCAATAGCCAATCCGCTAGCTATCATGGTGCCCATATATATTACATTACGTTCCGCTGTTTGATTTTTGTTGACCGAAAAAGATTCTCCTGTAAGTATAGATTCATTAACCGAAAAATCATTAGAATGAACAATAATACCATCTGCTGGAATTGTAGCACCTTCCTCAACCATCATACTATCTCCAACAACTAGTTCTTCACTATTTATTTCGATAACTTTACCTACTCTAATAACCTTGCAATTAGGTTGTGTGTATATTTTTAATTTTTCTAAAGCATTTCGACTTCTGGAATCTTGGTACAAGGAAATTGTAGCAACCAATACAATGGCGACAGCTAAAAAAACGCCATCACCAAAATTTCCTGTTATAAAATATATTGTAGAAGTAACCAATAACAGTATAACCATTGGCTCTTTAATGATATTCTTAATGGCATAAATAAATCCGCTTTCTTTCTTAAAATTTAAGATGTTTTGCCCATACTTTTCACGTGCTTCAAGTACTTCACTATCGGTAAGACCTTTTATATTGTAGTTTTCAATGGCCATTTATATTTTTATTATTAATGAAAGAATGAAATTGAAACACTTTTTAGAAGAAGAAATATCAGAGAATTACAAATCATCCATTTTGATATTTATGAATTTTACATACCTCATTTTCAAATTGTAAAAGAGCAAATCTTTTTCCATAAAGCACCAATGTATTTCCGTTCTATCGTCCTGTGATAATATGGGTTCTTCACTATCCGATTAAATTCCAATATTTTTCATAACCATGTTAGGATATAAAACCATGAAGAAATTATTCTTATATCAAATATAGCACCCTCTTAAAAAAATGGCAATGATAATTATCAGGCAGTAAAGATGTTAGTTGAAGCTAACAGAGAAACGTATTTTACAACTCACGTTCTTATTAAATATACATTATTGGAATAACCGCCATAGCTGTAAATAGTTTCTGCCGCTTTAAACTATTTAGTTTTCTACTATTATCTACTTCATTAATATCAACTTACAGCTCACTATTTTAAAAAAATAATATTTTACTAAATTCTGAAGTACTGATATCTATCATTTCGAAATACGCTTTATAAGTCTATTTTGGTAATTAAAATGGTTAATTATGATACAGATAAAAGACCCTACAAGTATTACTTTCTCTACGGCTAAACAGAAGATCCAACTAAAAGCACTAGGGTTTCTATTCTGTATATCATTTATTTGTTTTACCGGTTGCGCCAATTTTAATAAAAAAAACACCGTATTAGATTCAAACACTACTAATAATCCACCCATAAAAAAAGAAAGCGTTCTAAAGAAACCGGTTATTAATAATAAAATTGTTGTAAATAAAGATATCCCTATACGTGTATACTTTAAATGGATGGACAGTCTGGTTACAGTGCTCAATCAAAAAAATAGTTATCCTATTGACGAGTATATTATTGTAAGATTTAATCCTTGGATATTAGATACTTTGGCACATACCGATTATTATTACTTAAAAGAAAAAGGTATTTTTAATGAAGATTCGCAGGCGCTATTTGCACTTGTAAAAGACCAAATAATTAGTATTCCAGATTCCGTACAAACTCAGAAAATAAAGGAACGTATGGCAAACACTTATATCGATGTTAATATACCCGAATTTAAACTTCGAATTATAGAAAACGGTAAAGTTAGCTATACGTTTCCTGTTAGAGTTGGCCAGAATAACAAACGGTATTTAGAAATGGCAAAACGCGAAGTTGATATGCGGACAAAACCTGGAATAGGAAAAATAGTAAGGGTTAATAAAACGCCTGTTTTTATCAATCCAAAAGACAACCATAAATATTACGCCACAAAACGAGATGATAATAAAGTCACCAAATTACCAGCAATACCTTGGATAGAGCCAGAAATTGATGGTCGTCGTTTTGGGCAACTTATTCATCCTACAACTAATATGGCTACTTTGGGTAAGGCATATTCTAACGGCTGTATTGGCTTAAGAGAATCTGATGCTTGGTTCGTGTATTATTATGCTCCGTTAGGTACAAAGGTATTTATTAGATACGAATTGCAAGGTAAAGATGATGAAGGTGAAAACATCCAGTTTGCAAATATTTACCCTGGTTTTGAGAATAAAACATATAGAAAAGAAGCTATTGAATCTGCATTTAAAGCTATTGACGGAAAACCGACAACAGCTTGTGATTGTAGAGTTTTGGAATAATAGAAGCCTTTTGCCGCAAATATCTAGGAGACTAATTATTTTCTTTAGCTATTTTAATGGCTGAATGAATTTCTTCAACTACAAAATCATTTTCTATAAATGAAAATACCTCATTTTTCTCAAAATCTTTTCTTAAGTCTTTTCCAATACCAGAAATAATAACTTTTATTTTCCTCGCCTTATAGGTTTTTATTATTTCTTTTATGCTTTGATACCCTGTAGCATCAATTAATGGTACATACCGCATTCTAATTATAATAACTTTAGGCTGCAAATGTGTATTGGTAATGGTTTCCTGAAATTGTCTGGCCGCTCCAAAAAATAATGGTCCATTAATTTCATATAAAGTAACACCTTCAGGAAGATCCAATAATTCATCATCAAAAAGATGTTCACTTTTTCTGTTTTCAGATGAAAACCCCTGAATATCCATAGATTTACTCATTCTTTTCATAAACATAAAACTAGATAACACAATCCCGATTTCTATAGCAATTACCAAGTCGAAAACAACGGTAAGAAAAAAAGTGGTAAGTAAAATAATAATATCCATTCTATTGCCTTTTAGAATAGATCTGAATTGTTTCCATTCACTCATATGGTAAGCAACAACCATTAAAACACCAGCTAAACATGACATAGGTATTAATTTAGCATAGGGTCCGAATAAAAGCATAATGGCCAATAAAACCAAAGCGTGAACGATACCAGCAATGGGTGTTCGCCCTCCATTTTTTACATTGGTTGCTGTTCTTGCAATGGCTCCTGTTGCAGGAATACCTCCAAAAAGAGACGACATTATATTTGCTCCTCCCTGCGCTACCAATTCCATATTTGTACGATGTTTACCCCCAATCATTGAATCTGAAACCACGGCAGATAGGAGTGATTCTATACTTCCCAAAATAGCAATGGCAAATGCTGGCTGAATAAGTGCTTGAATGGTTTCGAAATTAACATTTGGAATATGTGGTAAGCCCAATTTATTTGAAATAGTTCCAAAATTACTTTCAATAGTATCCACAGGAATATCAAATATAACCACCACTATAGTAGATAATAATATAGCTATAATAGACCCTGGGATTTTTTTAAATAGCTTTTGAAAATAAATTGTAATAAATATTGTTACAACAGCAATACCAATAGCATACCAATTTATTTTGTAGAAATTATTAAAATACACCACCCATTTATCTATAAAATTAGCAGGAACTTTAGCAATATGAAGCCCAAAAAAGTCATTAATTTGAGAGGAGAAAATAACAAGTGCAATCCCACTTGTAAACCCCACAATAAGAGAGTAAGGAATGTATTTTAGCAAATTTCCAAGCCGTGCTAATCCAAAACCAATAATAATAAAACCGGCCATAAAAGTAGCAATGGTTAAGCCATCTGTACCATATTCTTGAACAATACCATAGACAATAACAATAAAAGCGCCAGTTGGCCCTCCAATTTGAACCCGGCTACCTCCAAAAGTAGAAATAACGATACCTGCAATAATGGCTGTTAAAATTCCCTTTTCGGGAGAAACACCAGAGGCAATAGCAAAAGCGATGGCCAATGGTAAAGCAACAATCCCTACAATTAATCCCGAAAGAAGATCTTTAGTCAACGTTTCTTTTGATATCCCTTCTTTTAAAAGAGAAAATAATTTTGGTACAAATTCTTTGTTCATTAGTTTACTAATTAAATATTGATTTTTAACCTGTTATTATTTCTTAATACTTTGCATTATAATCAATAGTTATATTCAACAAAACAGCTCTCGCAACACGCATTAACGGTATCTGTAGCATTAAACTTAAGACTATAATAAATGGATAAATAATTTTGAAAAACCCACTAATATTATCCAATGAATACCCCAATACAATTAAAGGGACAAAAATGATAAGCACGATAGGATAACTAATCCATAAAGCCGCTGTATAAAACCCTGGTTCCAACTTAAAATCTTGCTTACAATGCGGACATTTATCAGGCATTTCTAAGATTCTTGAAAACACAAAAAGTCCTGGATTATTGAATAAATTTCCGATTTGACAACGTGGGCATTTTAGTTTTAAGACACTGTATCGTTTTGTTCCTTTTTGCATAAAATAATAAAACAAATAGTCTTTAATAATAAGGGTTATACATATAATCGGAAATAGTTTGCTTTAAATTTTTTGGTCTTTCTATTCTGGTAATACCCAATTCAAATGCTTTTTCAGCGACAGATAAAGCAATCTCCAATGAAATGCTCTGGATTTCATTTAACTTAGGATATATGGCACCTTCAACTATGTTTTTATCGCTTACCATTTCAGAAAGCGTTTTAGCTGCAGTTAGGAATATTTCGTCTGGAATTATTGTCGCTTTTGCAACAATAACCCCTAATCCTATTCCTGGAAAAATATAAGCATTGTTCCCTTGCCCGGGACGATATTCCTTTCCATTAAGTTTAACCTTATCAAAAGGACTACCGCTTGCAAAAACAGCCTTCCCCTTACTCCACAAATAAGCTTGCTCTGCAGTACACTCCGCCTTTGATGTTGGGTTAGACAAAGCAAAAATTATAGGACGTTCATTAATATCACTCATAGCCTCAATCACCTCTTTTGAAAAAGCTCCAAAGGCTCCAGTGGCACCAATTATTGCATGTGGTTTAATTGTGTTAATCGATTCGATAAAATTTAATTGATTATGATTGTGGGCATAGGGTAAATTATGTGGCATTAAATCTGTTCTTCCAGAGACAACTAATCCGTTTATATCAACAAACCATAAGCGCTCCAAGGCTTCTTGTTTGGTTAATCCTTCTTTTACTAATGCCAAAACCAACAAATCGGCTATTCCTGTTGCTGCAGAGCCGGCACCTAAAAACATAATTTTTAAATCTGAAAATAGAATATCTGTAATTCGTGTGGTTGCATACAAACCTGCCAAAGCAACAGCTGCGGTACCCTGAATATCGTCATTAAAACATAATGTTTTATCTTTATAAATATTCAATAAAGCATAAGCATTAGGCGTTAAAAAATCTTCAAATTGTATTAAAGCATCTGGATATTTTTCTTGAACAGCCATTACAAATTCATTAACCAACTCTAAATATGCCTCGCCTTCAATTCGTTCTTTGGGATACCCCAAATACATTATATCTTCTCGTATTTCTTTATTATTCGTACCTACATCTAGCATTACTGGCAAGCATTGATTAGGGTGTATTCCGGCGCATGCCGTATACAATGCTAACTTGCCTATAGGTATTCCCATACCGTTTGCCCCTAAATCCCCTAAACCCAAGATTCGCTGTCCATCGGTTATCACAATAACTCGTATATCCTTTTCTGGCCAATTTTCAAGAATTTTTAGCATTTCCCCCTTATCATCAGGTGTTATATAAAAACCTTTAGCTCGTCTAAAAATATGAGAAAATTTTGTACAAGCTTCACCAACTGTAGGTGTATAAATTATAGGCATAATTTCTTCTATATATTCACTGGCTATTCTATAATAGAGCTTTTCATTTCTGTCTTGAAGCGCAGAAAGCATAATATATCGTTCAATATCCGAATCTTTCCGGCGCAAGCCCTCTATCACACGCTTCACTTGAACGCTTTGATTTACAATAGAATACGGAAGCAAACCTCGCAATCCTAATTGTTCCCTTTCGTTTTTTGAGAAAGCCAACGATTTACTTATTGTACCATCATATAAAACCTCAAAACCTTTTTTATTAGTAACCATTATATAAATTATATTGTCGTTACGCATTAGTAACGATTGCTTGTAGAAATCCAGAACATCTAAGAAGGACTGCTCCCTCTATTAATAAAACTAATTATGTATTCATAATACATATTAAGTTAAATCGACCACAAAAATACAACAAAAGTTATTTCAAAACCTAACAAATGTTATGTTTTTATATGTTATTTGTCATATATTTGACTGATGAAAAACTTCTATTCACAATTTGATTTTCAAAGTAAGCTCCTTTTTGAAGCATTAACTTCTAATGAAAAAAAATTAGTTCTCGAAACTATGGAACCGTTAATAATAAAGAAGGGAAGTCTTTTGTTTTATGAAGAAGGTGTTCCTACAGGAATCTTTCAAATTAATAAAGGGAAAGCAAAAAAGTTTAAACGCGGTTTTTCGGGAACAGAACAAATTTTTTACATCTATACGCCTGGCGATGTTTTAGGATATCATGCTTTATTTGGTGAAGAACGCTATCAAGATTCTTGTGAGGCATTGGAAGATTTGGAAGTAAACTTTATACCCAAAGATGTTTTTTTTCAACTTTTAAAGGAAATACCTGCTTTACAACAAACTTTTATAAAAAATATAGGTCATGAATTTGGTGTTCTTGCTAATATTATTGCTGTATTAGCACAAAAAAATCTAAATGCACGCTTGGCTATTAATTTGCTTATTCTTGATAATCGATTTCAAAAACAAGACGAAAGAAGTGGTATTGATTTAACACGAGAAGATTTGGCTAATATTATTGGCACTTCTCCCGAAAGTTTGGGAAGAAGCCTTAAACAGTTTAAAGATGAAGGAATTATTGAAATACATAAAAAAATTATTTATATAAAAAACAAAGAACATATACTGCAATTATTAAATATTGATTTTGAGCTTTTAAAGGCTTGAACATGTTAGTCACTTCTCACATACATAAAAATTGATCTATTCAACGAGTCTTTTTATTCTCCAAGCTAGTTTCCCCATTAATAAAAGAGTTAAAAAAAACGTTGATAAGATATCTTACCAACGCTTTTAATAAAAATTAACTTTATTTCTATTTAAAATTAATTATCTACAAAACGTTATCCATTATATTTTGAACACATTCAGGGTTTAATAACGTACTAGTATCTCCTAAATTACTGGTGTCATTACTTGCTATTTTTCTAAGAATACGACGCATAATTTTTCCAGAACGCGTTTTCGGTAGTTCATTTGTAAATTGAATTTTATTTAGCTTAGCAATTGGGCCTATTTGTTCGGTAATAATTTGATTGATTTCTTTTCTTAAATTATCATGGTTTCTTCCTTCTCCTGTTTCTTTTAAAATTACATAACCATACAATGCATTTCCTTTTACATCGTGTGGAAAGCCAACTATTGCACTTTCAGAAACCGCTGGATGTTCATTTATAGCATCTTCTATTGGTGCAGTTCCTAGATTATGACCAGATACAATAATAACATCATCCACTCTACCTGTAATTCTGTAATAACCAACCTCATCTCGAAGTGCGCCATCGCCTGTAAAATACATGTTTTCATAAGCTGAAAAATAAGTATCTTTATAACGTTGATGGTTTCCCCAAATAGTTCTAGCCATACTTGGCCAAGGGAATTTTACACATAAACGACCATCGGCTTGATTGCCTTTTATTTCTTTACCATTTTCATCCATTAATACGGGCTGAACACCAATAAACGGTAGTGTTGCATACGTTGGTTTTGTGGGTGTACAAAAAGGAATAGGCGTTATCATAATACCTCCTGTTTCGGTTTGCCACCACGTATCTACAATTGGTGATTTTTTCTTACCAATATTATCATCATACCAGTGCCAAGCCTCTTCGTTAATTGGCTCTCCAACAGTTCCTAAAACTTTTAAGGATGATAAATCGAACTTTTCAACGTGCTCTACGCCTTCTTTGGCTAACGCTCTAATCGCCGTAGGTGCAGTGTAAAATTGTGTAATTTTATGCTTTTCTACAATCTCCCAAAAACGACCATAATCTGGATAGCTCGGTACGCCCTCAAACATAACGGTTGTTGCTCCATTTGCTAACGGACCATAAACAATATAACTATGTCCTGTTATCCATCCAATATCTGCCGTACACCAATAGATATCATTTTCTTTATATTGAAAAACATTCTTAAAAGTATAGGCACTATAAACCATATAGCCTCCCGTTGTATGCACCATTCCTTTTGGCATACCTGTAGAACCAGAAGTATATAGTATAAACAAAGGATCTTCAGCATCCATAACAGTGGCAGCAAGTTCGTCTGAAGCTTCATCTAATAAAGGTTGAAGCCATTCATCACGTCCTTCTTTCATATAAATATCTGTATTGATACGCTTTACCACTAAAACAGATTCTACACATTTACAATCGTTTAATGCTTCATCTACAATCACTTTTAAATCGATCGTTTTTGCACCACGATATGAACCATCTGAAGTAATGACCATTTTACAATCACTATCATTAATTCTAGTTGATAAGGCTATAGATGAAAAACCCGCAAATACAACAGAGTGTATTGCTCCAATGCGAGCACAAGCTAATACGGAAATTGCTAATTCTGGAATCATAGGCAGATAAATACAGACGCGATCTCCTTTTTTAACTCCTTTAGCTTTCAATACATTTGCAAACTTATTTACACGATGATATAAATCTTGATAAGTAATGTGCTGTGCTGCTTCTTTGGGATCATTTGGTTCAAATAATATAGCTGTTTTATCGCCTCTTGTAGACAAATGCCTATCAATGCAATTTTCCGTAATATTTAATTTTGCACCTTCAAACCATTTGATTTCTGGTTTTTTAAAATCCCAACTTAATACATTATCCCATTTCTTTCGCCATAGAAAATGCTCTTCAGCTATTTCTTCCCAAAAAGCTTCGGGATTACGAACAGACTTTCTATATACTTGATAATATTCTTCTAAATGTTTTATGTGATAATTACTCATTATTAATTAGCTTTTTATTTATGAATCCCGATATTATGGGCTTGATATATTAATTTTATTTCTTCTATTATGTTAACATCATCAATGGTTGATGGTGCATTATACTGATGTTCATCTGCTATATTTCTCAATAATTTCCTTAAAATTTTGCCCGAACGTGTTTTTGGTAATCGCTTAACAACTAGCACATCTTTAAAGGATGCAACAGCTCCTATTTCACGTCTTACATCTTGTACTATTTCTTTTTGAATCTTATTATCTTCAGAAATTTCATCAGATTTTAAAACAACCAATCCTAATGGTTTTTGTCCTTTTATTTCACAGTGAACTCCAAAAACAGCACATTCTGCAACTGCTTTGTGTGAGGCTACAATTTCTTCCATTTCGGCAGTAGATAATCTGTGTCCAGCTACATTTATAATATCGTCTACACGACCAGTGATAAAAACATAACCATCCTCATCTTTATACCCACCATCTCCAGAAAAATAATAACCTAGAAAACGATCTAGATAACCCGCTTTAAAACGCTCTGGATTCCCCCAAAGATTACTTAACATTCCCGGTGGTAATGGTAATTTTACTGCAACAAACCCTTCTACTCCAGCTTCTACTTCTTTTCCTTCTTTATTTACAATTTGTATATCATAACCACAAACAGGAAAGCTTGCAGACCCAGGTTTTATAGGTTGTAATTCTACACCAACCATATTAGCCAACATGGGCCAACCACTTTCAGTTTGCCACCAATGATCTATAACGGGTACTTTTAATTTTTCTTCTGTCCAAGTTAAAGTTGCCACATCACACCGTTCTCCCGCTAAAAACTGATATTTTAAACAAGACATATCAAATTGCTCTAGCAACTCTCCATTTGGATCTTCTTTTTTTATAGCTCTAATCGCTGTTGGAGCCGTAAACATTACTTTTACATTATGCTCACTAATAACACGCCAAAAAGTTGAAGCATCTGGTGTTCTTATAGGTTTGCCTTCAAATAAAATGGTTGTATTTCTATTTATCAAAGGTCCATATACAATATAACTATGCCCAACAACCCAACCTACATCACTAGCTGCCCAAAAGGTATCTCCTTCATCTAGACCATAAATATATTTCATAGAGAATTTTAATGCCGTGGCATAACCACCTGTATCTCTAATAATTCCTTTTGGTGTTCCTGTAGTTCCTGAGGTGTATAATATATAAGAAGGGTGTGTAGATTCTACAAAAACAGCTTCAATTGATGGAGACTTTTCTACTAAGGTTGCGTAATCTACATCGTAATCTTTCTTCGGAATCTCAACATCTAATTCTCTATCGAATACAATCACATGTTCTGGTTTGTTTTCGGCCTTATCAATTGCTTCATCTACAAAAGGTTTGTAAGGAATAATACGTTTTATTTCTATTCCGTTAGAAGCCGTTATAATGGCTTTAGGTTTACAATCATCTATTCTAATAGCGAGTTCGTGCGGTGCAAAACCACCAAACACCACTGAATGAATAACACCAATTCTAACACAAGCCAACATAGCATACAATGCCTGCGGAATCATTGGCATATAAATAATGCAAGTATCTCCTTTTTTAAGCCCTAAATTTTGCAATCCACCAGCAAGCTTTGAAACTTCTTGATGTAATTGATTGAAAGTAATATGTTGCTTAGTATTTGTAACTGGAGAGTCAAAAATAATTGCATTTTGAGTACCAAAACCATCTTTAATATGCTTGTCTATGCACAAATAACTTAAATTAAGTTGTCCATCTTCAAACCATTGATTATGATCGTATTTATCTTTAGATAGAATTGTTTTTGGCGCTTTAAACCAATCCAATTTATTAGCGTGTTTAGTCCAAAATTGTTCTGGATACTGAATGCTTTCTTGGTAAAATTCTTGATAATACATAACTTACTTTTTATTAGAATTAAGTAAGCCAAACCAATTAGGATTAAGCACATTAAGCTTGATGAGTACCCAAATAATAACCACAAAACAAATACCCATAACTATAGATAGCACAGGACTTACATTTGTAATATTTTCGTATTTGAACCTTAAAAATAGCGTAGCAATAGCATAGATACTAATTATAATATCTGAGGCTAATGGAGTGATGCGAAATTTCATGTCTTTAAACTTTAATTAAACTTAGTTTGTTTGCACACAAAACCAATTTTAAAAAAAGACTTTAAAAGACTTTTATTCTAAAAGCTCCAGTATTTCTGAAACTATTTTTTTTACTGAGAAAGGTTTAGTTAAATATTTATCAGCTCCAAGATTTAACCCTTTCTCAATATCTGAAGCTTTATTTTTGGCAGTTAAAAACACCACTTTGGTATCTTTTAAATTGCTCGTATTTTTTATATGTGTTAACGTTTGATATCCATCTACATTTGGCATCATAACATCTAGCAAAATAACATTAGGAATCTCATGTTTTAATATCTCTAAAGCCTCACTTCCATCTCTTGCAATAAACACTTCAAAGCCTTGTTTTTTGAAAGTGTATTCTAACGACATTACAATATTTGGCTCATCGTCAACAATTAAAATTTTCTTCTTCATACTTTAAGTTAACAATTTACTTAAAAGGGATGGTAAAAACAAGCATTGCTCCATTTTTTACATCTTTTTTTGCCCAAATTTTTCCTTTGTGTTTTTCAACAATTTGCTTAGTAATCGCTAAGCCTAACCCGCTTCCTTGCGGTTTTCTTGTATTTTGATCTTTAGATTGATAAAATTTGTCGAAAATAAAATCGTGATCTTCCTTCGGAATCCCTTTACCATTATCGGTTACAGAGATTTCAACTAACTCATTTCCTAATCTATAATCTATTTCTATCTTCCCTACTTTAGGCGGACAAAACTTTATGGCATTAGATATCAAATTGGTTAATACTTGAAGTATCCGATCTTCATCATAACTTGTCATAAAAGCATGTAAATTACTATTAATAATTTGGACTTCTTTTTTTGCTGCAATTTGCGAGATACTACCAATAGCTTTTGCAATCGTTTTTTGAATGTCTTGATATTGTAAATCTAAATTTAATCGCCCTGTTTCTAATTTTTCAAAATCTAGAATATTATGTATTAACCGCCCTAAACGCTCAGAATCTTGAAGAATATTTTTTAAGAACTGCGCCTTTATTTCCTGTGGCATATCATCATCTTCATCCATAAGCAACTCCGTAGCTGCACGAATACCAGTAATTGGTGTTTTAAGCTCGTGCGCAACCGTATCTAAAAACTCATCTTTTTGTTTGTCTTTACTTATTAATTCTTCATTTGCTTCTTTTAATTTTGAAGACAATTGAGAAAGCTCATTTGACTTATCTAGCAAAACTTTATTACTAACAATGTTTTCTTTAGATTCTTCCAAGATCTTCAAAACTTCCACTAAACTAATCTGCTCCTCTTTAACCACACTTGCTATTAATATTTTGGCTGAAGCCGAACCAATACTACCTGTTAAAAGTTTTTCAGAAAAATTAATTAAACGTGCATCTGCCAATTGCGTATCTTGAGGTAGTTTATACTTGGTAAAGAAAATAGCCAAAGCACGTGTCGCTCTTTTTTCACCTAAAAACCGAACCAAAACATTTTTAATATCCTGCACGTAAGCTTCACCTTTCCAGACCAAAGCACTATCTTGAAGTGATGAAAAATTATTACTATCTACAAACATTTCTGCATAGTTACGTTCTCTATAGTTCCCTTTTGCAATTAGCGAAAACACTAAATAACTCATAAGATTAAATGTTATACTCCAAAAGAAAGCATGCGCTGGCGGACTTAAAAAATCGATTCCAAACAAAGCGTAAGGTTTTAATGCTGTAATACCCAATAAACCATGATGTATAAAACCGCTTGTACCAGTATAAGCTTGAAATGTAAATGGCAGAACCAAGGTGTAAACCGCAATACAGAAACCTACAATTATACCCAGAATAGCAGCTTTTGATGAACCACGATTCCAGTATAAACCAATAAAAAATGAAGGTGCTAATTGAGAAATAATTACAAAAGAAATTAAACCTATTGAGTACAATGATAACTCACGTGAAAATGACACATAGAAAAAATATGCAGCAATTATAATTGTAAAAATTGAAATACGACGAATATTCTTTATGTATTTAGAATTTCGTTCCGGTTGGTTTTTTATAAACTTATCTAAAAAACCATAAGGAATAATTAAATTGTTACTTACCATGGTTGACAAAGCAACGGTTGACACAACCACCATAGAAATAACAGCAGAAAACCCACCGAGAAAAACGAGGACCGCTAAAAAATAATTATCATTTTCTAAAGGCAACAACAATGTATAATATTCAGCATTTGAATCTGAACCAAATGTGAGCTTTCCTGCCCAAGCAATAAAAATAACAAATACGTTAAATAACAATAAGTATAACGGAAATAACCAAATCGCTTTTTTTAGATGCTTCTCTCTATTATTTTCTAAAACTGAAACTTGAAACTGTCTTGGTAATAAAAAAATAGACATAAAAGATAATGCAATTAGAAAAAACCAATTAAAGCCATCTTCTACTCCGCCTAATGTTGTAAGCTCTTTAAAATTTTCGGTTATTGAAATTTGATTATAAATATCGGATGTACCATCAAATAAATAAAATGTGATATACACTCCAATTATTAAAAAGAAAACGAGTTTTAAAACCGATTCGAAAGCAACAGATGCGATAATTCCTTTATGTTTTTCTGAAGCATCTGTGTTTTGTGTTCCAAAGAAAGCTGCAAAAACGGCAAGTAATAAAGCGACATAAAATGTAGAATCACCTAAAATAGTTGATGAAACATAACTACTTTTATTAGCCATGATTTCGAAAGTTTCTGAAACAGCCTTTAGTTGTAATGAAATATAAGGCAGCGTTCCAAATAGACAGATTAAAGTTACTAAAGCTCCTAAAAACCTATTATTTCCGTAGCGAAGTGAAATAAAATCGGCTATTGATGAAATTTTATGTTGTTTAGAAATCCTAATAATTTTTCTGAGCACTATTATCCACAAAGGTGCTGCTATAACTGGCCCTAAATAAATGGGTAAAAAATTAATTCCGGAATTAGCTGCAATACCGATACTTCCATAATAAGTCCAAGCAGAGCAATAAACAGCTAAAGATAATGTATATACATAAGGGTTATTAACCCATTTGCTTCTTCGTTTTTTTTCAGCAAGAAAAGCAACGAAAAACAATACTGCTAAATAAATAATTATTATGGTGATTATCGCGTAATTACTCATAATGACGTTTTAGTACGATATATGAAATAATAATTGAGATTAACCAAATAGAAAATATTGAAAAATACAGGGTTGGAATACCCCAAATGGCACCTTCAAAATTAAAAATTAAGATGAAAGGTATATTGAAAATTAAGAACAAAGCTATAGATAATACAACTAGCTTTTGTTCATGACGTTTTTTCATTTGGTTTGTTTTTTTTATTTCCGAGAAATCGAAAACAATAAAATATCTACTAATATAAGAAATCAGCATTACAAAATTGTAATGCTGATTTACTATAACTAATAAATTAAAATTAATTAATTTAAATAAGAACCATAATCTAATGATCTGAAGCTTCACCTGCTCCAGAAGGTATTCTTATACTCTCTACCATGTCTTGAACATTTTGAGGTGGAGCTGGTGTTAATCTAGAAACTACCAATGAAATTACAATATTTACAGTCATTGCAATAGTACCAAATCCTTCGGGAGATGTCCCGAACCACCAATCTTCACTTGTACCACCGCCAAACATATCTAGTTTAAACTTCATCATGTAGAACAGCATTAATACAATACCTACTACCATGCCTGAAATAGCACCTTGACTATTCATTCGCTTATCAAAAATCCCTAAAATAATGGCAGGAAAAAAGGAAGCGGCTGCAAGCCCAAACGCCAGGGCGACGACTGCTGCTACAAATCCTGGTGGATTAACACCAAAGTAACCAGCAATTAAGATTGCTACAAAAATTGAGATTCTTGCCGCTGTTAATTCTGCTTTATCAGAAATATCTGGTTTTAATTGTTTTTTAATTAAATCGTGAGAAATAGATGTAGAAATCACTAAAAGCAATCCTGCTGCAGTAGATAATGCTGCCGCAAGTCCACCTGCTGCAACTAAAGCGATCACCCAATTTGGAAGATTTGCAATTTCTGGATTAGCCAACACCATAATATCTCTATCAACATATAATTCGTTTTTCGCTTCACTTGCGTTAGAAACCATACGTTCTCCGTGTAAACCTCTAGCCTCTGTATACACTGGTTTTTTACCATCTAAAGAATTACCAGCTACATACTGGATTTTTCCATCACCATTTTTATCAGACCAAGCAATTAAGCCCGTATTCTCCCAGTTTTTAAACCATACTGGTATTTCAGAATATTCTTTATTACTTACTGTTTCTATTAAATTCGTTCTAGAAAATACCGCAATTGCAGGTGCTGTTGTATATAAAATAGCTATTAAGAATAATGCATAACCTGCAGATTTACGTGCATCTTTTACTTTAGGTACTGTAAAGAAACGCACAATAACGTGAGGTAAACCAGCAGTTCCTGTCATTAATGCTAAAGTAATTGCAAAAACATCCCAAGTGGATTTTGTTCCGCTTGTGTATTCATGAAAACCAAGCTCTGTATGCAATAAGTCTAGCTTATCTAGAAGAAAGGCTCCGCCTTCTACTTTGCCCCCCATTCCTATTTGGGGAATAATGTTTCCTGTCATTTGCATAGAGATGAAAAAGGCTGGTACCATAAAAGCAAAAATTAACACACAATATTGTGCTACTTGCGTATATGTTATTCCTTTCATTCCTCCTAAAAGAGCGAAGGTTAAAACAACCGTCATCCCAATGACTACACCGAGATTAATATCTACTTGTAAGAATTGCGAAAATACAATACCTACACCACGCATTTGTCCCGCAACATAAGTAAATGAAACTATTAATGCGCAAATTACTGCTACTGTTCTTGCTGTATTTGAGTAATATCGATCTCCAATAAAATCTGGCACAGTAAACTTCCCAAACTTACGTAAATAAGGCGCTAGAAGCAATGCTAAAAGCACATATCCACCTGTCCAGCCCATTAGGTATACAGAGCCATCATAACCCGAAAAGGAAATAATTCCTGCCATACTAATAAAGGAGGCTGCACTCATCCAATCGGCTGCAGTTGCCATACCATTTGCCAAAGGAGAAACGCCTCCACCAGCGACATAAAATTCTTTTGTTGAGCCTGCTCTAGCCCAAATTGCTATTCCAAAATATAAGGCGAAAGTAATCCCTACTAATAACCATGTCCAAAATTGTACACTCATAATTTTTATTGTTTTTGTTTAGTTAAGGTTTACTCGTCGTAACCGTATTTTTTATCTAATTTGTTCATTAATCTTACGTATACGAATATTAAAATCACGAATACATATATCGATCCTTGTTGGGCAAACCAAAAGCCTAGCTTAAAACCGCCAAGTCTAATTTGGTTTAATTCTTCTCTAAATAGAATTCCACATCCAAAGGACACGACAAACCATATAACAAGTAATATTGCTAAATACTTGATGTTTTCTTTCCAGTACGCCGATGCGTTGTCTTGTTTTTCACTCATAGTTGTTCGTTTTTATAGATATATCATTGCTTGAAGCGAAATCGTATTTGCATCTAAAGCACCAAATTTTTGATTTTTATATTCTAAAGTTAATTTCGAGTTGTGACCGCTCATAAAAGCATTAATTCCAATACCTAGTGTAGACCTATCATCACTTACAGCATCATAAGTATGCGTACCATAACTTACATAAGGCTGGTATCTTGTTTTGGTTTTTTCACCATTTAAAACGTAACCCACATGTCCATAAACCATGCTTCCTGTTCCATAAGCACTATACAAATAATTCTTACCGTAATCGCTATTTTGATATACAGCGTATGCCGTAATTGCGCTTCCATCCTCACCTATTGGTGTATCGTAAAAAGCATCTACAGCAAATATGGATACATCTTCGCCTTCAAGATTTGGCGATAGCGCAGTACCTGTATCAATTACAGATCCTTTTGGATGCAAGAAGAAACCTGCACCTACATTAAATACTTTTTTTCCACCTAAGTATGTTCCTACTTTGTAAGGTAAAAAGTTAGATTCTTGATCTAAAAAATTATAATCGAAATAACCAGCGTATGTTTTACCTGCATCTTTAGATCCTAGATTTGCACGACCATTGTAAACAGCATCTCCACCTGCAACAGCAGTTCGAGCATCTAAAGATGATACTGAAGCATCGTTTATGGCAACACGATATTGTA